>NZ_JBVJWR010000002.1:62396-274597 GCF_055602235.1 Streptomyces sp. NPDC037410 | reverse complement strand
AGAAAACCAGCCCGGCACACTCCCCCCCCCCCCCCCCTCCGCCCCCCCCCCCCCCCCCCCCCCCCCCCCCCCCCCCCCCCCCCCCCGCCGTGCGTCGGGCGCCGTCGCGGACGGCGACGATGCCGTTGAAGACGCCCACGTACGCGGCGCCGCCGACGACGCTGCGGCCGAGGAGGAGCGTGCCGGGGTTCTCGTAGCCGTAGTTGTCTCCACGATGAGGCTGTCGCCCCAGCACGCGTCATGCCTGTGCATCAGGGCCTTCCTCCACCCGGTTCGCCACTGTCTCTACGGCGCACCGCCTTCGGGACCCATCGCAGAGGGTGACACGGACGGTGCCTCACCCGCTGCCGTCCGCTTCTGGCTGTGACGCGTCGGGCAGCGGCAGTTCGATGCGGAACGTGCAGCCCTGGCCGGGTGCGGTGTCGAGGGTGAGTCGGCCGTCGTGGGCGGTGACGAGGGCGTGGGCGATGGCGAGGCCGAGGCCCGAGCCGCCGGTGGTGCGGGCGCGGGAGTCGTCGGTGCGGTAGAGGCGGTCGAAGACGCGGTCGCGTTCGGCGAGGGTGAGGCCCGGTCCCTCGTCGGCGACTTCGAGGACTGCCCGGTCGGCCGCCGTGCCGACGCCGATACGGATCGGCGTGCCGGGCGGGGTGTGGGTGACGGCGTTGCCGATGAGGTTGGTGACGACCTGGCGGAGCCGGGATTCGTCGGCGACGGCGGGGGCGGTGGCGGGCTTTCCGCCGCCTGGACCCGTGAGGGTCACGGGACGTGCCGCGTCCAGAGCCTGTACGTCGTGCAGCGCGTCGGCGGCCAGCGTTCGGAGGTCCATGGGGGCGAGGTCGAGATCGAGAGCGGGTTCGCGGGCGGAGACCGCGTCCTCGTCGAGGCGGGCCAGGAGGAACATCTCCTCCACCAGGCGTGTGAGGCGTTCGGACTCGGCGGCGATCCGGGTCATGGTCTGGTCGACGTCCTCGCGGGTGGGCAGGGCGCCCATGCGGTAGAGGTCGGTGTAGCCCTTGATGCCGACGAGGGGCGTGCGGAGTTCATGCCCGGCGTCGGCGAAGAAGCGCCGGGTGCGTGCCTCAGCCTCCGAGCGGGCCTGGAAGGCCGTGTCGATCCGGTCGAGCATCTGGTTGAGGCAGGCGGTCAGGTGCCCCACCTCGGTGTGGGGGGCCGCCAGTTCGGGGACGCGGTGGGAGTAGTCGCCGGCGGTGATCGCCGTCGCGGTCTCCTCGATGCGGGTCAGGGGGCGAAGCCCGGAGCGGACGGCGAACCAGCCGGCGACGGCCAGCAGCACGAGCAGGGCGGCCCCCACCGTGAGGGAGAGGTTGCGGGTCTTGGTGACGGTGCGGTCGACCTCGTCGAGGGAGGTCGCCACGACCACGCTGCCCCGGTCCTCGGCCCTTTCGGGTGGGAAGACCTGGGCGGGCTGGGTGAGGGCGATGACCCGCCACTCGTGGTCGCCGTCCTTCGAGGGCACGGTGAAGGGCCGGCCTTCGTGGGCGAGGACGGCCGCACGGTCGAGGGGCGGGAGCTCGGGACCGCCGCCCGGGGGTACGGTGCTCGTTTCGAACTCCCTGGTGGTGGCACCCTCGTCGTCCAGATACGTCACGGTGGTGTCGCCGAGGACGCTGAGCGCCTGCACGCCCGGCGGGGTCTCGGTTCCGGCGGGCGGGGCGAGTCGGGCGGCGATCTGCCCGGTCAGGACGAGCCGGTCGTCGACACGGTCCTGGAGGTAGCCGCGCAGGGCCGTGGTGACGATCACGCCGGTGCCGAGGAGACCGACCGCGACCAAGGCCGTGGTCAGGCACAGCAGGCGGGTGCGGAGGGACAGCCTGCTCGGCCGTCTCTTGGTCGGCCACCAGGTCGGGCGCTTCACGGCCGGGGCTCGCGGATCACGTAGCCCACGCCTCGGATCGTGTGGATCAGCTTGGGCTCGACCCGGTCGACCTTGCGGCGCAGATAGCTGATGTACGTGTCGACGATGCTGGGGTCGCCGCCGAAGTCGTACTCCCACACAGCGTCCAGGATCTGGTTCTTCGTCATGGTCCGTTCGGCGTTGGCGACGAGGAAGTGCAGAAGGCGGAACTCGGTCGGCGACAGCCGCACGGTCCGTCCCGCCCGGGTGACGTGGTGGCTCTCGGGTTCCAGTTCAAGGTCGCCGACAGTGATCCGGGCGGGCTGCTCTCCCTGGGTGCGGCGCAGGACGGCTTGGATGCGGGCGATCAGTTCTTCCAGGTCGAAGGGTTTGGTGACGTAGTCGTCGCCACCGAGGCGCAGGCCGTGGAGCCGGTCCTGGCGGTCGTCCCGTGCGGTGACGAACAGTACGGGCACGTCGCCGCCCCGGCCGGGCAGGGGTGAGCGGGGCTTGGCCCTCAGGCGGCGGATCACTTCGAAGCCGTCCATGTCCGGGAGCATCACGTCGAGCAGGACGAGATCCGGCGTGCGAGCCGCGGCAAGGTCGAGGGCTTCCTGACCTGTGGCGGCGGCGTCGACGTCGAAGCCGGCATAGCTCAGTGCGGTGCGCAGCAGTTCCCGGACGGTGGGCTCGTCGTCGACGACGAGCAGGTGGTGCCGGCGGGGGCGACCCACGGAGTGCGGGGTAGGTGCGGATGCCGCCATGGTGTGGATCGCCGCCTTCACGGACTGGGGACTGGGCCGACAGGGGACCTGCTCAGGAGATCACATGGGGCTCACGACACCGTGTCCGACGGGACCCGGGTGGCGGTTCGGGTCGCGGTCGGTCGTCGGTTCGTGCTGCCGGGCCGCTGTGGGGCGATGCCCGAACGCCGGGCGCGCCGACTGTGCAGGCGGCTGCCGGCGTACGAGGCGAGGGCGGCCAGGACGAAGCCGGTCAGTGCGGACAGTCCCATCCCTCCGTCCAGTCCCCCGGTCATGCCGCCCATCTCGTTGCCCATGAGACTGATGCCGATCCGCACCGACCCCTGCGCGAGCAGGGGAAGCAACAGTGCCGCGATGCCCACCACGATGCCCGTGCGCAGGGCGATCTCCGCGTGGCGGTCGAGCAGTGCCTCGGAGTCCTCGCGCGGGGTGCGGGCCGGGGTGCGGGCGGAGGCCACGTACCCGGCGATCACCAGGAGGAGGAGCATGAGGACCATGGCGATCAGCCACAGCGGCACTCCGGCGCCCGACCAGCCTCCGAGGTCGACGGACTTGTCCTTGCCCGCCGCGTCGCCCTGAGCGGCACCCATGCCGCCGAGCATGCCGAGCATCCCGCCGCCTTCGGGCTGCAGTCGTTCCATGCCCGCCCGCCAGGAGGTGCCGAGGCCGGCGGTGAGCAGGACGGCCATCAGGTTGGGTCCGAGGAGGAGCAGCAGGCCCGCCGCCTTGGCCGCCTGGTCCCGGCCGGTCAGGGCCGCGGCCCCGGCCAGGAGCGCGACGACCAGGGCCGAGCAGCACAGCACGGCTCCGATCCCGGTCAGGGTGGAGGTGACGGCGTTCCACTTCAGGCGCAGGTGGCTGAGGGCGACCGGGCGCGGCAGGGTCGTACGGCGGGCCACGAGACAGCCGAGGGCGAGGACGGCACCGACCCACAGCAGGCCGAAGAAGACGGTCGCCGGGGTGTCGGTGTCGAACATCACCGACGACAGGCCCTTGGTGAGGCCTCCGCCCGCGCCGCCTCCGAACCGGCTGAACGCCCCGGACGAGGCGCCCTTGCCGAAGCGCTCCGTCACGCTCTCCGGCAGCCGGGCCGTGCCCTGAGCCAGGCCGGCCGATATCGGGAGGACCACGGCCGAGGTCACCAGCGCGCCGCCGCACCGGGCCCACATCAGCGCCACGGTGGGCCGCTTCCGTCGGCGCAGGGGCCGGAAGAAGCCGATCGCCAGGACAGCCGTGCCGAGGAACGTCAGCATCAGGGGCGTCACCTCGGCCGCACCGGTCAGGCCGAGGCTCAGGCCTCCACCGCCGCCGCCCAGGCCCCCGAGCAGCCCGCCGAGTCCGCCGCCCAGGCCGCCGCCGTCGGCGGACTCGGCGGAGGGCGCCGATTCCACGGTGACGCCGCCACCGACGGCCATGCTCACCATCATCGACACGAGGCGGGAGACGGGGGCGATCGCTCCGGCGCCGAGGACCGTGAGCGCCGCCCATACGGTGGCTGTCATCGCCAAAACGGCGGTCGCGACAGCGAGGGCTCCTTCGAGGGCATGGCGCCAGGGCGAGCCGGGAGGACGGGGGGACGGCGGGGCGGAGGACATGGGGCAGGCTCCTGTGTACGACATAACGGGGTACGGGAGAGGGGTACGGGGCGGCGGGAGGGGGTCGCCGCCCCGTGGACTTGGGCGCGGGACCGGGGTTGTCGGGCCCTGGGCACGGGCTTAGTGACCGGTGCCGGTTCCCGCGGGTTCGGCGACCCTGTCGGGACCTTGGGACGGCGTCTCGGCGGTGCCGGCCGTGGCGTCACTCCGGTCCCGCTCAAGCCGCTCGCCCTCGACGTCCAGGTCGGGCACGAGGCGGTCCAGCCAGCGGGGCAGCCGCCAGGCCCGTCGGCCGAGCAGGGCCAGGACGGCCGGGACGATCGCCATGCGGACGATGAAGGCGTCGAAGAGGACGGCGGCGGCGAGACCGAAGCCGATGGTCTTGAGCATCTGCTCGTCGCTGCCCATGAAGGACGCGAACACCGAGATCATGATCACGGCCGCCGCGGTCACCACCCGTGCGCTGTGTTCGAATCCGCTGACCACGGAGTCCTTCGGCGACTGCCCGTGGACGTACGCCTCGCGCATCCGGGTCACGAGGAACACCTCGTAGTCCATGGCGAGTCCGAAGACGACGCCCACCATGAAGATCGGCATCATCGACATCACCGGTCCCGGTACCGCGACCCCGAAGAGCGAGGACAGCCAGCCCCACTGGAACACGGCGACCACCGCGCCGAGGCCGGCGAGGACGGAGAGCAGGAAGCCCAGGGCCGCCTTGAGCGGGACGAGGAGGGACCGGAAGACAACGATGAGCAGCAGGAACGCCAGGCCGACCACGAGCCCAAGGTACGGGAGCAGGGCATCGGACAGTTTCTGCGAGACGTCCACGTTCATCGCGGTCGATCCGGCGACCAGGACGTGGGCGTCGCTGTCGCTCGCGAGTGCCGGGTCGCGCAGCGCGTGCACGAGGTCGGCCGTCTCGGTGCTCGCCGGCGCGGTCGCCGGGACGACGGTCAGAACAGCGGTGTCGCCGGACTTGCTCAGCCTCGGCTGTCCGACCGCTGCGACGTCCTTCCTGTCGCGGACGTCCTCGGCCACGGTCTGGGCGGTGGCCTTGGCACTGCCGCCTCCCTCCGCCTGGACGACGACGGTGAGCGGGCCGTTGTAGCCGGGGCCGAAGCCGTCGGCGACCATGTCGTACGCGCGGCGCTGCGTGGTCGAGACGGGCTTGCTCTCGTCGCCCGGCAGTCCCATCTCCAGTGACGCCGCCGGCACGGCGATCACGCCGAGCAGGGCGATGCCACCCAGGAGGACGGCGACCGGCCGCCGGACGACGAACCGGGCCCAGCGCACGCCCATGGCACGCTTCGGACTGTCGTCCTCGCCGCGACGCCGCTTCGCGCGGGGCGGACCGATCCGGCGGCCGCAGATCCCGAGCAGTGCGGGGATCAGCGTGACGGCGATGAGCACCGCGATGACGACCGTGCCGGCCGCGGCGAGGCCCATCTGCGTGAGCAGCGGAATGCCGACCACAGCCAACCCGGCGAGGGCGATGACCACGGTAAGGCCCGCGAACACGACCGCCGATCCGGCGGTGCCGACCGCGTGCCCGGCCGCCTCCTCGCGGCTGCGGCCGCGGGCGAGTTCGGCGCGGTAGCGGGAGACCACGAACAGGGCGTAGTCGATGCCGACGGCGAGGCCGATCATGGTGGCGAGACCGCTCGTGGTCGAGCCGAGCCCGAGCGGCTCCGCCAGCACCTTGATGGCCAGTCCGCCGATGCCCACGCCGAGGATGGCGGTGAGCAGCGGAAGCCCGGCGGCGAGCAGTGAGCCGAAGGTGATGACGAGCACCACGGCGGCCACCGCGAGGCCCAGGGCCTCGGAGGAATGGCCGCCGGCGACCGCGTTGACGGCGTTGCCGCCGACCTCGACCGTCAGTTCCGTCGAGCCGGCCTTCTCGACGGTGTCCTGCAGCGCGGTGCGCGAGCTCTCCTCCAGCTTCGAGGCGGGCACCTCGTAGGAGACCTGGGCGTAGGCGGTGGAGCCGTCGGCGCTCACCGACCGGGTGGCGTAGGGGTCGGTGACTCGCGTGACCTGCGGATCGTCGCCGAGGTCCCGGACCGTCTCCTGGACGGCCTTCTTCGCCTCCGGGTCGGTGATCTTGCCGTCCTCCGCCCGGAACACGACCCGGGCCGTCGCGCCGTCGCCGTTCAGCTCGGGGAAGCTCTTCTCCAGGAGGTCGTAGGCCTGCTGAGCCTCCGTGCCTGGCATCGAGAAGTCGTTGGGCGGCGGGGCGGGAGCCCTCCCGGCCAGCACCCCCGTCCCCACGAGCAGAACCACCCACAGCAACGCGACCAGCCAGCACCTCCGGAAGGAGAACCGGCCCAGCCGGGAAAGGAATGTGGCCACAGCAGACGCTCCACGTCGGTCGAGGCGTATCGGAACAGGTGCCGACGCTGTCAGCCCGTCCTGATCACCTCCGGAGAGATCCTGGGAACTTCCTGAGAGTTCCGGACATCACCGCGGTGGGCGATGCCCGGATCTCCGGCAAGGCCGCTGTCACCGCGGCCCGATTCACAGGAAGTTCACCGAGTCGCTTCGAGGTGGGTCCCTATCCGCAGGAACGCCTGGACGAGCGGGGCGACGGGCACGTCCGGGGAGATGACCTGGGAACCGAAGTGGACGGCGACGAGGTCGAGGCCGGGTGAGACGAAGAGCCGCTGGCCGTGGATGCCGCTGGCCAGGTAGGAGCCGTACGGGTCGTTCGGGATCCACCACAGGTCGTGGTACGAGAGCGTGGCCGGCGAGTCGGGCGGTGCGGCGGGGAACCGTACGCGCCGGGGATAGCCGTCGGGGACGCCGCTGGTGATCGTCGTCGCCACTTCCTCGGGTACGACCTGCCGGTCGCCGACCGCACCGCCGCAGCGCAGCATCTCTCCGAGCCGGGCGACGTCGCGCGCCGTGGCGCTGAAGCCGCCGCACGCCGCCTCGACGCCGTCGCCGTCGAGGATGTAGTAGGCGTCCTCCTCGGCGCCGATCTTCGACCAGATCATCTCGCTCAGCAGCGCGGAAGTGGTGAGGCCGGTGACCCGGCGCAGGACCTCGGCCAGCGTCTCGACATTGCCGTTCTCGTAGCGGAACTCGGTGCCCGGCCGACCGGTCGCGCGGGCGGTCAGGAGGTGTTCACGGATGGTCGTGGGGCCGTGGTAGCCGAACGGCCGCAGCTGCGGGGCGATGACGGCGAAGTACCGCTGTGCCTCGATCGCCTTGTCGAAGGGCCGGCCCGCGTAGCTGACCTGGGTGCCCATGTGCAGCAGGTCCTCGATCGTGGCGTCGCCGAACGCCGTACCGGCGAGTTCGGGAACGTGGGCCGATGCCGGGGCCGATCGGTCCAGCTGGCCCTGGTGCGCCAGGGTCGCCGCCATCAGGCCGATGTACGACTTGGCCGCCGAGGCGTTGAAGTGCGGGGTGTGCGCCTCGGTGCCATGCCGGTAGGTCTCGTGGACGACGGCGCCGTGGTGCATCACGAGGAACGCGTCCGTCTGGGCCGCCGCGAACAGGTCCTCCAGCTTGAACGTGGTGCCGCCGAGCTCGATGTCGAGCGCGTCGAGGTCAGCGGGTCGGTCGGGCAGGGGCCGGGCGGGCTCAGGGCCGCGCCACACGCGGCGGCTGGGGGTGAGCTCACGGCCCGCGGACGTGAAGCGGCGGATCCAGGCGGGGTCCGTGTAGCCGCGGGTCCACGAGAGATCACCGAGTCGGGGCAGGTCGGTCATGGGGTACTCCATACCGCAGAGGTCTTGAACAAGTACGCCGTTAACGTACAACCTGTTCAGCAGCAGGCGACAGACCTCGATGCCGATCGCCGTACGCCTGCCATGCGCGTTTCCGCGTGAACCGTCGACCGCCCCACCGGATCGGCCCGTTCACACCGCCTCCGCGCCCTTCCCCGCCGAGCCGCAGGAGTTCCCCATGGCCGAACCGTCCCCGCCCGCCTCGCCCCGCGAGACGTCCGGAGCACCACCGCATCCGGCGTTCGACCGGCGGCGGGCCTGGCTGATCGCCGCGCTGATCGTGACGTTCATGCTCATCAACTACGCGGACAAGGCCGTCCTGGGACTCGCGGCCGTGCCGATCATGGACGAGCTGGACATCAGCAACAGCACGTACGGGTTGATCTCCAGCTCGTTCGCGCTGCTGTTCAGCCTGTCCGGGCTGATCGTCGGCTTCGTCTCCGCGAAGGTCTCCAGCAGGGTTCTGCTCTTCGCGATGGCCGCCCTGTGGGCGGTGGCCCAGCTGCCGGTGCTGTTCGTGGCGTCGGTGCCGGCCCTGATCGCGGGGCGGATGCTGCTCGGGGCCGCCGAAGGACCGGCGGCGTCGATGTCGATGCACGCCCTGTACAAGTGGTTCCCGGAGGACCGGCGGGGCCTGCCCTCGGCCCTGCAGATCAGCGGCGCGGCACTGGGCATGCTGATCGCGGCACCGGTCCTGACGTGGCTGATCACCGGCTTCGGGTGGCGCTCCGCGTTCGCGGCACTCGCGGCGGCCAGCCTGGCCTGGAGCCTGGTGTGGTGGCGGACGGGGCACGACGGCCCGTACGGCGAGGAACACACCCGTGGTGGACGCCCGCCCGCCGGCACCGCGTACGCGTCTCCCGTCGGACAGCGGCTGCCGTACCGGCTCCTCCTGCTGAACGGCACGGTGCTCGGGAGCATCGCCAGTGCCTTCGGCGCCTCCTGGGCGATGGCGTTGAGCCACGCGTGGCTGCCCGTCTACCTGCGTACAGAGCTCGACATGACGCCCGGCGCCGCGGCCACGCTGATCAGCGTGGTCTCCGCTTTCAGCCTCGTCCTGCTGCTCTCGGTGCCCCCGGTCCTCGATCTCCTGCACCGGCGCGGCCTCTCGCGCCGGTGGTCGAGCGGCGCCCCGCAGGGCATCGCCGTCACGGTCGCGGCGCTGGCCATGGCCGGCTTCCCGTTCGTGAGCGGCGGGACTCGCCTGGTGCTGCTCGCCCTGGCGTTCGGCGGGCACGCCATCACGTTCCCCCTGCACTACATGACGGCGTCCGCCGTGACGCCTCCGCAGCAGCGGGGGGCGGTCTTCGGCATCGTCGCGGCAACCGGCACACTGCCCGGGGTGATCGCCCCGTACCTGACCGGGCATCTGCTGGACTCCGCCTCTTCGCAGAGTGCCGGGTACACCCAGTCATTCGCCCTGTCCGCCGCCGTCATGGCGGCGTGTGGGCTGGTGGCTCTGGTCGCCATCCGGCCGGAGCATGACGCGCGGCGACTGACTCCGGTCGCCGCGACTGTCCCCCTGCGATGAGACCGCCGGTCGGCGCGGCGGACCGACGGGCGTCCCCTCGGCGTCACCGCCGGCCGTCCGGCTCAGGCCGGCTGCTCGAAGCCGCTGGCCCAGTACCGCCCGTGCAACGCCAGGTCGAGGAGCATGCGCACGACCTCCTCGGCCGGCAGGGACGGGGATTCCTGCTCGACCCACCAGCGCAGGACGGCGATCTGCTCGCCCACCCACACCCGGGCGAGCAGATCGGGGTCGATGCGCGGCTTGACGGCGTTGCGTTCCGCACGGGCACGGAACTCGTCCGCGGTGGCCTTCGCGCAGGCGTCCGTGAACATCTGCAGCGGTTTGCCGTCGCCGTCACCGCGCAGCACGATCCGGTACAGGTCGCGCTCCTCGCGCGCGTGCCTCAGCATCTCCAGGACCGGCTTGCCCGTGAAGCCGATCGCGCTGTCCGCCACGGCGGGCGCGAGCCGCTCGCCGAGCTCGTCCAGGAGGTCGGCCGTCACCCGGGCGAACAGGTCCTCCTTGTCCCGGAAGTGGGCGTAGAAGGTGGCGCGCGCGACGTCCGCCCGCTCGGTGATGTCCTCCACCGTCAGCGCGGTGAAACCGCGCTCCAGGACCAGCTCGACCAGGGCGGCCCCCAGGGCACGGCGTGACCGTCTCGTCCGTCTGTCCTCGGCCATCGGGCCCCTCCTCGATCGTCGTTCCGCGTGCGCGCCCAGTCTAAGGACTCTTGACACCTCACACGTTACTGAACAAGCTGTCTGTAACTGAACAAAGAATTCAGTTTCTCTGCGGGGTCGGCTGCCATGCCACCCCAGCGTTCCCACCTTCCGCTCGGAAGCAGGTCACTTGATGAACCTCGGCACCTACCTGTCACGCAGCGCCCGCTATTGGCCCCAGGCCGCCGCCCTCATATGCGGCGACCGGTCATGGACCTTCTCCGAACTCGACAGTGCGACCGACCGCCTCGCCTCCGCCCTGTTCACCCGGGGGCTGCGCCCGGGCGACGCCGTGGCGTCGCTCGCGTGGAACCGCGGCGAGCTCGTGGAGGTCGAATTCGCCCTGTACAAGGCGGGTCTGACGCGTGCCCCGATCAACGCCCGGCTCGGGCGAGGCGAGATCGAGCACATCCTGCGCTACGCCCCCGTACGCGCCCTGGTCTTCGACGCGGCGCACCGCGAGGACGCGCTTGCCGCGATCGCCGCCGCCGGCACCGACTGCCTGCCCGTCCCGCTCGACGCCCCGCTCGACGCCGCTCCGGGCGAGGTGTCCTACGACGCGCTGCTCGCCGAGGGCGACGAAGCACCCTTCCTCGTCGAGGTCGACGACTCGGAGCCGTGTGTCCTGAACTTCACTTCCGGATCCACGGGAGCGCTGAAGGCGGCGGTCCAGACCGTCGGCAACCGCCTGGCGAACATGCGCAAGCTGCTGATGGCCGACGAGTCCCGGCCCCGCCCCGGGACCCGCTACCTGGCTTGCGGCCCCATCACCCACGCCACCGGAATGGGCCTGCTGGCCGGCGTGTTCGGCGGCTCGACCACATACGTCCTGCCCACCTGGAGCCCGCAGAGCTTCCTGGAGACCGTGGAGAAGGCACGCATCACCGCCACCTTCCTGGTGCCGGCCATGGTGAACATGGTCCTCGCCCACCCCGGGGCCGCCGACCACGACCTCTCCTCCCTCACCAGTGTGCGGGTGGGCGGAGCACCCATCTCGCCGCAGCGCCTGCGCGACGCGGTCGAGTTCTTCGGCCCCGTCGTCGCCCAGGGCTACGGCCTCGGCGAGACCACCAGCGTGGTGGCGGGCCTGACCGGCGAGGAGATCGCGCACGCGGTGAAGGAGGACGCCGAGCTGCTGCAGTCGTGCGGGCGTGCCTCGTACGACACCGAGATACGGGTCGTGGACGAGGCGGGCCGGGAGCTCGCCCCGCGCGAGGTCGGCGAGGTCATCGTGCGCGGTCCCGACTGCGTACGGGAGTACTGGAAGGAGCCCGAGCTGTCCGCCGAGACCTTCCGCGACGGCTGGGTGCACACCGGTGACCTGGCGTGGATGCGCGAGGACGGCTACCTGTTCCTCGTCGACCGCAAGAAGGACATGATCATCTCGGGCGGCTTCAACATCTACTGCACCGAGGTCGAGGCCGCCCTGTACGAGCATCCGGCCGTCCAGGAGGCATGTGTCGTCGGCGTGCCCGACGAGCAGTGGGGCGAGGCCGTCAAGGCGGTCGTGGTCGCCCACCCCGACAGGATCGTCACGCCCGACGAGCTGATCGCCTTCTGCGCGGACCGGCTTGACCGCCTCAAGAAGCCACGCTCCGTCGACTTCGTGACCGAGCTCCCCCACAACCGCAACGGCAAGCTCGACCGCAAGGCCGTCCGCGAACCGTACTGGGCGAACACCGCCCGCCGCGTCAACTGACCCGCCTGCTCCGGAGCACCTCATGACCTTCTCCCTGCGCCCCGCCTACGACGACCCGCGCACCGCAGAACTCGTCGACCGCCTGCGCGACTACCTCGACGGCGAACTCGCCGACCACGAACGCGAGCGCGGCATCACCCCCGCCACCCGCCTCACACGCGCCGACCTCGAACCGATCTGGCGCCGCAGCCGCGAACTCGGCTTCTACGGCATCCACCTGCCCGAGGAGTACGGCGGCCAGAACCTCACCTACACCCAACTCGCCGCCCTGAAGGAGGAGGTGGGCGCCAGCGGACGCGTCCTGTCCCACTGCGTCCTGGGCGACATGGGCGGACCGCTGCGCGCGGGCGACATCCTCAAGCACGCCACCGAGCACCAGCTGAAGACGTACCTACTGCCGCTGATCCGCGGCGAGCGGGCCTGCTGCTTCTCCCTCACCGAGACCGACGCCGGCTCCGACGTCCGCTCCATGCGCACGGTCGCCGTGCCCGACGGGGACGGCTACCGGCTCACCGGACACAAGGTGTTCTCCTCAGCCGGCCCCTTCGCCGACTTCGCGATCGTCGTCGCCCGCATGGCCGGTACCGGTGAGGAGGAGGGTGACAAGCCAGTGTTCTCCGCGTTCCTCGTGGACCTCGACAGCCCCGGCTGCCGTGTCGAGGACGGCGCGACTCCGATGTCCGGCGAGCACATCGAGAGCGACATCGTCCTGGACGACTGCTTCGTCCCCGCCGCCAACCTCCTCGGCGAGGAGGGCAAGGGCATGCGCATCGCGCTCGGCCGCGTGACCACCAACCGCCTCCTGCACTGCCCCACCGTGCTCGGCGCCACCCGCCGCGCCGTCAAGCTGACGCTGGACCGCACCCGGACCCGCCAGGTCGCGGGCCAGCCGCTGCTCATGCTCCAGGCGATCCAGCACAAGGTCGCCGACATGGCCACCGAGCTGTACGCCGCGCGCTCCATGACGTACAACGCGCTGGCGGCGCTGGACGAGGGCCGCGAGGTCCACGCCGAGGCGTTCATGTGCAAGCTGTTCGTCGCCGAGTCCGCCTTCCACATCCTCGACGAGGCCGTGCAGATCCACGGCAAGGAAGGCCTCACCCAGGGCAACGAGATCGAGTACCTCTTCCGCAAGATCCGCATGTTCCGCGTCCTCACCGGCACCTCCGAGATCCAGCGCAACGGCATCGCCAAGCTCATGGCCTTCAACCACTGATCCGTACCGTCCCGCCCGGAAGGCGTCCTCCACCATGACCGCCGCATCCCCTCCCTGGTCGGCCCTCACGGGCAAGCGCGTCCTCGACCTCTCCCGACTCCTGCCCGGCCCGTACGCCACGTCGATGCCGGCCGACCTCGGCGCGGACGTCATCAAGGTCGAGGACCCAGCCGGCGGAGACCCATTGCGCGTCGCACCGCCCCTGTTCGAGGCGCTCAACCGCAACAAGCGTTCCGTGGCGCTGGACCTGCGCACCGGTGAGGGCCGGGACGCCTTCCTGCGGCTCGTCCGCACTGCCGACGCCGTCGTCGAGAGCTTCCGTCCTGGCGCTCTCGACCGTCTCGACCTCGGCTTCGACACCCTGCACGAGACGAACCCGCGGCTCGTCCTGTGCTCCCTCACCGGCTACGGACAGACCGGACCGTACGCCGCGAAGCCCGGCCACGAACTCAACTTCCTCGGCCTCTCCGGCTTCTTCGCCGTCCCCGGCCGCCTCGCCGCCGCCCCCACCCGCCCCGGCGTCCGCATCAGCGACCTGATCGGCGCCCTGCACGCCGCCCTGGCCCTGACCGCCGCCCTGGCCGGTGACGGCGAGGGCCAGCACATCGACGTCTCCCTCACCGAATCGATCACGGCCTGGTGCTCACTCTTCGCCCTCCCCCTCCTCGGGTTCGAGGACCCCATGGCAGCGGGGCTCGTCCAGGGCGACAACGACATCTTCACCACGGCCGACGGCCGCCTGCTGTCCTTGGCGACCTTCGAGGACAAGTTCTGGCTCTGCTTGAGGACCGAACTCGCCGTGGAATTCCCCCAACTGGACACGCCCGCCTACGACCGCAGAGCCGACCGCACGGCGGCCAGGGAGCAGGTCCACGCCCTACTGGTGCGCGTCTTCGCGGCCCGCGACCACGGCTGGTGGCATCAGCGCCTCACGGAGATCGACGCCCCCTGGGCTCCGGTCCTCACCCACCCCGCCGGCCTCCTTACCGACCCGCACGTCACTGCCCGCAACCTCTTCGACTCCCAGGAAGGGGGCACTCCCCGGGCTCGCTTCCCCGTCGTCTTCGGGGCCGGCCACGAGACCTTCCGCCGCCCGGCCCCCGCCCTCGGCGAACACACCCAGGACCTCATCGGCGACCTGTCGGCATAGGTTTGCGTCCGTGGCGAGTTCCGCCGGGTCACGCGCCGTTGTGACGCCGGTGCAGGACAAGTCCGATGACGGCGAAGGAAACTCCCAGTCCGACACCGGCGAGGTTCCTCGCCGCCTCCGGGGACATCCAGCGCTGCACCAGATGCTCGACGACGAGCGCCGAAGCGACGAGAGCGAGCTTGGCGGCGGCGAGGGCGTACAGAGGGAGCCTCCCGAAGGCGCCCTCGCTCTTGCCGCGCCGCATGCGCCACCGCTGTACGAGGCGCATCGCCATCATGGCGGCGAGCATGATGCACAGCAGTTGCAGGGCGTGCCGCCACGCCGCACCGGACGCATGCGCCCAACGCCAGCCGAAGTAGAGGCCGGCGAGCCAGAAGATCACATGGATTCCGTGATCACGTCGGCGCCGTTCTGCCGAGCGGATCACTCGGGGCGGTCGCCGATGATGGTCACCCGCTCCATGACGCGGGCGCGGGGATAGTAGTCGCCGTTGGCGTAGTGCTGGGTGGCGCGGTTGTCCCAGAAGGCGATGGTGCCCGGGCGCCAGCACAGCCGGCACTGGTACTCGGGGTGGCGGGCCTGGTCGAAGAGGAGGTCCAGGAGCTCGCGGCTCTCCGCCGGTGCCACTCCCTCGATGTGGCTGGTGAAGATCCGGTTGACGTAGATGAGCTTTCGGCCGGACTCGGGAAGGGTACGGACCACGGGGTGTACCACCGGCGGGTACTTCCGCTGCGCGCGTGCGAGGTCCTCGGCGCTGAGCTGCTTGCCGAACGACTGGCTGAAGTCGTGAACGGCACGCAGCCCGTCCAGCCGCGCCTTGGTCGCGTCGGGCAGGCCGTCGTAGGCGGCGGCCATGTCCGCCCACAGCGTGTCGCCTCCCGCCTCGGGCACCTGCACGGCGCGCAGGACAGACCCCATGGGCGGCGCGGTGTCGAAGGAGACGTCGGAGTGCCACACGTTCTCCACGGCCGGGGAGTCGGCACCGCGGGAGAGCCGGACCACCTCGGGCAGGTCGGCCTTGGGCAGGAACGGATGGATCTCCGGGGTGCCCCACCAGCGCGCGAAGTCGAGGTGCTGGTGCGGCGTCAGGTGCTGGTCCCGGAAGAAGAGCACCTTCCACTCAAGGAGTGCACGGTGCAGCTCCTGGTGGAGTTCCGACGTGAGGGGGCGGGTCAGGTCGACGCCGGAGATCTCGGCGCCGATGGTCGGGCTGCACGGGGCGAGTGCGAACAGCTCGTACGGTGCGCTGGGGCTGAAGTCCCCGGTGGGGCTCAGTTCGCGGACGGGCACGGCCGATACGCCGTTGTCGAAGACGGGGCGTTCGGTTGCCGGCACGGGATGGCTCATGGCGGTTCCTTCCTGGGACGGATGTGGGCACGGGGCAGGAGGCTCCGGGCCGTGGAACGCGGGCCGCGCGGGTTCAGCCGCCGCTGACTGCCGTGCCGGCCTCGGTCCGCGCCAGTCGCGCGGTCGAGGGGCGGCACGGCGCCGTGAGGACTGCGGCGGCCGAGTCGAGCAGACCGGCGACGAACAGCTCGGTGGGGCCCAGGTCACGTGACCCTCCGGTGGACCGGCGGCCTTCGAGGTCGGCGAGCGCGTGGGCGACGAAGCCGGTGAAGTGCCACCAGCGCTGGGCGACCAGCGGCTCGGGCAGGAAGTCACGCAGCACCCGATAGGCGCGCTCGCGCAGCACCGCCAGGCCGTGCGTTCCAGGACGAGCTTCCAGGTCCTTCAGCGTGAGCGTGGCGACATCGGAGTGCACGGTGTAGGCAGCCTGCACGCAGAACCGCAGGTACCAGCTGCCCGACGACGCACCGCCCAGAAGCTCGGCCGGCGGCAGGGTGAACGCCTCGGCGATCGCGTACGGGTCGTCGCCGCATCCCTCTCGGTCGAATGCACCGATCAGGGCCAGTCGGCGCGCGTCGATCGGCACCTGCCGGTGCTCGAGGATCGCGTCCACCAGACCCTGCTTGGAGCCGAAGTGGTAGGCGACCGCGTTGTCGTTGCGTTGGCCGGCTTCCGTGGCGATCTTCCGCAGGGAGACCCCGTTGATCCCGTGCTCCGCGAAGAGGCGCTCGGCGGTCGCGATCAGAGAGAGCTTGGTCGACACGCTCTGGCTGTCCATGAATCGGAAGCTAACGCAACTGCGTTAACAAGGGAAGTGCGATGGACAAGGCATTTCCGAGAGGGAATCACGTTCACACGGGAGGCCAAGTACGCATTCGTTACGGGCGATTGAAAGTGCGGGAGGACTGTGCTCTCCTGCACGACACGACTGCCCGGCACGGCACGCTCGGTGCGGGATCCACTCCGCCGCCCGCGCGCCAGAAAGGATGCCTCATGGTCACATCGGTGCCTCATGACGTCCCCGATGTCCTCGCCCCGGCCAAGCTCGGCCCCCTGACGCTACGCAACCGCATCGTCAAGGCAGCGACCTTCGAAGGCGCCACCCCGGACGCGCTGGTCACCGACCAGCTGATCGAGTACCACCGCAGACCCGCGGCCGGCGGGGTGGGCATGACCACCGTCGCCTATCTGGCAGTGGCCCCCGAGGGCCGCACCGAGCGCCGCCAGATCTGGATGCGCCCCGAAGCCGTCCCCGGCCTGCGCCGCCTGACAGACGCCGTACACGCCGAAGGCGCCGCGGTGTCAGCCCAGATCGGCCACGCGGGACCGGTGGCGAACGCCGCTTCCAACCGCAGCCCGGCGCTCGCCCCCTCCCGCCGTTTCAGCCCACTCGGAATGAGAACGACCAGGGCGGCCGCCGAGGCGGACATCACCCGGATCGTCCAGGCACACGGCGAGGCCGCGAAGCTGGCCGTCGCGTCCGGCTTCGACGCCGTGGAGATCCACCTCGGGCACAACTACTTCGCCAGCGCGTTCCTCAGCCCCAGGCTGAACCGGCGCCGGGACGGGTACGGCGGCAGCCTCGCCAACCGTGCCGCAGTCGCTCGTGAGGCCGCACGCGCGGTGCGCGACGCAGTCGGCGACCGCATCGCCGTCACCGCCAAGCTGAACATGGACGACGGCGTCCCCGGAGGCATCTGGCTGGACGAGAGCCTGCAACTCGCCAGATGGCTCCAGGACGACGGCACGATCGACGCGCTGGAGCTCACCGCCGGCAGCTCCCTGCTCAACCCGATGTACCTCTTCCGCGGCAAGGCGCCACTACACCAGTTCGCCGCCACCTTCCCCCCAGCACAGCGACTCGGTGTGCTGGCATTCGGCAGACGTTTCCTCATCGAGTACGCCTACCAGGAGGCGTACCTGCTGGAGTCGGCCCGCCAGTTCCGCGCCGCACTGGACCTGCCACTGATCCTGCTCGGCGGCATCGCCGACCTCGCCACCGCACGGCAGGCCATGGCCGAAGGCTTCGACTTCGTGGCCATGGGACGTGCCCTGCTGCGCGAGCCCGACCTGATCAACCGCTACAAGGCCGGAACCAGCAGCACGTCCCTTTGCATCCACTGCAACCGCTGCATGCCCACCATCTACAGCGGCACCCGCTGCGTCCTCGTGTCCACGGAGCCCGCTCCGAGGCGCTGACCCACCATCCGCGTCGTCTTCCAGCCGATGAGGGCGGGCCAGGCCCTGTCCTACGTCGCGTAGCCGTTCCTACGGCTGTCACCACGCGCTTCCCCCGCCACGCTGCCGGCGCCGTCGGCGTGCGTGGGGTGGTCACAGCGGCTCCTCGGGGCACAGGGAACTGCCCGGTGTTTCACGGGCAGTTCATGGGCGCACACGGGGACGAAACGATCACGGTCTGAGGCTGGAGACCACGTCGGCGGTGGCGGCCACGCCGTTGTGGATGGTGGGCGCCATGCTGGTGCCGGCGAGGAAGAAGCCGAGCAGGACGCAGACGAGGGCGTGGGTGACCTTCAGACCGCCGGTCCGCAGGAAGATCACGGCCAGCACCAGCAGCAGCACCACGACAGAAATGGAAACGGCCATCGCTCTCACGTCCCTCCGCCGCCGCACCGGAATTGCGGCGTTCGGCGGACAGTGTGGCGGAATGCGCGGCCCGTCCGGGCGTATGGCGGGGCGGCCATACGGGTGAGATTCCGGTCGGGCCGCGGTGGCCGGGCAGTCCTTCCCTTCGCCCGTACGGCCGCACCAGCGGTGCAGCACCCCTTACCCGGGCGCGGGGAGGTCCATCAGCTCCGCGATCACGTCCTGGTGGCGGCCCGTCGAACCGAGCGCGATCTGGTCGGACTTGGCCCGCTTCAGCGCCAGGTGGGCCGGGTGCTCCCAGGTCATCCCGATCCCGCCGTGCAGCTGCACGCACTCCTCCGCGGCGCGCACCGCCGTCCTGGAGCAGTAGGCCTGGGCGACCGCCACGGTCAGCGGCGCGTCCGGGCTGCCGGTGGCGAGGGCGTCGGCGGCGGCGCGGGCCACCGCCCTGGCTCCGACGAGGTCCAGCCAGAGCTGCGCCATGCGGTGCTTGAGGGCCTGGAAGGAGCCGACGGGCCGGTTGAACTGATGGCGCTCGCGGGTGTACCGGACGGTCTCCTCCAGACACCACTCGGCGAGGCCGAGCTGCTCGGAGGCGAGCAGTCCGGCCCCGGCGAGCAGTCCGCGCCGGACGGCCGCACGGGCCGCGGCGCCGTCGGCGAGCCGGATGCCGCTCCCGGGCTCCGTGGTGACGCGGGCCAGGGGGCGGGTGAGGTCGAGCGGGGTCTGCGGCTCGATCGTCGCCTCTCCGGCCGGTACGGCGTACAGGCCGTCGGCGCGCGGCACGAGCAGGACGTCGGCGACGGTGGCGTCGGCCACCCCCGCGACGGTGGCACCGCATCGCGGCTCGGCGTCCGGCGCGGTCGACAGGGGCACCGCGAGCACCGCGACGCGCTCGCCGGAGGCGAGTTCGGCGAGCAGCCCGTCCGCCGGGCCGCCCTCCCCCGCGAGGGCGAGCAGCGTCTCCGTGGCGACCACCGCGCTCGTGAGGTACGGCAGCGGCGTCACCGCGCGGCCCAGCTCCTCCAGGACCACGGCGGCCTCGCGGTGGCTCGCGCCCTGGCCGCCGAGGGCCTCGGGCACGAGGAGTCCGGCGGCGCCGATGTCGCCCGCGAGGGACTTCCAGAGACCGGGGACGCAGGGGCTGTCCGTCTCGATCCGGTCGAGGAGGGTCTGGTGGCCGGCCCGGTCGGCGAGCAGTGCGCGGACGGCCGCCCGCAGGTCGTCCTCGGTCTCGGAGTACAGCAGATCGCCCTGCGCTGTCATCGGGTCAGGTCCTTCCATGCGACGTCCTTGTCGTTGCGGGGCTCCGGGGGCAGGCCGAGGACCCGCTCGGCGACGATGTTGAGGAGCACCTCGCTGGTCCCGCCCTCGATCGAGTTGCCCTTGGAGCGCAGATAGCGGTATCCGGCGTCCCGGCCGGTGAAGTCGACGAGTTCGGGGCGGCGCATCTCCCACTCCCCGTACAACAGACCCTCGTCGCCGAGGAGTTCGACCTCCAGGCCGCTGATGGCCTGGTTGAGCCGGGCGAAGGCGAGCTTCATCGCGCTGCCCTCGGGGCCGGGCTGTCCGGCGACGAGCTGCTGGCGGAGGCGCTCGCCGGTGAGCCGGGCGACCTCGGCGTCGACCCAGAGGTCGAGGAGGCGCCGGTGCAGGTCGTGGGTGCGCAGCTCGGGACGCTCGCGCCAGGTCGTGGCGAGCTTCCCGATCATGCCGCCCTCGCGGGGGATGCGGGCGCCGCCGATGGAGACCCGCTCGTTCATGAGGGTGGTCTGGGCGA
Source organism: Streptomyces sp. NPDC037410 (assembly GCF_055602235.1). Taxonomy (NCBI): domain Bacteria; kingdom Bacillati; phylum Actinomycetota; class Actinomycetes; order Kitasatosporales; family Streptomycetaceae; genus Streptomyces; species Streptomyces sp. NPDC037410. The sequence goes on along the minus strand of NZ_JBVJWR010000002.1, from coordinate 254,624 downwards.
CCCGCCAGCCGTCGCCGACCTCGCCGAGGCGGTGGGCGTCGGGGATGCGGACGCCGGTGAGGAAGACCTCGTTGAACTCGGCCTCGCCGGTGATCTGGCGCAGCGGCCTGACCTCCACGCCGGGGTCGGTCATGTCGCAGACGAAGTAGGTGATGCCCCGGTGCTTGGGCGCCTCCGGGTCGGTGCGGGCGATGAGGATGGCCCAGCGGGCGAGGTGGGCGCTGGAGGTCCACACCTTCTGCCCGTCGATCACCCAGTCCTCGCCGTCCCGTACGGCACGGGTGCCGAGGGCGGCGAGGTCGGAGCCGGCGCCGGGCTCGCTGAAGAGCTGGCACCAGACCTCCTCGCCGACCCAGAGGGGCCGCAGGAAGCGGGACTTGACGTCTTCTGAGCCGTACGCGAGGAGGGTGGGGGCGGCCATGCCGAGGCCGATGCCGATCCGGCGCGGGTCGTTGTCGGGGGCGCCCGCGGCGGCGAGTTCGGCGTCGACGACGGCCTGGAGGGCGCGGGGCGCGTCGAGGCCGCCGAGGCCGCCCGGGTAGTGGACCCAGGCGAGTCCGGCGTCGAAGCGGGCCTTGAGGAAGTCGGTGCGGTCGGTCGCGGCCGGCGGGTGCTCGGCGAGCAACTGCCGTGTGCGGGTGCGGAGTTCTTCGGCGTCGGTCATGCGTGGACTCCTTCCGGGAGGACGACCAGACGGCCGGTGGTGGTGCCGTCGGCGACGCGCTGGACGGCGTCGGCGGCACCGGCGAAGGGGATGCGTTCGCCGATGAGCGGCTTGACGATCCCCTTGGCCGCGTAGGCCGTCAGGGTCTCGTGGCAGCGGGCGATCGAGGCCGGGTCCTTCGCCGCGTACAGGCCCCAGTGGAGGCCGAGGACCGAGTAGTTCTTCACCAGGGCGTGGTTGAGGGCGGGGGCGGGGACGGTGCCGCTCGCGAAGCCGACGATCACGATGCGGCCTTCGAAGGCCACGCACTTGGCGGACTGCTGGTAGGCCTCGCCGCCGACCGGGTCGTAGATCACGTCCGCGCCGCGGCCGCCGGTGGCGGCCTTGACGGCGGCGACGACGTCCTCGGCGCGGCGGTCGATCACCAGGTCGCAGCCGAGGGCGCGGGCGACGGCCGCCTTCTCGGGGCCGCCGACGACGCCGATGACGGTGGCGCCGGCCGCCTTGCCGAGCTGGACGGCGGCGCTGCCGACGCCGCCCGCCGCCGCGTGCACGAGGAGGGTCTCGCCCTCTCGCAGGGCGGCGCGGCGGTGCAGGCCGAACCAGCCGGTCTGGTAGCCGATGTGCAGGGCGGCGGCCTCGGCGTCGTCGAGCGCGTCCGGGGCGGGCAGGAGCCCGGCGGCGTCGGCGAGGGTGTACTCGGCGAATCCGCCGTGCGGGAGGGCCGCGGTGGTGATGACCCGGCGCCCGTCCTCGGTCTCGGCGCAGACCTCGACGCCGGGGGTGAAGGGCAGCGGGGGCCGCACCTGGTAGTGGCCGCGGCAGAGCAGCGCGTCGGGGAAGTTGACGTTCGCGGCGCGGACCCGGAGGAGGACCTGGCCGTCGCCGGGCGTGGGCGGTTCCACCTCCTCGCGGCGCATCACCGCGCCGGGTTCGCCGTTCTCGTACACACGCCATGCCTGCATCCGGAATGCCTCCTCCGTACCGAGCGGTCGGGGGCATACTAAGCGGTCGCTTGCTCCTGGGGGAACCGCTCAGCCGGACTTCTTGGGGCGCGCCCTGACGTGCATGCGCTCCCCCTGCGGCCCGAACAGGCTCAGGAACTCCACCGGCCCCTCGGCCGTCGGACCGAACCAGTGCGGGACGCGCGTGTCGAACTCGGCGGCCTCGCCGGCGGTCAGGACGACGTCGTGCTCGCCCAGGACGAGCCGGAGCCTGCCCGAGAGCACGTACAGCCATTCGTACCCCTCGTGCACCCGGGGCTCCGGGTTCTCGTACGGCTTCTCCTGGATCACCTTGTACGCCTGGAGCCCGCCGGGCTGCCGGGTCAGCGGGTACATCGTCCGGCCGTGGCGCACGATCGGCTTCGCCCTGACCCGGGGGTCGCCCACCGGCGGGGCGCCGACCAGCTCGTCCAGGGGGACCTGGTGGGCGCGGGCGAGCGGCAGGAGCAGTTCGAGGCTGGGCTTGCGCTGCCCGGACTCCAGCCGGGAGAGGGTGCTCACGGAGATCCCGGTGGCGGCGGAGAGCTCGGCGAGGGTCACCCCCCGGTCACGGCGGACCCGGCGGAGCCGGGGGCCGACCTCGGTCAGCACGGCGTCGATGCGGTCGTCTTCGGTCATGGCGCCAGTCTTGCAGAACCGGCAAGGTTTCTTGCGGTCACGGCAGGCTCCGGCCGAGTCTCGACGCATGGACACTCAGACGGACGACACGTACGACGCGGTGGTGATCGGCGGTGGCGCGGCCGGGCTCAGCGCGGCACTCATCATGGGCCGCTCGCGGCTGCGCACCCTGGTCGTCGACGCCGGCGAACCCCGCAACGCCCCGGCCGCCCACATGCAGGGGGTCCTCTCCCGGGACGGCATGAGCCCCGCCGACTACCTGGCGACCGGCCGGCGCGAGCTCGCCGCGTACGGCGTGGGCGTACGGGACGGCCGGGTGACCGGCGCGGCACGGGACGGCGCCGGCTTCCTGGTGTCCCTGGCGGACGGCACCCGTGTGCGTGCGCGACGCCTCGTGGTGACGACCGGGCTCGTCGACGAGCTGCCGGAGATCGACGGGGTGGCCGAGCGCTGGGGCCGGGACGTGGTGCACTGCCCGTACTGCCACGGCTGGGAGGTCCGCGACCTGCCGTTCGGAGTGATCGCCCACCCGGCGATGCCCGCGCACCAGGCGCTGATGGTCTCGCGCTGGTCCAAGGACGTGACGCTCTTCCTCCACACGGCCGGCGGGCTCTCCGACCGGGACGCGGCGCTGCTCGACGCGGCCGGGGTCGAGGTCGTGGCCGGCGAGGTCGCCGGGCTCGCCGTCGAGGACGACCGGCTGACCGGCGTCCGGCTCGCCGACGGGCGGATCGTGCCGCGCTCGGTGGTGTTCGTCGCGGCGTGGCGCCTCGCGGCACGGGACGGGGTGCTGCGGGAGCTGGGCGCGGAGCTGCGCGAGACCCCGTTCGGCGAGTTCGTCGCGGTCGACGAGACGGGCCGGACGAGCGTGCCCGGCGTCTGGGCGGCCGGGAACGTGACGGGCCCGCAGGAACAGGTGGTCAACGCGGTGAGCCGTGGCTACCGGGCGGGCGTGGCGATCAGCAACGAGCTGCTGCTCGCGGATCTGGAGGCGGAGGCGGCCCGTCGGCCGGCCGGATGAAAGAGGGCGGTTGGGGCTGCGCCGCACGGGCCCAAGGGTGAGGATCGGCCATGGTGACCACATTCGGCCACGTACGACATAAGGACGGGACACCTCCATGCTCGGTACGCAGTTCACCAAGGGCTCCCCCAACTGGCTCGACCTCGGCAGCCCCGACACCGAGGCCGCCGCCGCGTTCTACGGCGCCGTCTTCGGCTGGGACTTCCAATCCGCGGGGCCGGAGGCCGGCGGCTACGGCTTCTTCCAGCAGGACGGCGCCACGGTCGCCGCCCTCGGGCCGCTCGACGAGGGCGCGCACAGCGCCTGGACGATCTACTTCCAGACCCCGGACGCGAGCGCGACCCAGAAGACCGCCGAGGAGGCGGGCGGCACCACGCGCACCGAGGCCTTCGACGTCATGGACGCGGGCCGCATGGCCAACCTCACCGACCCGGCGGGCGCCGAGTTCGCCGTCTGGCAGCCGGGGACGGTGCAGGGCCTGGAGAAGACCTCCTCCCCCAACACCCTCGTCTGGGCCGAACTCCACGTCCCCGACCCGGAGTCCGCGCTCGGCTTCTACAAGTCCCTGTTCGGCTGGCGCTGGGCGGAGATGAGCGCCCCCGGCATGACCTACCGGGTCATCTCCACCGCCGCGGGCGACCAGGAGGCCGCGTCCTTCGGCGGCGCGGCGGAGGTCCAGGAGGGGATGAACCCGTCCTGGGTCCCGTACTTCGCGGTCGAGGACGCGGACGCGATCTCCCGCTCGGTCCAGGGCAACGGCGGCCAGGTCCTGATGCCCGCCGCCGACATCCCCGACGTCGGCCGCATCGCCTGGCTCGCGGACCCCGCCGGCGCGGTCTTCGCGGTGCTGAAGCCTTCGCCGCGCATGTGACCGCTCGCCCCTCGCCTCAGCGGCTGCGTGTGCGCAGCCGCTGAGCGCCGAGCCCCCTGGAGAAAGCCCCGGCCTACCTGCCGAAGAGTTCGAACGTCACCGCGGGGCGGTCGCCGAAGCGGGCGGAGGCGCGGGACGTCGCCGTGGTGAGGAAGGTGCGGACGTACGCCTCCGGGTCCTCGTCCGTGAGGGCCTCGATGTAGGCGCGGTGGCAGAGGAGGGAGCGGATCGCGCGGTCCAGGCCAGGGGTCGCGTCGGCCGCGTGGGTCGGGGTGCTGGAGGCGGCGACCGCGACCCAGCGGACGCCGTTCCAGGGGGCGAGGCCCTGCTCCTCGGTCAGTTCGGGGAAGATCCAGCGGTTGCCCGCGTCGGCCGCCGCGTCCAGGGTGGCGCGGCCGACGGCCAGGTGGTCGGGGGTGTTCCAGGGGGCGCCCGGGCCCCCGCCCCAGGTGTCGCGGTGGTTGAGGGTGATCACGAGCTCCGGGCGGTGGCGCCGGATGGCGGCCGCGATGTCACGGCGCAGGCCGAGGCCGTACTCGATGACGCCGTCGCGGTGGTCGAGGAACTCGACCGTGTCCACGCCGACGACCGCGGCGCTGTCCCGCTGCTCCTGCTCGCGGAGCGGGCCGCAGACGTCGGGCGCGAGCGTGTCGATGCCGGCCTCGCCGCGGGTCGCGAGGACGTACGTGACCTCCTTCCCCTCGTCCGTCCAGGCGGCGATCGCCGCCGCGCAGCCGTACTCCAGGTCGTCGGGGTGGGCGACGACGCACAGCGCGCGCTGCCAGTCGCCGGGCATCTCCAGGAGGTTCTCGTTGTCGATCATGAGCGCAGGATACGGGTCGCCTCCGACGCCGTAGGGCGGAACGCCCCGGCCAGGATGACCGAACGCGAGATGTGGCGCGGGCGGTCGGGGTTGAGGCCGCGCCGGTCCGCGAGGGCGACCGCGAGCCGCTGGGCGCGGACGAGGGCCGCGACCGGGTCGATCGCGTCGGCGGCGAACAGCGCGCCCGTGGACTCCACTTCGTCGCGGAGACCCGACGGCTCCGGGCCGATGCAGCAGACCAGGCTCGAACGGTCGCTGATGCTGATCGGGCCGTGGCGGTACTCCATCGCCGCGTACGACTCCGTCCAGGCGCGGGCCACTTCGCGGAGCTTCAGCGCCGCCTCGTCGGCGAGCCCGACGGTCCAGCCGGTGCCGAGGAAGGTGAACTGGCCGCGCCGTTCCCAGGCGGCGGGCAGCTGCTCGTACAGGACGAGTTCGGCGTCGGCGATCGCGGGCCCGAGGTCCACCCCGAGCCCGGCGCGCAGGAGTTGGAGGGCGGTGGTGGCGAACCGGGTCTGGACGACGGAGCGTTCGTCGGCGAAGCCGAGGTCGACGATCCGGTCGGCGAGCCGCCCGGCGGGGCTGTCGGGGACGCCGGTGACGACGAGCGTCGGGACGCGGCCCGCGGCGCGGGCGAGCAGGTCCACGACCTCCGTGGTGGTGCCGGAGCGCGTGAGGGCGACGATCCGGTCGTAGCCGCGGCCGAGCGGCGTGGCGTCGGAGGCGGGGAACGCGTCGGTCTCGCCCGCGCCGAGGGACTCCCGCAGGGCCGCGTAGGCGCGGGCGATGAAGTACGAGGTGCCGCAGCCGACGACCGCGACGCGCTCGCCCCGGACCGGCAGCAGGCCGGTGTCGCGGTCGGCGATGTCGGCGGCGCGGCGCCAGCAGTCGGGCTGGCCGGCGATCTCCGCGCCGACGTGGGTGCTCGTCATCCGGGTGCTCATGGCCGGGTCCTCTCCTCACAGGGGCCCTCGCGGGTCCGGACCGAGTTGTATCCGTGCGCGACCGGAGCACACCATGAGCAATTCGTGTTCATTGCTTGGACTTTTCACACGGCTCCGCGCGCCCGCCCGCCGCAGGAGGCCCGGACCACGAGGCGCGGTCGCAGCTGCACCTGGTGGAGCGGGGCGGCATCCCCCTCGGCGAGCCGCCGGAGCAGGATCTGCGCGGCGAGGCGGCCGAGCTGGTACTTGGGGGGCGAGACGGCCGTCAGCGGGATCTCCGCGACATCGGCGAACTCGTTGTCGTAGCTGATCAGGGCGAGGTCCTCGGGCACCCGCAGGCCGGCGCGGCGGGCCGCCCCGAGCATCAGGGCCGCCTCCCGGTCGCCGAAGCAGAGCGCGCCGGTGACGCCGGAGGCGCGCAGCGCGGCGAGCGCCCGGTCGGCGCGGTCGGGGTCCCAGTGGGCCATCACGTCCCGCTCGTACGCCGGGGCCCCGGGAAGTCCGAGGTCGCCGAGCGCGCGGGCGAAACCGGACTCGATGGGCGCGGTGGTGGGGGCGTCGGTGCGGGCGACGAGCCCGAGCCGTTCGTGGCCGAGGGCGCGCAGATGCCGCACGGCGTCGTAGGCGCCGCCCTCGTGGTCGGTGCACACGTGCTCGGTGGGGTCGCCCGGTCCATGGGCGGCGAGCCTGCGCTCGACGAGGACGGCGGGGACGGGCAGGGCGAGGAGCTCCTCGGCGCGCCGTCCCGGGTCGGTCGCGGTGTGCAGGCTGGGGACGAGGAGCAGCCCGTGGACCCCGGCGGACAGGAGCCGTTCGACGGCGGCGTCCTCCTCGTCGGGGTCGTAGTGCGAGCAGGCGAGGACGAGCCGGGCGCCGGCCGCCGCGAGCTCCTTCTCGATGCCCTGGAGGACGCGCGGGTAGTAGAAGGCGGTGTCGGGGACGAGGACGCCGACGATCCGGCGGTCGGCCCGGTCCCGCTCGGGCCGGTGGGCGGAGAAGGTGCCCGCGCCCTGGCGCCGTTCGACGAGCCCCAGGGCGACCAGGTCCTCGTAGGCGCGGCGGACGGTGGTGACGGACAGGCCGGTCTCGGTGGCGAGGGCCCGTTCGGTGGGGAGTTTGCTGCCGGGGGGCCAGGTGCCGTCGAGGATGCCGCGCCGCAGCTCCGCCATGAGGGCCCGGAACTTCAGCTCCCGGCCGGAGGCCGGTGTCTCGCGTGCCGCCATCCGGGCCCCCTTCGCGCGGGCCGGGGCTCGGGCCCCGGTGTCCTTGCCGATCGATTGCGCGGCGAATCCTATGACCTGTGTCCTCAGATCTCCCGCCGCGCGAGGGAGAGCAGCCGGTCGAGGACGCGCGGTCCGCCGGCCCGCACCCCGTCGTGCTCGAACTCGTCGGTCACCCAGGTCCGCAGGCCGCGTACGGCGCGCGCGGTCTCCAGGGAGTGGGCGGTGTCCACGTACATGTCGTCGTGGTACACGGCCGCCGCCACCGGGACCTCGTTGGCGGCGAGGCGCTCGGGGTCGTACAGCGGGGTCCAGTCGGTGCGCGCGGCGAGCAGTTCGGCGGTCTCGCGGAGCGGGCGCAGGGCGGGGTCGGTGGTGAAGTGCCAGGGGTGGACGGTCTCGCCGGTGAAGAGCAGCGGCGCCCCCTCGGCGAGGGCCGTGCGGGCGTCGAACTCGGGGTACTCGGCGCGGACCCGCTCGGCGGCCCAGTCGGTGGGGCCCTTGCCCTGGGCGTAGATGGCCTCGTGGAGTACGGCGTACAGCGGGTGTCCGGCGTACGAGAGGTGGGCCTTGACCTGCTCCAGGAACGCGTCGGCGAGTGCGGGCCCGCCCGGGGTGGGCACGAACGCGCCCTCCAGGAGGAGATGGAGCTGGTGGGTGCCCTCGCCGGAGCCGAGGAGGATGCCGAGGGACTGGAAGGCCTCGACGGTGAGGAGCCCGCCGCCGGGCAGGGTGACCTCGTGGTCCAGGAGGTGGGCGGCGATGGCGCGGGCCCGTTCGGCGTCCTGGGGGTAGCGGGCGAAGTGGGCCTCGTTCTTCCGCAGGACGCGCGGGTAGGCGGCGCGGTAGACCTCGTCGGCGGTGGCGTCCAGGGAGGGCAGGCCGCCGGTGACGAGGACGGTGTCCAGGCCTTCGGGGGCGGTCGAGAGGTAGTGGGTGGCGCAGAAGCCGCCGAAGCTCTGGCCGAGGACGGTCCAGGGGGCGCCGCCGGTGAGCCGCCGGCGGATCAGCTCGCAGTCCTCGACGATCGAGTCGGCGCGGAAGTGGGCCAGGTAGTCCGCCTGCTCGGCCGGGCCGCCGCGCAGCGGCAGGGTCTGGCGGTTGGCGGGGGTGGAGCGGCCGGTGCCGCGCTGGTCGAGGAGGAGGACCCGGAACTCCTTCACGGCGCGGCCGAGCCAGGCCTGCGGGCCGATGAAGCGGCGGGCGCCGAAGCCGGGGCCGCCCTCCAGGTAGACCAGCCAGGGCAGCTTCTCGTGGCCGGAGCGGGCCGTGTCGCTCGCGACGACCTCACGGCCGAAGACCTCGATGCGCTCGCCGTCGGGGCGGGTGTGGTCGAGGGGGACGGGGAAGCGGTGGTCGGTGAGGACGAGACCCGGCTGGCGATAGGTGGTCAACGCTGCTCCTGTTCGGTACGCCCCCGCGAGGAGATTGGATCACATGGCGGGGGCGAGCGGCAGCGTGGGACGAGGCCCTTCGCGGTACCCGGTCAGCCGTGCGAGAGGACCGCGATGACGTTCCGGGCCGGGTCGGTGAACCAGGCGATGGCGGGGACGCGCCCGTCGCGCACGATGCCCTTCTCGTCGGCCTCGAAGCCCTCGTAGCGCTCGAACGTCACTCCGCGCCCCGTCAGCTCGTCGACGGCCCGGTCCACGTCGTCGACCTCGAAGTTGAGGATCGTGAAGGTGGCGGGGGTGTGGTTCTCCTTGGGGTAGACGAAGACCCGCGCCCCGCCCGGCAGGGTGAGGTTGAGCATCCGCATCCCCTCGGGGCCGGTCTCCTCCGCCCGCAGGCCGAGGACGTCCCCGTAGAAGCGGCGTGCGGCGTCGAGGTCGTCGACCGAGAAGCAGCTGTACGCCGTGGACTCGCCGAACATGACGTGCTCCCTTCCGGGGGCCTGACGCAGCAGGCGCCCCTTCCAGGATCCTCCGACTCCGCCCCGCCGTCCGCTCAGGGAGCGATCGGCAGCTGCCGCTTGTGCTCGGTGAGCTCGTAGCGGCGGACGATCGTGGCGTAGGCGGCCTCCGCGACCGGCTTGCCCTCCAGGAAGTCGTCGATGTCGTCGTAGGTGACGCCGAGCGCGTCCTCGTCGGCCTTGCCCGGGTCGAGGGTCTCCAGGTCGGCCGTGGGCGTCTTCCACACCAGCTCGGCCGGGGCGCCGAGCTCGTCGGCGATCGCGCGGACGCGGCGCTTGGTGAGGCCGGTCAGCGGGACGACGTCGGCGGCGCCGTCGCCGAACTTGGTGAAGAAGCCGGAGACGGCCTCGGCGGCGTGGTCGGTGCCGACGACGAGACCGTCGTGGGCGCCGGCGACCGCGTACTGGGCGATCATCCGCTGCCGGGCCTTGATGTTGCCGTGCACGAAGTCCTGGTGGTGGGCGTCGCGGAAGGTGACGCCACCGGCCTGGGAGGCCTCCAGGGCCGCGTCGCTCGCCGCCTTGACGTCCACGGTGAGGACCCGGTCGGCGCGGATGAAGCCGAGGGCGGTCTGCGCGTCGCGCTCGTCGGCCTGCACACCGTACGGCAGGCGCATCGCGAAGAAGGTGGCGTCATGACCGGCGGCGCGCGCCCGCTCCACGGCGAGCTGGCAGAGCCGGCCGGCGGTCGTGGAGTCCACGCCGCCGCTGATGCCGAGGACGAGGGAGCGCAGTCCGGTGGAGGTGAGCCGCTCGGTGAGGAAGGCCACCCGGCGCTCGATCTCCGCCTTCGGGTCGAAGGTCTCGGCGACCTGGAGGTCCCGGGCGATCTGCAGCTGGAGGGCGGTGGACGCCGGGTCGGTCACGGAGGTCTCCTCGTCAGGGTCGGTCGGCGGTGTACCCGCTGGTACGGGGCTGCACCGGGGTCGACTCTACGCGCCCGCCGACCGGGCTTCGGACGCCTCCGGGGTGCACAGCACCTCGACCCGCTGGACGAGGTTGTTGGCGAAGCCGCCGCGGTTCCAGGGCGGGGCCAGCGGCTGGATGTTCCCGGCGGTGTCGGTGGCCCGCACGGTCAGGTGGCGCAGTCCCGGCGTCGCGGTCCAGGTGGTGCGCCAGGCGCACCAGGCCCACGGGTGCGCGGGGTCGCGCTCGATCTCGGCCCCGATCCAGGCCGCGCCGCCGTCCTCGCTGACCTCGACGCGGGTCACCGGGCCGTGCCCGGACCAGGCGCGCCCGGTGAGCGGCACGGGGCCGGGGCGGACGACGCGGGTGCGGGACATGAAGTCGGGGAAGCCCGGGGGCACCATCAGGGCGCGGGGCGCGATGAGCGTCACGGGCTCCCCCGGTTCGTCGGCGTCCTGGCGCAGGCGGTAGGCGACGCTCTGCTGGAAGCCGGTGTACGGGGTGTCGGTGAGCGTGATGTCGTGGAGCCACTTCACGTGGGCCATGCCGTACCAGCCGGGGACGACGAGCCGGAGCGGGCTGCCGTGCTGCGGCGGCAGGGGCGCGCCGTTCATCGCGTACGCGACGAGGACGTCCCGGGCGGGGTCGGCGGCCGTGGCCAGGGGCAGGCTGCGGCGGTAGTCCTGCTCGACGCCGCGCTCGACCCCGTGGTCGGCGCCGGTGAAGACCGCGTCGGCGGCGTCCTCGGCGATGCCCGCCTCCGCGAGCAGGTCGGCCAGCGGGACTCCGGTCCAGTCGGCGGTCCCGACGGCCTCCACCAGCCAGGGCTGGCTGACCGGGCGGGGGGTGAGCCGGGCCCGGCCGTTCCCGGCGCACTCCAGGGTCACCCGGCGGGTGACGGCGGGCCGGGCACGGAGCGCCGCCAGGTCCAGGTCGAGCGTCCGCAGGACCCGGCCGCCGACGGTCAGCCGCCAGCCGTCGGCGTCGGTGGCGGGGATGTCGTAGTGGACGAGGACGTAGTGCAGGCCGGGCGGGGTGACGTCGTACCGCAGCGCTTCGAGGGGCAGTCCGTGGTTACGGGCGGCGAGGGCGAGCTCCTGCGGGCTGACACCCTCCTCGGGCCCGGCCACACGCCCCGGTGTGCTGATGTCACCCAGACCACTGAGGGATCCGTCCATGCCCTCATGGTGCGCCGGGGCGGGGGGCGGGGCATGTCGGGCCGGAGGGTGGGAGGGGGCCCTGGTCCTGACGGCGGCCGCGCAGCGCCCGGTCGAGGCCGGCCTGTGGGGGGCCGGTGAGGGCGCGGCCGAAGATCTCCTCGTAGGCGGGGTCGCCGATCGTCGCGCGGGCCGTGTCGGCGTACTTCTCGCGCAGCGCCCGCAGGCCGATCAGGCCGCGCCGGGGCTGGCCGGTGGAGCGCCAGTACGCCTCGCCCGTGCCGCTCACGTCCGCCGCGCGCTCGCCGTCCCCGGCGGCCGCGAGGGCGGTCGCGAGGACGTCGAGGCCCAGGGCGACACCGAGGCTGGCGCCGAGGCTCCGGGTGCCTTCGAGCATGGCGCGGGCGTGGCCGGAGGCGGCCGCCGGGTCGCCCTCCAGGAGGCCGGTGAGGGCGAGCTGGTAGTCGAGGGCGGTGCGGGTCCAGTGCTCGTCGAGCTCCTCGCACAGGGCGCGCAGCCGCAGCGCCCGCTCCCTGGCCTCGGCGAGGCGGCCGAGACCGGTGAGGGCGAAGACCCGGACGAGGTCGCAGCGGAGCCGGGCGGCGGAGTCGGCGGGGCCGCCGGGGGCGGCGTCGAGGACGTGCCCCACGACGACGTACGCGGCCGTCGGACGGCCCGTGGTCAGGGCGAGGAGCCCGGCGAGGGCGGCGGCGTCGAGCGTGAGGTCGCCGGGTCCCTGAATCCTCTCGTACGAGGGGTGCCCGGCGTGCTCGATCCGCTGCGCGTGCTCCGTGTGTCGGGCCTCGCGGGCGCAGCGCTCGCTGACCTCCTGCGCGGGTCCGGACTCGCCCTGGAGGACCAGGGTGACGCCGAGGGCCCACAGGGCGCGGGCCCGGGTGCGGCCGCGGGCCTCGCTGAGGAGGAGGGCCTGTTCGAGGCCGTCGCGGGCCTCGCGGAGGCGGCCGCGGCAGGACCAGGCGAAGGCGACGGAGCCGACGAGGTCGAGGGCGGCGTCGGGGTCGGTGCGCAGCAGCCGGTCCAGGGCGGTGCGCAGGTCGGTGTGGTGCGCGTCGACGGTGCGGTACCAGCGGAGCTGGCGGGCCCCGTGCCATTCGGTCTCGGCCCGGCGTGCAAGGCCCAGGAAGTGGGCGGCGTGCCGGTCGGCGACCGCCGCGGTCTCGCCGGTCCGGTCCAGCCAGGTCGCCCCGTACTCGCGGATGGTGTCGAGCATGCGGAGTCGGCCGGCGGCGTCGGGCGGCCGGACGACGGAGGAGCGGACGAGCCCGTCGAGCGCGCCGGGCAGGGTGGCGCGGTCCAGGGGGCCGCCGGAGCAGACGGCGGTCGCGGAGGCGAGGTCGAAGGGGCCTCGGAAGACGGAGAGCCGGGCCCAGAGGAGGCGTTCGAGGGGGGTGCTGAGCTCGTGGCTCCAGCCGATGGCGGCGCGCAGGGTCTGGTGGCGGTTCGGCCAGACCCGCTCGGTGTGGGCGAGCAGGTCGAAGCGGGCTCCCGGCGGGCCGTCGAGGCGGGTGCCGAGCTGGTCGCGGACGGCTTCGGCGCCCTGGAGGCGGATCTGTGCGGCGGCCAGTTCCAGGGCGAGCGGGATGCCCTCCAGGCGTACGCAGATCTCGCCGGCGGGCCCGGCGGCGGGGAAGTCCTCCCCGGCGGCCCGGCGGAGCAGCTCCAGGGCGTCGCGTCCGGCGGGCGGCAGCGGGTCGAGGGCGACGACCCGCTCCCCCGGCACGCCGAGGGGGCGGCGGCTGGTGGCGAGGACGGTGAGTCCGGGGGCGGCGGCGAGGAGTTCGGTGACGAGCCGGGCGCAGGGTTCGGCGAGGTGCTCGCAGGAGTCCAGGACGAGGAGCAGCCGGTCGTCGGCGAGCCGGTGGCAGAGTCCGGTGGTGGCCATGCCGGGGGTGTGGTCGGCGAGGTCGACGGAGTCGGCGACGAGGGCGACGAGGAGCCGGTCGCCGTCGAGCTGGCCGAGGTCGGTCCACCAGGCGCCGTCCGGGTAGGCGTCCGCCGCGTGGTGCGCGGCGCGCAGGGCGAGCCGGGTCTTTCCCACGCCCCCGACGCCGGTCACGGTGACGAGGCGGTGCTCCGCCAACGCGGCGGATATGCGCTCCAGTTCCGTGCGGCGTCCCACGAAACCGGGGTTCTCGTCCGGCAGATGTCCACGCACGGGAGCAGTCTCCCTCATGCCGGCCTCGAACGGACCTGCGGAGCCGGTTCGTTACGCTGCCGGTCTCCGTACCGGGCGGTCGGATCCGGTTCGTTACGCTGCCGGTCTCCGTACGCGACCTGCGGAGCCGTTCGTCACGCCGCCGATCTCGGTGCTGGACCTGCGGAGCCGTTCGTCACGCCGCCGGTCTCGGCTCTCTCCGGGGCGGCGGAAATTCGTTTGACCTGGTCACGGGGTGGAGCTGCACTGTGCGGGGCACCACGGACGGTGGTGCCGGTGTTCCGGGGAGGCAGCAGTACCGATGGAGATTCGTCCCACGACCGAGCAGGACCGCGGCCTCTTCGTCGACACGATGCACACCGCGTTCGCCCTCGTCCCCGACACGCCGGCCGAGGACGGCGGCGGGGCCTGGTGGTCGGCGTTCGAGATGGAGCGTGGCCTGTTCGCCCTGGCGGAGGACGGGCGGCCCGTCGGCACGGCCGCGTCGTACTCCTTCGAGCTCACCCTGCCCGGTGAGGTCCGCGTCCCGGTCGGCGGGGTGACCGCCGTCGGCGTGCTGCCCTCCCACCGGCGCCGGGGCGTACTCAGCGCGATGATGCGGCGTCAGCTCACCGAGCTGCGCGCCCGGGGCGACTTCCTTTCCGTACTCCTCGCCTCCGAGGCCACGATCTACGGCAGGTTCGGCTACGGCCCGGCGACGTACACGCAGTGGCTGACGGTGCCGCGCCGGCGGGCCGCACTGGCGCTCCCCCGGGCGCTCGGGACCACGGACGCGGCAGGCGCGGGCTCGGTCGAGGTGCTGCGGCGTGCCGAGTGCGCGGAGGTCCTCGAAGCGGTCTACGACCGGTACCGCCGCGCGCAGCCCGGCGCGCTGTCCCGGCCGCACCGCTGGTGGGCCCTGCGGGCGGGGCAGCCCCCGATCGCTCCGACCGCACGGTACGTGGCGCTCCACCGGGACGCCGACGGGACCCCTGACGGGTACGCCAGTTACTCGGTCGGCGACGACCGCACGCTGACCGTCGACGAGACGATCGCCTGCGACGACGCCGTCTTCACGGCCCTGGCCCGGTTCGTCCTCGAACACGACCTGGTCGAGCAGGTCATGTTCAAGCACGTCCCGCCCGGGCACCCGCTGCGCTGGCAGCTCGCGGACTTCCGCGCCGGCGAGGTGGCCAAGGACACCGACTGGCTCTGGGTGCGGCTGCTCGACGTGCCGGGCGCGCTGACCGCGCGCGGCTGGTTCACGGACGGCGAGCTCGTCCTCGATGTCGACGACCCGTTCCTCGGGGAGCGCGGCCGCCATCTGCTGACCGTCCGGGGCGGCAAGGCCGAGTGCGTCCCGACGGACCGGGAGCCCGACCTGTCCCTGGACGTGCGGGACCTGGGCTCGGTCTACCTGGGCGGCACCGCCCCGAGCACCCTCGTGCGCGCCGGGCACGTCCGGGCCCACCGCCCGGGTGCGGCCGCGCTCGCCGACGCCCTGTTCCGCGGGGACCGCGCCCCGCACTGTCTGCACTGGTTCTGAGGGCCCACCGGGCACTGGTTCTGAGGGCCCACAGGCCGGGGGTCACGCTCCTGCGACGGTGACGTCGATCGAGTGCCAGCCCTGAGCTCCGTCGGGCATGGTGTCCGTGCGGTGCTCGGGCTGGGTGGTGCCGGTGCCGTCGGTGGCGCGGACGGTGAGGGTGTGGCGGCCGGGGGTGGCGGCCCAGGGGTGGACCCACTGCCGCCAGGTGTCGGCGCTGTCCTGCGCCGCGAGCCGGGCGTCCTGCCAGGGGCCGTCGTCGACCCGCACCTCGACCCGGCGGATGCCCCGGTGCTGGGCCCAGGCGACCCCGGCGACCATGACGGTGCCGGCGGCGGGGTGGGCGCCGTCGCGCGGGGTGTCGATGCGGGACTGCGTCTTGACGGGGGCCTGCGCCGCCCAGCCGCGCGGCACCCAGTAGGCGTCGTACGCGTCGAAGGTGGTGAGCTCGATGGACGCGATCCACTTGCAGGCGGAGACGTAGCCGTAGAGGCCGGGGACGACCATGCGGACGGGGAAGCCGTGGGTGAAGGGCAGGGGTTCGCCGTTCATCCCGAAGGCGAGGAGCGCGTCGCGGCCGTCCATGACGGCTTCGACGGGGGTGCCGATGGTCATGCCGTCGACGGAGCGGGCGACGAGTTGGTCGGCGGGGCCGCCTTCGGAGGGCGGGCGGACGCCGGCCTCGCGGAGCAGGGGGGCGAGGGGGACGCCGAGCCAGCGGGCGTTGCCGACGAGCGGACCGCCGACCTCGTTGGAGACGCAGCACAGGGTGATGTCCCGCTCGACCGTGGGCCGGGCCATGAGCTGCCGCAGGGTGAGGGTGCGTTCCTCGCGGACGCCGCTGCCGTGGATGCGCAGCCGCCAGCGGTCGGCGTCGACCTTGGGGACGATGAGCGCGGTGTCGACGCGGTAGAAGTCGCGGTTCGGGGTGACGAAGGGACCGAGGCCGGGGACGTCGAGCCGCGCTCCGGCGGGTACGCCCGGGGCGGGGGAATCGGGTCGGGGCAGGACGAGGGCCGCACGGGAGGCGGCGGCGTTCTCCTGTACGGGGGTGCCGACGGCGCGGGCGATCGCGGCGGCGCCGGTCGCGGCGAGTCCGGTGGAGGCGGCGACGATCAGGAAGCCGCGCCGGTCGGCGCGCGCGGTCCCGGGCCGGGGCGTGAGGAGCCGGCCGGTCAGGACGTACAGGAGGAGCGCGCCGGCCGCCGCGCCGACCAGGGAGGGGACGGCGTCCGTGACGGACTCGGAGTCGGGGCGGGTGACGGCGGCGACGGCCCCGAAGACGCCGAAGGCCCCGACGGCCGCCGCGCCGAGCAGGCGGTGGCGCAGCGCGAGCAGCCCGACCCCGAGGGCGAGGAGGGCGAGCAGGAGCAGGATGCCGAGCTGGAGGACGGTCTTGTCGTTCTCGCCGAAGGCGCGGATGGCCCACTCCTTGACGGCGGCCGGGGTGCTGTCGACGACGGCGCCGCCGACGGCCGGGACGGGGCTCGCCTCGGGGCGTACCCAGTGGGCGACGAGGTCCGCGACGGCCAGGGAGACGTACGCCGAGACGAGGCCGCCGAGCGCGGCGAGGAGACGGTCGGTGCGGGTGGGTTCGCGGCGCGGTTCGTCGTGGGGCTGGGGCGCGGGCCTGGTGGCGTTCATGGTCGCTATTTCGGCACACCCGGCCGCCCGGATGGGCCGCATCACCCGGATGGGCCCCCGCGCGTGTCCTGCGCGCGCCCGGCCACGGCTCTCAGCGCGCATCTGCCTGCCCGCCCGCCCGCCACTGCTCCCAGCACGCGTCCGCCTGCCCGCCCGCTACGGCTCTAGTCATGCGCCCGCCTGCTCGCCCGCCACTGCTCTCAGTGCGTGTCCGGGTGCTCGCCCGGTGCCGCCAGTTCCTGCACGGCCTCGACGCCGACGACCGCGCCGGTGGACTTCTTGCCGCGCCGCAGCCGGCGTTCGAGCCAGGAGGCGAAGGTGGTGAGCGCGAAGTTGAGGGCGATGAAGATCACGGCGACGACGGTGAAGCAGGCGATGGTGTTGGCGCCGTAGTTGGCGCTCATCGGGCGGACGGAGGCGAGGAGTTCGGAGAAGCCGAGCATCGCGCCGCCGAGGGCGGTGTCCTTGACGATGACGACGAGCTGGCTGACGAGGGCGGGGAGCATGGCGGTGACGGCCTGCGGCAGGAGGACGGAGGTCATGATCTGGCCCTTGCGCATGCCGATGGCCTTGGCCGCGTCGGTCTGCCCGGTGGGGAGGGCGAGGATGCCGGCGCGGACGACCTCGGCGAGCACGGAGGCGTTGTAGAGGACGAGACCGGTGACGACGGCGTACAGGGGCCGGTTGTCCGGGCTGACGTCGGTGAACTCGGAGTAGGCGGCGTCCGCGAAGAGCATGAGGATCAGGACGGGGATGGCCCGGAAGAACTCGACGACGGTGCCGGCGACGGAGCGGACGAGGACGTGGTCGGAGAGCCGGAGGATGCCGAGGAACGCGCCGAGGGGCAGCGCGATGACCATGGCGAGCGCCGCGGCGATGACGGTGTTCTTGAGGGCGGGCAGGATGTACGTCTCCCAGACGCGGGCGTCGGTGAAGAAGGGCGCCCACTTGGACCATTCGAGCTGGTTCTTGTCGGCGAGGCTCGCGACGACCCACCACACGACGGCGGCGAACCCGATCAGGAACAGCACGCTCCAGAGGAGGTTGCGCCGCCGGGCGCGCGGGCCGGGGACGTCGTAGAGGACGGTGGGCTTGTCCTTCACCGCTTCACCGCCACCTTCTTGGCCACCCAGCCGAGGAAGAGCCCGGTGGGCAGGGTCAGGCAGAGGAAGCCGACGGCGAAGATCGCGGAGATGAGGAGCAGCTGGGCCTCGTTCTCGATCATCTCGCGCATCAGCAGGGCGGCTTCGGCGACGCCGATGGCGGCGGCGACGGTGGTGTTCTTGGTGAGGGCGATGAGGACGTTGGCGAGCGGTGCGACGACGGAGCGGAAGGCCTGCGGGAGCACGATCAGGCGCAGCACCTGGGGGAAGCTGAGGCCGATGGCGCGGGCGGCCTCGACCTGTCCCAGGGGGACGGTGTTGATGCCGGAGCGCAGGGCCTCGCAGACGAAGGCGCTGGTGTAGGCGGTGAGGCCGAGGACGGCGAGGCGGAAGTTGATGGTGGTGAACCGTTCGGCGCCGAGGCTGACTCCGAGGGTCTGGAAGAGGCCGAGCGAGGTGAAGACGATGATGACGGTGAGGGGGATGTTGCGGACGATGTTGACGTAGGCGGTGCCGAAGCCCCGCATGAGGGGGACGGGGCTGACGCGCATCGCGGCCAGCAGCGTCCCCCAGACGAGGGAGCCGATCGCGGAGTAGACGGTGAGCTGCACCGTCACCCAGAAGGCTCCGAGCAGGTCGTACCCCTGGAGGAAGTCGAACACGGCGGCCTGCTCACTGGACGATGACGCCGATCTTCGGGGCGGGCTCGTTCTGGTAGCCGGACGGACCCAGGTTCTTGTCGACAGCGGCCTGCCACGAGCCGTCGGCGACCATCTTCTCCAGGGCCGTGTTGATCTTGGCCTTGAGCTCGCTGCCCTTCTGGACGCCGATGCCGTAGTTCTCGTTGCTCATCTTGAAGCCGCCGAGCTTGAACTTGCCCTTGAACTCGGGCTGCGCGGCGTATCCGGCGAGGATCGCGTCGTCGGTGGTGACGGCGTCGATGACCCCGTTCTCCAGGCCGGTCAGGCACTCGGAGTAGCCGCCGTACTCCTGGAGTTGGGCGTTGGGGGCGATCTTGTCCTTGACGTTCTGCGCGGAGGTCGAGCCGGTGACCGAGCAGAGCTTCTTGTTGTTCAGGTCGGACGGCTTCTTGATCGAGTCGTCATCCGCGCGGATCAGGACGTCCTGGTGGGCGAGCAGATAGGGACCCGCGAAGTCGACCTTCTCCAACCGCTTGGGCGTGATCGAGTACGAGGCCGTGATGAAGTCCACGTCGCCGCGCTGGAGCAGCGTCTCGCGGTCGGCGCTCTTGGCCTCCTTCCACTCGATGTCCTTCGGGTCGTGCCCCAGCTGCTTGGCGACATAGGTCGCCACGTCGACGTCGAAGCCGGTGTACTTCCCGTCGGGGGTCTTCAGGCCGATGCCGGGCTGGTCGAACTTGATGCCGATGACGATCTTGCCGTTGTCGCCGCTGTCCCGTGGCGCCCCGGCCGCGGCGTTCGCGAATCCGGACGCGGTGACGGAGAGGACGACTGCCGCGGCGGCGGCCACGACGGCCCTGCTGGTCCTGAGCGGGTTCATGAGGATCACCCCTGGAGGCTGGGCTGGGCTGGCAGGTCAGTGGTGGAGGATCTTGGAGAGGAAGTCCTTGGCGCGGTCGCTGCGCGGGTTGTGGAAGAACTCGTCCGGGGTCGTCTCCTCGACGATCCGTCCGTCGGCCATGAAGACCACGCGGTTGGCGGCGGAGCGGGCGAAGCCCATCTCGTGGGTGACGACCACCATCGTCATCCCGTCCCGCGCCAGTTGGCGCATGACCTCCAGGACCTCGTTGATCATCTCGGGGTCGAGCGCGGACGTCGGCTCGTCGAAGAGCATCACCTTCGGATCCATGGCGAGGGCGCGGGCGATCGCCACGCGCTGCTGCTGGCCCCCGGAGAGCTGCGCCGGGTACTTGTCCGCCTGCGAGGCGACGCCGACCCGGTCGAGGAGGGCGCGGGCCCGCTCCTCGGCCTTCTTCCGCTCCTTCTTGCGGACCTTGATCTGCCCGAGGGTCACGTTGTCGAGCACGGTCTTGTGCGCGAAGAGGTTGAAGGACTGGAAGACCATGCCCACGTCGGCCCGCAGGGCCGCCAGTTCGCGTCCTTCGGCGGGCAGCGGCTTCCCGTCGACGACGATCTCGCCCGCGTCGATGGTCTCCAGGCGGTTGATCGCCCGGCACAGCGTCGACTTCCCCGAGCCGGACGGCCCGATGACGACGACGACCTCGCCGCGGTGGATCGTGAGGTCGATGGACTGGAGGACGTGGAGAGTGCCGAAGTGCTTGTCGACCCCTCGCAGTACGACGAGCGCGTCGCCGCCGTCCGGGACGGGCATGGCACCCTCCTGGGTCACGCCCCCCGCTTGCCGCTCCCTCCTCACGTTCATGCTCCGCCCTCCACCCGCCCGGCGCACTCCGGACGACGGGCGTACGGAGGGTGAGGACACCGGTACGCAGCGGGGCGCGGGACCCGGGCGCTCCCCGCCTGGCGGGCCGGACCCTGCGCGGTGCGACGGGCGGGCTCACACTGGGGGGTGGGAGCCGAGTGCGCGAGGAGGGTCCGCCATGAGCATCGCCGCACCCAAGGTCAGCACATTGCCGCCGGAACACCGGGAGCGGCTGATGGCCTTCGCCGAGGACGTGTACTTCGATTCCGGCCACCGCCTCTTCGAGGAGCAGCAGCACGCCGACCGGTTCTGGATCGTGAAGACCGGCGCGGTGACCCTCGACGCGAAGGTGCCGGGCCGGGGGTCGCCCGTGATCGAGACCCTGCGCCACGGCGAGCTCGTCGGGCTGTCCTGGCTGTTCCCGCCTTACCTGTGCCAGTCGGGGGCGGAGGCGATGACGCCGGTCCGGGCGTACGAGTTCGACGCGCCGGCCGTGCGGTCGATGTGCCACTCGGACACGGAGTTCGGCGCCTCGGTGATCTTCTGGGTGGGTTCGATCCTCGCGCACCGCCTCCATGTGACCCGCGTCCGCCTGCTCGACCTGTACGCCCCGCACGGAAGCGGTGTGCTGGCCTGACCGGCGACCCGGCCAGGCCTCGCGGGACGGCCACCAGGTCGGCGCGTCCGGTGACGCCGAGCTTGCGGTAGATCCTGCCGAGGTGGTTCTCCACGGTCCGCACGGACAGGACGTACGTCTCGGCGATCTCCCTGCTCGTACGGCCGCGCGCGGCCATCAGCGCGATGTCCCGCTCCCGGGCGCTCGGCGGGACCGCCGCGGCGGCTCCGGCGAGCGCCGGGGTGACCGCCTGCTGGCACCGGCCGCGCAGCGCGAGCGCCCGGGCGGCGGCCCGGGCGGCGCTCGCCGCGCGGCCCCGGCGGCGCCAGGCCCCGGAGGCCTCCCCGAACGCCTCGGCCGCGTACAGGTGAAGCCCGAGCGCGCCCATCCGCTCGGCGACGGCCTCCAGGGCGGCCGGATCGGGCCCGCCCGCCGGGGCCACGGCCGCCGCGTGGGCGGCCCGCACCTCCGCGAGCGCCCCCTGGACGAGCGCGGCCGCCGCGGCGAGCTCGTCCGCGACGCGACCGGTACCGGAGGCGTGCGCGGGCCTCGCCGAACCGGCCCCGGGCACCGAGGAGGGGCCCGAGCGGCGACGCCTCTGGGTGGTGCCGGCCCCGGACGGCGACCACGACCCCGTACAGCGCTGAGGAGCCGCCGTGGAGATCCCCGACCACCCGCTGGAAGTCCTGTGGGACATCACGTACGCGTGTCCCCTGCGGTGCACGCACTGCTACTCCGAGTCCGGGCGGCGCCCGGCGCGCCGCCTCTCCGGTGACGACATGCTGCGCGCCGCCGACGCGATCCTGGCCCTGGGGACGCAGGGGGTGTGCCTGGCCGGGGGCGAACCGCCGCTCGTACCGGAACTGTTCGCGGTCGCGGAGCGGTTCACGGCCGCCGGGGTGCCGGTGTCGCTGTTCACCAGCGGCTGGACGCTCGACCGGGCGGTGGCCGCGCTGGAGCTGCTGACCGCCGGGGCCCGGGCGACCGTCGGTGTCGACTACGTCGTGATGCGGAGCAACGCCCATCAGGTCGAGGAGTTCCTGACCGCCGTCGCGCCCCGGTTCCCGGGCCTCGGGCAGGTGTCGTTCGGGGCGGTCGTCCCGGAGGGGCTGGCCAGCCGGCCGGGCTTCGTGGAGCACGAGCTGCTCGACGACGCGCGGGTGCGGCTCCTGGGCAGCGCGGAGTACGGGCGGCGGCTCCAGGAGCTCGCGCCGCCGGGCGTCCGGGTGACGAGCACCGACAACCTGGCCCTGCGGATGAGCCCCGATCTGATCGCCGCGGGGGTCTGCCTGCCCGTGCTCCAGATCGAACCGGACGGCGCGGTACGGGCGATGGCGGCGTACGAGGGGACCGTCGGGAGCGTCCTGACCGATCCTCCGGCGGAGCTGTGGCGGCGGGCCGTCGCCCGCCGGCACGACCCGTTCGTCCGGGAGGCCCCCGGCCGGGTGCGGACCATGCGGGACTGGGCGGAGGCCACCCGGGCGATCGACCTCCGCTTCGGCACGGAGGGCCGACCGGCGGCGGATCGCCCGCCGGGCGGCGTTCGTCCCCGGCGGCTGACGGCCATAGGGCAGCCGACGGCTACCGGGCGGTAGGGTGGAGGTGCAGCACCGCAGCATCCCGTACGCACGAGCACCATCCCGTCCGCACCCTCCGGCGACGAGCGGCGAGGCCCGCATGAGCGATCCGACGACGGCACGCGAGGCGATCGCCCTCGTCACCGACGACTTCCACGAACTCCCTTTCGCGGAAGGCCCTTTGACCGGTGACGGGCCGATCGGCTGGCCCGGCTACTCCGCCACGCACGCCCGCGCCGCCGACCGCACCGGCGAGACCGAGTCCGTGGTCTGCGGGACGGGCGTGGTGGGCGGGGTGACGGCGGTGCTGATCTCCTTCGAGTTCCGGTTCCTCGGGGGCTCCCTCGGGGAGCGGACGGGCGCGCGGGCCGCCGCCGCGCACGCCGTGGCCCGGGAGCGACGGCTACCCCTGGTCGTGCTGCCGGCCACGGGTGGCAGCCGCATGCACGAGGGCATGCGCGCCCTCCTCCAACTCCAGCTCCTCGCACGCGAGTCGGCGATCACACGGGCCGAGGGACTGCCGCAGATCGCCGTCCTGCGGGATCCGACGACGGGCGGCGGCTGGGCGACGCTCGGCGCGGGCGCCGATGTCGTCATCGCCCTGCCCGGCGCCCAGGTCGGCTTCGCCGGCTCCCGCGTGCGGCCGCCGGACGCGGACCCCGCCGCGTACACCGCGGAGGCCCAGCTCGCCCACGGTCACCTCGACGCGATCGTGCCGCCGGACGCGCTGCGCGAGACCCTCGGGCGCTGGCTCTCGCTGCTCGTCCGGCCCGCCGAGGGCCCCGTCCCGCCGCCGTACGCGCTCGGTGACCCGGCGGCGCCCGCCGCGAGCGGCCGGGAGGCCGTGGCGCGCGCCCGGCACCCCGAGCGGCCCCGGGCCGGCGCGTACCTCGACGCCCAATTCACCCTGCGCGAGGAGATCTCGGGCGACCGCTGCGGGGGCGTCGACCCGGGCATGCGGTGCGGCTTCGGCCGCCTTCCCGACGGCCGTACGGTCGCCTACGCGGCCCAGTGCGGCACCGCGACCCGCCCGGCCGGCTTCCGCACGGCGGCCCGTCTCGTGCGCCTGGCCGACCGCCTCCGGATCCCGGTGCTCACCCTCATCGACACCCCGGGCGCGGCGAACGACGCCGAGGCCGAGCGCGCCGGTGCCGGGCCCGCGATCGCCGACCTGTTCGCCGCCGTCGCGTCCGCCCGTACCCCGGTGACCGCCCTGCTCATCGGCGAGGGCGGCTCGGGCGGCGCCCTCGCGCTCGCCGCCCCGGGCAACACCTGGGCCACGCCGGACAGTTACTTCTCCGTCATCGCGCCCGAGTCCGCCACCGCCATCCTCAAGCGGGCCCCCGAGGAGGCCGCGGCCACGGCCGACCAGCTCCGGCTGCGCCCGCGGGACCTGGTGGACCTCGGCGTCGTCAGGGGTGTGGTGGAGCACCGGCCGGATGCTCGTTGACGCGGGCTCTCAGCTGCCGCCCAGGGCCCGCTTCAGTTCGGCCTTGTCCATCGAGGAGCGGCCGTGGATGTCGCGGCGCCGGGCCTCGGCGTAGAGCTGGTCGTAGGTCGGGCCCTGCGCGCCGCTGTGTGAGCGCAGGCCGCCGCGGCGTCCGGAGGACATGTCCTCGGTCGAGCTCTTGCTCGCGGTCTTCGACTCGCCGGCCCGCGCCCGCTCCTTGTTCACCGTGCGCGCGGCGATCTCCTCGGCGCGCCTCCTGCTCTCGCCCCGCTCCAGAGCGCTGTCCTTGATGTGCTCGTACTGACGCTCCCGTTTGGCGTTCGATCCGCGCGGCATGGTCCGCTCCTCTCCGCACCGATGCGACGGCCCCCGCGTCCGGCGGCTGCCCGCCCCCGCCGGGTCTAACCGGGTGCGCCGGTCTTCCTGCGGGGCGGGCGGCCGACCTCCAGCCAGACCACCTTGCCCACGGCTCCCGGCTCCTTGTCCCGGCTGCCCCACTCGGCGGCCAGCAGGTCGAGGACCATCAGGCCGTGCCCGCCGGGCAGCGCGGGGGACCGCGGGACCCGTGCGCGCGGGTGCTCGGGGCTGGCGTCGGACACCTCCACGCGCAGCCGCCCCTGCCCGTTCCGCAGGACGAACTCCTCGGGGCCGCCCGCGTGCAGGCAGGCGTTGGTGACGACCTCGGAGACGAGGAGCAGGACGTCCTCGACCCGCTCCCCCGCCTCCTCGCTGTCCGCCGGGATCCAGCCCCAGTCGGTCAGCGCCTCCGCCGTGAAGTCCCGGCAGCGCGAGACGACCCCGCGCGTGCCGTGCAGCACCAGCCGACGGACCTGCTCCTGGGGGCCGCCGTCACCGTCACCCATGGGCGCCTCCTTCCCCCAGTCTCGGCCAGGTGACCGCGATCGACCTCCGCTGGGTCGGTGACCGGGCCGGGGCCTAGGGCCGGATCCCTCCGGCGTAGACGTGGTCCGGGGTGACGATCGCGGTGACCGCGCGGGCGACGAGCGTGGACGGCTCCTGGCCCCCGACGGTGATGTCCGTGTTGAGCATGATGACGAGCGTGGCGTCCCGCTCGGGCAGATAGACGGTCACCGTCTCGTACCCCGGAATCGAGCCGTTGTGCCCGATCCAGCCGTTGGCGTCGAAGATGCCGAGGCCGTAGCTGAGGCCGGGGAAGCCCGTCGGCAGCGTCTTGAGCCGCTGTGCCTGCGTCTCGGGGCTGAGCAGCTCACCGGTGGCGAGGATCTTCGCCCAGCGGCGCAGGTCGTGCTGGTCGGAGACCATCGCCCCGGCCGCCCAGGCCCAGCTGGGGTTCCAGTCGGTGGAGTCCACGACCGCGCCGGTGAGCGTCTGGTTCGTGTAGCCGCGCGGGTGCGGCTCGGGGAACTCGGGCCCGGTCGGGAGGAGCGTGTGGCGCAGGTGGGCCGGGCGGAGCACACGGTTGCGGAGGAACTCGGTGAGGGGCTGGCCGGTGACCTTCTCGACCACCAGGCCGAGGAGCACCAGGTTGCTGTTCGAGTACTCGAACTTCGCGCCCGGCTGGAAGGTGTTCTTGTGCTTGAAGCCGTACGCGAGCGACTCCTCCGGGGTGAAGTAGCGCTGCGGGTCGCTGAGCAGGTCGTGGATGAAGTCCGGGTCGGAGGTGTACGGGAAGAGGCCGCTGCGCATCTCGGCGAGGTGGCGCAGGGTGATCCGGTGGCCGTTCGGCACCCCGTGGACGTAGCGGGCGATGGGGTCGTCCAGGCGGATCCGGTGGTCGTCGACGAGCTTCAGGAGCGAGGTGACGGTGAAGGTCTTGGTCTCGCTGCCGATGCGGATGAAGCCGTCGGCGCTCATCGGCTCGCCGGTGACCTTGTCCGCGACGCCGGCCGTGTGGACGTAGCTTCCCTTGCCCGGCATCCACACGCCGACGGCGACGCCCGGGATGCCGGCCTGCTCGCGGACGTCCTCGATGGCCTTGTCGAGCCGGGCGGTGAGTTCGGGGCCGAATCCGCCCGGCGGGCAGTCGTCCTCGCCGTGCATGCCGACGGCGGCCGTGCTCACGGCGTGGACGGCGGTGGCGGGCGTGGCCGTCACGGGGGCCAGCACGGACGCCACGAGCAGCGTCGCGGCGAACAGCC
Organism: Streptomyces sp. NPDC037410; assembly: GCF_055602235.1. Lineage (NCBI taxonomy): Bacteria > Bacillati > Actinomycetota > Actinomycetes > Kitasatosporales > Streptomycetaceae > Streptomyces > Streptomyces sp. NPDC037410. Next base: position 228,909 of record NZ_JBVJWR010000002.1, on the reverse strand, counting down.
GACGGGAGGGGGTACGTCGCATGTCGTGGGTGCCTCTTCCAGGTCACGGGATCTTCTGGACGGCCACATCACCACCGGGGGCCGACGCGACGGCCCTCCCTCTCGGCACACGCGCGACGAGTCCACCCGTACGGGGTCACGTTGGTAACCGAGACGGCCTCAGGGGCCGGATAATCGACACCCCGACACCGTGGAGACGAAGGATCGATGACGCTGACAGAGGGCCGGCGGGTGAAGCTGGCGGCGGACCTGAGACTCGGCCAGGTCGTCCCGGCGGGCGAGGACCCGTCGGAAGAGGGTGCCGGGGCCGGGTTCCTGGCCCTGGCCGCGGGCATCGAGGGGACCGTCGAGCGGGTGGACGAGGACCGGCCGCAGAGCCAGGAGGTCCGTGAGTACGAGCGGCTCAAGTCCCTGCTCGACGACTTCGGCCACCAGATGCCGCCGGGCAGCAGGGGGCAGCTGGAGGAGCAGGTCGACTCCCTCGAACCCGCGTGGACCGCGTACCAGGAGCGGAAGCTGAGGCTGACGGTCCGCGTCCGCTTCGACAACGGCTTCGTGCTCGACGACGCCCCCGGGGACCTGTTCACGGCACTCTGAGTCCATCGTTTGCGGTCCTGGCAAAGTTCTTTGCCAGGACCGCCCCTTCGGTTCGAGTCTGGACGGCGTCCGCACTCGTCGAAGGGGGAACTCACGTGCTCACGACATCCCTGGCCGCTCCACCCGCCCCACTGAGCCCACGCCGGCGCTGGACCGTGCTCGCGGTCTGCGCGCTCAGCATGTTCCTGGTCGGCGTCGACGCCACCATCGTCAACGTGGGGCTGCCCGAGATCGGGCGGGGCCTCGACGTGGGCACGCGCGGTCTCGAATGGGTCGTCGACGCGTACACCGTGGTCATGGCCAGTCTGCTCATCGTCTCCGGTGCCCTCGCCGACCGTCTCGGGCGCCGCCGGATCTTCCGGACCGGGCTCGTCGTCTTCGGCCTGGCCTCCCTCGTGTGCGCCCTCGCCCCGTCCCTCGGCGTCCTGGTGGCCGCACGGGCCGTACAGGGGATCGGCGCCTCGATGCTCAGCCCGGTGGCCCTGGCGATCGTGGTGAACGCGATGCCCGACCCCCGGGAACGGGCCCGCGCGATCGGTGTGTGGGCCTCGGTCTTCGGGCTGAGCATGGCGGCGGGCCCGGTCACCGGAGGGGCGCTCATCGGCGCGTTCGGCTGGCGCGCGGTGTTCTGGATCAACGCACCGGTGGTGGTCCTCGCCCTCGTCCTGGTCGCCCTGTTCGTGCCGGAGTCCCGTGGAGAGCGCGCCCGCCGCCTCGACCTGCCCGGTCAACTGCTCCTCACCCTGGTGCTCTGCCTCACCGTCGGCCTGCTCATCGAAGGCCCCAGGATCGGCTGGGCGTCACCCGCGGCCCTCACGGGGTATGCGCTGACCGCCCTGGCCACAGCCTGCTTCGTCCGGGTCGAACGGCGGCGCGAGGAGCCCCTGATGGACCTCGGCCTGTTCCGGCGGCCGCCGTTCGTCACGGCGGTGCTCGGCGCGACGGCGGTCTTCGTCGCCCTCAACGTGACGCTGCTGCTCAGCACCCTCTACCTCCAGCAGGCCCGTGGCCTGACACCGCTCGCGGCCGGCGCCGTGACCCTGCCCCTGGCGCTCGGGGCCACGGTGTGCGCGCCCTGGTCCGGCGCCCTCGTGGGGCGCCTCGGACCCCGGCGTCCCCTGGTCCTCGCGGGCGGGTTCACCACGGCCGGCGGCCTCTGCCTGGCGGGCCTGGACGGGGACACCGGCCTACCGTTGATCCTGCTCGCCTTCCTGCTGATCGGCATCGGCTTCGGCTTCGCCAACGCCCCGCTGACGAACACCGCGGTCAGCGGTCTGCCACCGTCCCGGGCGGGCGTGGCGGGGGCCGTCACCTCCACCTCGCGCCAGGTCGGTGTGGCCGTCGGCATCGCCGTCGCCGGCGGACTGGTCGCGGGCGCCGACCGGGCCGGTCTCGCCGCCGCGACCCGCCCGGGGTGGCTGATCGTGGCGGCGTGCGGCCTGTTCCTCCTGGTCGTGGCGCGCGCCGCGCGACCGAGGGCCTAGCCGCACGGCCGAGAGTCCGGCCCGCGCGACCGAAGACCTGGCCTCACGACCGAGGGCCCGGCCCGCGCGGCCGAGGTCTGAGGGGCCGTCTTTCCCGAGTCTTGGACGGGCGCTTGACGTCCGCTGTACGGGGGCTGCATCACGCCCGGCGAGAGTGGCAGCACCCGAACGCACCGGCGTCCGGAGCCCGTCCACGTAAGGCTGGAGCTTGCAGATGAAGCGCATGACCCGTACCCGCGCCGCCCTCGCCGGCGGTCTCACCGCCGCGGCCCTCGGCACGCTCGTCGCCGGGGTCGGCGTGGCGCAGGCGGACGAGGAGGACGGCCGGCGCGTCACGGCGGTGGCCATGCCCGGTGAGCGGGAGATCGCCGGGCTGTTCGACCGGTGGAACGCGGCGCTGCGCTCCGGCGACCCCGAGCGGGTCACCGACCTGTACGCCGAGGACGCCGTCCTGCTGCCGACCGCCTCCCCGAGGATCCGCACCGACCACGCGGAGATCGCCGACTACTTCGCGCACTTCCTGGAGAAGAAGCCGAGGGGCGAGAAGATCCGCTCGGAGATCGACGTCCTGGACGCGGACTCGGCGATCGACGCCGGTCTCTACCGCTTCCACCTCACCGACCCGAAGACGGGCGTCACCAAGCCGCTCGACGCGCGCTACACGTACGTGTACGAGAAGCGTGACGGCCGGTGGCTGATCGTCAACCACCACTCCTCGGTCATCCCGTCCTGAGCCGAAGGCGTCCGCCCCGCCGAGAGCGAACATCCTTGGATCCGGGCCGTGTTGCGGCAAGGCTGTGAGGACACATCCCGGATCCCGGAGGCCTTGCATGAGCGCCGAGCACACGAACATCCTGTACGAGGCGGTGGGTGGCGCCGACGCGCTGCGCCGGCTCTCCGAGACGTTCTACGAGGGGGTCCTCGCCGACCCCCTCCTCGCCCCCGTCTTCGCCGACTTCACCGCCACCCATGTGGAGCACGTGGCCGTATGGCTGGCGGAGGTCTTCTCGGGGCCCGCCGAGTTCACGGCGGAGCTCGGCGGACACCAGGCGCTGCTCCGTGCCCACCTCGGGCTCGGCATCACGGAGGAACAGCGGCTGCGCTGGATGGAGTTGATGAACGAGGCCCTGGAGAAGGAACTCCCCGACGACGCCCTGCTGCGCCGCCGGGTGATGGAGTACTTCGACTGGGGCACGCGGATCGCCAAGGACGTCTCGGCCTCTGCCCCGGGTACGGACCTCGGCGAGCCCGGCCCCACCCCGCGCTGGGGCTGGGACGGCCTGGCCTGACCCCGCCGTCCGACACCCCGCGGCCAGGGCCCGTCCGACCCTGGTCCGCCGGACAGGACCTAGGGGGTGATCCAGCGGGGCGCCTCGGCGGCGGTCCTCAGTCGTATCCGTACGGACAGTCCGCCGCCGGGCGCGTCCCGCAGGGCCACCCCGCCGCCGTCGTCCGTGACCAGCTGCTTGACGATGGCGAGCCCCAGGCCGGAACCCGAGCGCCCGGTCAGCCCCTGGCCGCGCCAGAACCGGTCGAAGGCGCGGGCCTGTTCGGCGGCGGTCATGCCGGGGCCCTGGTCGAGGACCTGGAGGACCGCCTCCTCCGGGCCGCCCGTCTCCACCCGTACCGTGATCGTCCCCCCGTCCGGGGAGACCTCCAGGGCGTTGGAGAGCACGTTGTCGAGGACCTGGTCGAGGGTGCCCGGTCCGGCCAGCACCGGCGGCGGGTCGTCGGCGTCGCCGGTGAGGACGATGGTCACCCCACGCTCGTCGGCGGCCGGGCGCCAGACCTTCAGCCGCTCCTCGACCAGCTCGCGCAGTGCGAGGGGTTCGGGCGCGGACACCTTGGCCTCGGCACGGGCGAGCACGAGCAGGCCGCTGACCAGCCGGCTCATCCGGACGACCTCGGCGGTGGCCTGGTCGACGTCCTCGCGGACGAACTCGTCGTCGACGCCGTCCGCGATGTTGTCCAGGGACAGGCGCAGCGCCGTCAGAGGGGTCCGCAGCTGGTGCGAGGCATCCGCGACGAAGATGCGCTGCGAGGCGACGAGGGTGTCGAGGCGTTCGGCGCCCTGGTTGAGCGTACGGGCCAGGGTCTGCGTCTCCTGCGGGCCGGTGACGGGCGAGCGGGCGGTGAGGTCGCCGTCGCCGAACCGGCTCGCCATGTCGTTGAGCTGACGCAGCGGCCTGGTCAGCAGGCGGGCGACGATCGCGCCGAGACCGGCGGCGACCGCGAGCACGCCGATCGCGAGGATCGCCCGGAAGCCCCAGATCCGCCAGAGCCGGTCGCTCAGGTCGGCGGTCGCGTACCGGACGCGGACCGCGCCGACGATCCGGTCGGCCGGGGCCCGATCCACGAGGGTCTCCTCGTCGTCGCCATCGTCGTCCCCGTCGAGGGCTTCGCGCCGTGCGTACACGGGCACGGTGACGACCAGCTCGGGGCCCCAGACCAGCCGGGAGCCCCAGTCGACGGTGGTCCCGCCGTGGCCGAGGGCCGCGCCGAACGCCGGATCGTCCGGGTGCTCCGGCAGGGGCAGCGGCGGCATCGCGCTCCTGCCGTCGGCGGAGACCACCTCGACCGTGCCCGGCGTCTCGTCCGCGTACGCCCCGGCCATCCGTGCCAGCGCCTGCCGGGCGGGCTCGTCGCCGTCCCCGAGGAGCAGCGCCATCGTGGTGGCCTCGCGGCGTACGGACTCCTCGGTGTCGCCGCGCAGTTGGGCGGTGAGCGTGAACGCGACCGGCACCGTGAACGCGGCGAGGGCCACGGCGACGAGGAGTACGTAGCTGACGATGAGTCGTCGGATCACGGGCGGGCCACGGACTCCACGACCAGCCGGAAGCCCACGCCCCGGACCGCCTCGACGGTCACCGCGCCGGCCAGCTTGCGGCGCAGCGCCGCCACGTGCACGTCGAGCGTCTTGGTCGGCCCGAACCAGTTGGCGTCCCAGACGGCTTCCATGATCTGTTCGCGGGACATCAGCGCGCCCGGCTCCTCCGTGAGGAACGCGAGCAGGTCGTACTCCTTCGGCGTCAGCGCCACCTCGGCGTCGTCCAGCCACACCCGGGCCGCCTTGCGGTCGACGCTCAGCCGGTCCCCGTACCGCTGGGGCCCCGTGGGCTGCTCCGCCGGACGCACCCGGCGCATCACGGCCCGGATGCGGGCGATGACCTCGCGCACGCCGAAGGGCTTGGAGACGTAGTCGTCGGCGCCGATCTCCAGGCCGACGACCCGGTCGGTCTCGTCGCTGCGGGCGCTGATCACGATGATCGGCACGTCGCCGCGCCGCCGCAGCGCCCGGCAGACGTCGAGCCCGTCGGTGTCGGGCAGTCCGAGGTCGAGCAGGACCAGGTCGTAGGGCGTGGTGACGGCGAGTCCCGCCGTCCCCGTGGTGACCCACTCCACCTCGAAGCCGTAGCGCAGCAGCCCGCGCCGCAGGGACTCGGCGACCGGCTCGTCGTCTTCCACCAGGAGTACACGCACGGGGCAACCCTAGTTCGGGTTCCGCACGCCAGTTCGCCACCGGCGTCCGCGCTCCCGCTTCAGCAGGAGTGGCGCATGGTCTCGTCGGCCCGGGCGGGTCGCGTGGTCGGTCTCTGCGGGCCGGACTCCGTCATGTACGGCCTGATGTCGAGGACCGGCGTGCCGTCGACCGCGTCCAGGCCGCGCACAACCATCAGATGCCGGGCCCGTACCCGGGATCCGGGCCCTGCCGCGGATGCCACCAGGCCGCGAGGCCCCACAGCGCCAGTCCGGCGACGGCCGCGCAGACGAGCACCGCCGCCCACGGCCGGAGCCACCGGGTGGCCGCCGCCCAGGTCAGCGGAGGGACGACCAGACCGGCGATGAGGATCAGCGGCACGTCGACGAGGATCACGCCCCAGTCCCGCGCGTGCGCCTCGAAGCCGCCGTCGATGCTGTACGCGGCCCGGGGCAGCGCGAAGGCGCCCGCGACGGCGACGCCCACGACGGCGAGCAGACAGCCGACGGCGCCCTCCGTCCGGTCCCGCGCTTCCTCTGACGAGTTCTCGCTCATGCCCGGGACGGACGCGGGGAGGCTTCGCCCGGTTCCGCGGGGGAAGGGTGCCCGGCCTCTGCTGTGACCCGCTGCCGGGCACGCAGGAGCTCTCGGGGCAGCCGGCCGCGCTCCGGGACGGTGAGGCCCTGGGCGCGCGCCAGTACCGGTCACGGACACGCGGCTCGCCGTACGGCCCTGTCCGCTCGCCGAGCCGGTGGCCCCGGGGGAGCATGGGGACGGGGTCCTGCCGGGGGGCGACTCAGTGCTGGAGGCACGCGTGGCGCACCAACGCTCCACCACCGACGTCCTGATCGTGGGCGCGGGCCCGGTCGGTCTGAGCGCGGCCGCCGAGTTGCGCCGGCACGGTGTGCACTGCCGGCTCGTGGACCGGCTGCCCGCCCGTCTCCCGTACGCCAAGGCCGTCGGGATCCAGCCGCGCACCCTGGAGCTCTGGGACCGGATGGGCCTGGTCCGGGACGTCCTGGAAGCCGCCGTGCCGATGCGCGGTCAGCTGAGCTTCGTCGACGGCCGCGAGCAGTACCGCATCGAGCTGTCGATGCCTCCCGAGGTGCCGTACGGCTTCGCCGCGCTGCCGCAGTACGAGACGGAACGGCTCCTGGAGCAGTACGTGGCCCGCATGGGGACGGTGATCGAGCGCGGCACCGAACTCGTGTCGTTCACCCAGGACCGGGACGGGGTCACGGCGCGGCTGCTCACGGCGTCCGGCGCCGACGAGGAGCTGCGGGTGCCGTATCTGATCGGCTGCGACGGCGCGCACAGCGTCGTGCGGAAGACGCTGGGCCTGTCGTTCGAGGGCGGGGCGTTCCAGGAGGAGTACATGCTCGGCGATGTCGTGGCCGACTGGGACATGCCCTCCGGCTACGGCATCCGTTCGACCCGCCTGGGCGCCGACGGCTCCCCCGGCGACCTGCTCGTGTGCATCCCGCTGCCGGGGGCGGGCCGCTACCGGATGTCGATGAAGCTCCCGCCGGAGCTCTCCCCGTCCCGGGGTGCGGACGCCCCTGACGGTGTGACACACGGCCTGGAAGGCGGCCGGGGTCCTTCGCTCGCCGACCTCCAGGACGTCGTCGACCGACTCGCGCCGCGCCCGGCGCGCCTGTCGGGCCTGCGCTGGTCCTCCGTCTTCCGCATCAGCCACCGGATCGTCGACCGGTACGGGCGGGGCCGGGTCTTCGTCGCGGGCGACGCGGCGCACATCCATCCGCCGACCGGCGCCCAGGGCATGAACACCGGCGTGCAGGACGCCTGCAACCTGGCCTGGAAGCTCGCCCTGGTGGTGCGGGGCGAGGCGGAGCCCGCGCTGCTCGGCACGTACGACGCCGAGCGCCGTCCGGTCGGCGAGGAGGTCGTCGGCCGAACCGTGCGGCACGCCGTACGGGGGATCGAGGCCGACCCCGAGGACCGGAAGACGCTGCTCCTGCGTGAGGCGCAGCTCCTCGTCGGCTACCGGGGCGGTCCGCTCGCGGGCGAGACGTTCGGTCCGGAGGGCGCGCCCCAGCCGGGCGACCGGGCCCCGGACTGCGCGGGCCTGACCACGCCGATCGCCGCGTATCCGCTACGACTCCTGGACGTGCTGCGGGGCCGCCCGGGGCATGTGGTGCTGCTGTACGGGTCGGACGGGGCCGAACTGGCGGGGGCCGCCGAGGCGGTACGGGCGGCCGGCGACCTCCCGACGATCGTGATCCGCGCGGCGGGCGCGGCCGAAACGGCCGCGCTGGGCGCCGTGCCGTCACCCGGCCCGTCCGTGCCGGGCGAAATGGCCTCGCCCGGCGGCCAGTCCTCGCCCGGTGCATCAGCCTCGCCCGCCGACCGGTCCATGCCTGCCGGCCCGGCCGTGCCCGTGTACCGTGACGCCGCCGGGGAGTTCGCGCGGCTCTATCTCCCCGACGGCGCCACCGGTCTCGTCGTCCGTCCCGACGGGCAGCTCGGTGCCCGTTTTCCGCTCGCCGGGACCGCCGCCGCCCTGAGCGGTTATCTCAGGGCCCTGTCCGTGCGGCAGGACGCCCCGCTACGGCACCCAGTGGTTGCCTGAGGCCGTGATCATGACCTGGAGCTGGATGCTGGCCGAGAAGTAGCTGCTCGTGTCGACGGGGGTCGCCAGCATCTTGTTCCACAGGGCGTCGAGCCAGGCCTGGCTGCCCGGGTCGGTCATCGCCGCCACCGCGAACGGGGCGAAGAAGGCGGCCTCGCTGCCCGAGGAGATCTGGGTGCCGTTGAGCTTGTAGCCGACGGCGATCTTGTTCGGGTCGCCGCCGGTCTTCGTCTTGATCCAGCCGTTGACCTTGCGGGCGGCCGCGAGGGACGTGGCGTCGCCGCTGGTCACGGCGTCGTCGCCGATGCGCCAGGGGGTACGGCAGGCGTTCCACCAGTACGCGCCGTCGTTGGGGTCCTCCAGGACCTGGCCCGGGGCGGGCTTCGGCGTGGTGTTGGTGTCGACGACGAAGTCGGGCAGCAGTCCGGTGCCGGAGGCGTAGGTGGACTGGAGGCGGGAGATCTGCGTCTGGTGGGCGCTGCGCACCGCGTCCCAGGTGGTGTCGCCCGAGGCCGCGCGGAAGGCGCGGAAGTGGTCGGTCATCCAGTCCGAGGTGCGGGTGATCCAGTAGTACTGGTCGCCCGAACTGCTCCAGTCGCCGAGCTTCAGGAGTTTGGTCGTCGCGTTGACCTCGTCCTTCTTGATGGCGGCGATGTGCTTGAGCGCGAGGTCCCTGTAGTTGTACGTGCCGGTGCTGCCCCACTGCTTGTCGGCGAGGAGCAGGCCGTAGGCCACGTCCATGTCGCCGTCGGTGGCGCCGTCGCCGCCGTTGACACTCTTGCAGGAGGCGTCCTGCTCGGCGGCGAGGAGGTTGGGGTTGACCGAGGACGGGTGGTCGATCTTCCACTTGACGAGCCCGTCGAAGATCTTCTTGGCGTCGGGGTCGGCGCCCGCCATGGTGGCGGTGACGACCATGCCGTAGCCCTGCGCCTCGGCGACGTACGGGTGGTCGGCGTCGGGCGAGATGACCTGGTACCAGCCGTTGCCGCAGTTCTGCCGGACGAAGGCCGACTTCCACCGGTTGTAGTAGTCGACGACCTTCTGGTCGAGGGCGGACTGCGTGCCGGAGGGCTTCAGGATGCCGGCGGCGTACGGTTTGAGGTGGCTGCCGAAGGGGACGGCGGGTCCTGTGCCGCCACCGCCGGTGCCGGTGGGCGCGCCGTACACCTCGAACTCCCAGAGGGAGTAGCCGTACGGCGTGCCGCGTCCGGTGCCGTACATGCGGACGTACCGGCCGCTGCCGGAGACCGTGAGGTCGTCGGTCGCCCCGTCACCGGCGGCGGTGGAGTAGACGTCGCTCCAGGTCGTGCCGTCGGTGGAGGTCTGGATGCGGTACGCCTTTCCGTACGCGGCCTCCCAGTCGAGCTTCACCCGGGAGATCGTGTGGTTCGCTCCCAGGTCGATCCGTATCCACTGCGGGTCGACCCCTTCGGCGCTCGCCCAGCGGGTGGCGGTGCTGCCGTCGACCGCGAGGCCGGGCCCGAAGGCCGAGGTCTCGACGGACGAGGCCGTCACCGCCTTTCCACCGGACACGAGGCCGTCGGCGGCCTGCGCCTGCGGCATGACCGTCAGGGGCAACGCCAACAGACCCGCGAGCCCGAGAAGCGTGACGCTTCGTCGACGCATGTCAACTCCCTTTCCCTCCATGGCCAATGGTTAGGAAATATTCCTAACCATTGGCCGCGAGAGTAGGGAGGCCGCCCACCCGGCGCAAGACCCCGCGCACGGGTGAACTCGCCTCGCGCGGCGCGGACTCGGGTGTGAACCGGCCGTGGGCAGTCAGCCGCGCGCGGCGCGACTCGGGTCTGAACCGACCGTGGGCAGTCAGCCGCGCGCGGCCCGCAGCGCCGTGTGCACCGACCAGACCACCGACACCAGCGGCACCGCCACGACCGCGCCGACGATGCCCGCGGCGATGGAGCCCGCGACCACCGAGACGGCCACCACCAGCGGGTGGAGCCGCACCGCCCAGCTCATGACGAGCGGGTGCAGCAGATGCCCCTCGATCTGACCGATGATCACGATCAGGGCGATGACGAGGCCCGCCACGAGCGGGCCTTTCGAGGCGAGCGCCACGACGGCGGCGACCGCGAGGGCGATCGGCGAGCCGATCAGCGGGATGAAGGCGGCGAGGAACTCGAGGAGGGCGAGCGGTACGGCGAGGGGGACGCCGAGGAGCCAGAGGGCGACGCCGACGAGCACCGCGTTCACCGCGGCCACCAGGACGATGCCGTGCGTGTAGCCGGTGAAGGTGCGCCAGGCCGCGCGCCCGCCGATGCCCACCCTGCCCCGCACCGACCTCGGCAGCTGCTTCTGGAACCAGGCCCACTGGCGGTCCCCCGAGTGGATGAAGAACACCGCGGAGAACAGGCCGAGGGCCAGCGTGGTGAGGACGGCGACGACATGCCCGGCTCCGCTCAGCGCCGTGCTGAGCAGGGTCGAGCGGTGGCTGGAGAGGAACTCCCCGATCCTGGACTGCAGTCCGGAGAGCGCGTCCGGGGCGAGGCGGAACGGCGGCCGCTCCAGCCAGTCCTCGATCCGCGTGACGCCCGCCCGGAACTCGTGCACGAGCGTCGTGCTCTCCCCCGCGACCGCCTCGCCGACCAGTGCGAGCACCCCGAGGACGAGCGCGATGCTGCCGAGCAGGGTGAGGGCGACCGCGAGCGGCCGGGGCAGGCCCCGGGCGACCTGGTCGGCGACGGGCCGGAGCAGCGCGGTGATCACCAGGCCGAGGAAGAGAGCCACACCGATCTCGTGGAAGCGCCCGAGCACCGCGAACAGGCTGTAGACGAGGAGGCCGACGGCGAGCAGCCGCCACGCGTAGGCGGCGGCCGTACGGAGGAAGGGGCTGACCGTCGGGGGTGTGGCTGGCTGCATGGCCATCGACGTACCACCGCCGCTTCACCGGGCCACGCCCGCGGCGGTGGATTCGCCCGACCCGGTCGCGGCATTCGCCCGTACGGCGAGTTCAGAGGCGGGTTGCCGTGACGGAAGGGGTCGTGCCTGCGACCGCCACCACGGCCGCCCGGTCGTGGTCGGTCCAGTCCAGGACCCTCAGGTCGTCCCGGCCGCCGGCCTTGAACCGGGCCTCGCCGCGCACCCACAGGCGGAGCAGCGCGGCGTCCGGGTCCGGGGCGTCCGCCGCCTCCCTCAGCTCGGCCTCGGGGAGAAGGCGTCGCAGTACGGGGAGGGGGCCGGGCACGCGCCCCCCGGGTTCCACGTCGATCCCGACCGGTCCGGGGCCGACGGCCGCCGCGACCAGACCGTCGGCGTGGCTCAGGCTGACGCCGAGCCCGGCGAGGCGGCTCAGGTAGGGGCGGCCGTGCCCGTGCCGCCGGCATCCCTCGCAGTACTGCTCCGGGCCCGACGCCTCCGGCGGAAGGCCGGTGAACCGGGCGACGCACAGCCGGACCAGGAGGCGGGCGGCGAGGACGTCGTCGCGGCGGCCCGGCACCCGGATCCGGTCGAGCCGCCGCCGTTCCCAGGGTGCGAGCAGGCCCTCGTGGAGCCCCGGCCGGTCCAGGACCTCCCCGGTGGTGGCCACCACGGCCAGGACGTTCAGGGCCGGAAGTTCACTGGGCGCCACTCAGGAAGCGCTCCTGGACCCGCCCGATGGTGCGGAAGTCGTCGATGGTGACCTCCTGGAGGTCGATGGAACGGTCGGACAGCTCCTCCAGGAGGTCGATGAACTCCAGGAAGTCCATGGAGTCGATGAGCCGGGCCTCGATGAGGTCCTCGTCGGTGTCGATCGGACCGTCGAGACCCGGGTTCTTCTCGTGGAGCCACGCGACGATGGGATCCATGGGGGGTGCTCCTTGCTGTGCCGAGTACGGAGGGACGGGTACGGGAGGAGGGCGTGCGGTCTACGCGGCGGCCTCGCGCAGCCGGTCGAGCGCCTGCTCGGGGCTGCCGTGGGCGAGGATCATCGCGTGCACCCAGCGCTCGACGCCGAAGGCGACGCAGGCGCTGTACGCGGGGCCCGCGGACCCCGCGCGGATGTCGAGGCGCTCGCCGAAGAAGTTGCGGTGCCGGTTCACGGAGGCGATGGCCGTGCCGTCGGGGGCGCTGAACTCGTGCTTGACGGGGTCGAGCGCCATGAGCCGGGCGCGGGAGCCGCCCTTGTCGTAGAAGGGGTCGTCGGCCACGGCCCGGTCCAGCACGAGGCCGAGGCGTGCGGCCAGCTCCTGGATGAACTCGGCGCCCTGGTCGAGGTGTTCGAGCGAGCCCTGTTTCGTGCCGAGGTACAGGACCTCGCGCATGTGGAAGCCCCACAGGCGCTTGAGGCCGTCGTAGTGGGTCTCGTTGCGGAAGCAGCGGCCGGCGGCGGAGAGCCGTAGTCCGCCCTCGCCGACGTCCCGGCCCTCCAGGGAGAGCAGCAGGCCGTAGCAGGTGGCGGACGGCAGGAGGTAGCCGGTCGGCCGGAGCGGCAGTTCGCCCGGGGACTCCCCCGCGGCGAGGCCGTCGAGCGCTTCGGGGGCGAACCGCCCGGCGGAGACGCCGAGATGGGGGAAGTTGCGGAAGAAGTCGAGGCGCGCGAGGCCTTCCACGGAGAGCAGCGGCGGCCCCACCACCTCGGGGGCGGAGAGGCGCGCGGCGAGGCCGGTGAGCAGCTCGTCCAGGCCGTGGAGCAGGGCGGTGCGGACCGGGTCCAGGGTGATCAGGCCCGCGCCGGGGCTCTGCAGACCGCCGTCAGGGAGGACGGTGGTGCCGGGTGTGCTCATGGAAAGGGGCTCCCTCTGGGCGTGGGCGGACAGTCACGGCGTGGGGTCCTCGTCGACCACGGCACGGCGGAGAAGCCGCCTGATGCTCCCTCAGGGGCCGGCCTGCGCATGGGGGACACTAGGCCAGTTCACCGCAGGTTGTCTAGACCAAAGTGGCCGCGGCGCCGTGCACTCGCGCCCCTTGACTCGACACGCCGAGAGGCCACTTGACAGAAGCGCTGGTCTAAACCAATTCTTCTGAACGACGTGGCCGCCTGACCTCCGGCCACCGCCTCTGGAGGGACCCCATGACGACACCCGCCCCGCATCGCCCCGCCCGCCGGCCCCGACTGCACCGGGCGGCGTCGGACCTGCCGTACTTCAGCGCGGACGGCGAGTCGTACCTCGCCCAGACCACCCTGCGGGAGCTGAGGAAGTCACGGCCGCTGCGGGTGCTGTCCGAGGAGGACTTCGCCCACTGGCAGACGTACGGCTACGTCATCGTCCGCGAGGCGATCCCGGCCGCGGCCGCCCGGCGCCTGCTCGACTTCGCCTGGGACTTCCAGGGCCTCGACCCCGAGCGGCCGGACAGCTGGTACGAGGACCGGCCGTTCCGCTCCGAACTGGACCAGCAGCTGCACGTGTACGGCTTCGTCGAGGCGTACCACCACCAGCTGCTCTGGGACAGCCGCCAGGCCCAGCGGGTCTACGACGCCTTCGTGGACGTGTGGGACTGCGAGGAGCTGTGGGTCACCCAGGACCGCCTCAACCTCAACCCGCCCAATGTGCGCAACCGCGACCGGGCACTCATCGAGCCCACCGACCGGGGCTTCGACATCGAGCTCCACTGGGACATCGACACCACGCTCGGCGTGCCCCCGCAGCGGGTGCAGGGGATCATCGCGCTGAACGACACGGGCCCGGAGTCCGGCGGCTTCCAGTGCTGCCCCGAGCTGTTCCGCCGGTTCGAGGAGTGGAAGCTCGGCCGGCCCGCCGACCGGGACCCGATCCGCCCCGCCGTGGACCGGACGGAGTTCCCCGTCGTCCGCCCCGAGCTGCGCCCCGGCGACCTGCTCATCTGGAACGGGCTCCTCGCCCACGGCGTGGCCCGCAACACCTCGGCGGACCAGGTGCGGGCGGTCCAGTACCTGTCGATGATGCCGGCCCTGGAGGAGCACACGAAGCTGCGGAAGTCCCGGGTCGAGTCCTGGCGGCACCTGCGCACCCCCCGCTGGAACCGCACCCTGGTCGGCGACCCCGTCCTCCACGAGTCCCGGCGCTACCCGACGGCCACTCTCAACGAGCTAGGGAGCCGCCTCCTCGGGCTCACCTCCTGGAACGAACCCAACGAACCCGACGAACCCCGCGAGGCCACGGGCGAGGAGTCGGCGTGCGCCGTGTCTGCCTGACCCTGCCCACGCACCGCGCCTGCCCCGACACGATCCGGGCCGTCGCGGAGGAAGCCGCCCACGGCGCCCGGGAGTTCGGCGCCGAGGTGCACCTGCTGATCCTGGACTCCTCCCCCGCGCCCGTCCTCGCCGAGCACCGGCAGACCGTGGCCGCGCTGCCCCCGGTGCCCGGGGTGGTCGTCCACCACCTGGACGAGCCGGCGCAGCGGGACTTCCTGCGCGAGGTGATCGTCGGGTCCGGCGTCGCCGAACCCGACCGGATGCTCGGCCTGATGCTGCCGGACCGGGTGTCCTACGGCGCCTGCACCAACCGCGCCTTCCTGTTCGCGGAGGCGCTCGGCTGCGCGTCGGTGCACCGCAGGGACTCCGACAGCCGCTACCAGCGCCTGGACGGGCAGCCGGTCTTCCCGCTCCATCACGAGCTGACGGCCCTCGGCCGGCGGGCCTCCGACGTGGCCGGGCTCGTGTCCCGGAGCCGGCTCGACCCCGCGGCCGCACACCGGCCGGTGGCCCTGGTCGGCGGCTCCTTCGTCGGCGAGATGTCCGTGGACGTCGAGGAGATCCGCAGGCTCGACCCGCTCGTCTACGAGGACGTCATCGGCCTCTCGGTCCCGGACGGCTATCCGGAGATCTGGCGCCGCAACCTCATCGCCGAGTCGTTCCGGGGCGCCGGGACCGCCGCGTTCACCGGAGACCTGACCACGCTCACCACCGTCAGCCCCACGCGCGTCGACATGTGCAACATCGCCCTCGCGCGCGAGGTGTACGGCCGGGTGCCGCTGCCGCCCGCCACCGACACCATCGGCAGCGACTACCTCCTCCTCCACCTGGTCCACGACGCCCGGCTGCCCGGAGTGCTGCACAACCGGCACATCGTCAACTTCCACACCGGCGAGCGGCGTTCCGACAGCGGATTCCTCGCCTACCAGCTGCGGTTCGCGAAGTTCCTGCTCGCCACCCCGCAGCTCCACTCCGTGTACGCGGGGACGAAGGCGGCCGGCGCGTCGCTGCTCGACGCCGGGGGCGGGCTGCGCGCCGCCGCCGTCGCCGCTCTCGTCCGCGAGAGCACCCGGCTCGACCGGGTCGAGAACACCGAGCGCCTCGACGTCGTCGACCGCTCCTACCGCAAGCTCGGCGGCCGCTACACCGAGGCGGCGGACTTCCTCGCCGCCCGCCGCGAACGACTGATCGACGAAGTGCGGGAGGACATGGCGGAGTTCGCGCTCCTCATCGACGCCTGGGCGGACCTGGTCCACGAGGCCGCTTCGAAGGGCGCCGCATGACGAGGACGTACACGATCACCGTCGCCTACGCGGGCGGGGAGCGGCGCCGTGGGCCCGTCACCATGGGCCAGGCCAACATGATCCGCTGCATGCTGCGGGACGAGCCCGAGCACATCAACATCCACGCCGTGTGGCCCGTACCCGAGGGAACGCGGACGGAGTCGGCGGTCGACGCGCTGCGCGCCCTGGTGCTGCGGCACGAGGCACTGCGGACGACCTTCCCCCACGCGCCCGGCGAGTCACCTCGCGAGCAACTCGTGGCGGCGGACGGTGAGTTCACGGTCACGGTCATCGATCACGAGGAGCTTCCCGCGGACGCCGCCGGGTACGCGGACTCGGTGGCCCGCCGGGACCGCGTCGGCCGCTTCCACCTGGACCGGGACTTCGGGCTCCGGGTCTCCCTCGTCGCCGTGGCCGGCGCGCCGGTGTTCGTCGCCCTGGCGGCGAGCCACGCCGTGACGGACGTCAGCGCGCTCTCCGTCCTGGAGGAGGACTGGCTGGACCTGCTCGCCGGCCGGACGCTCCCCGCCGTGACGGCGTTGACCCCGCTCGGCCTCGCCGCCGAGGAGGCGACCCCGGGCGGGCTCAGGAAGGCCGAGGCGTCCCTGCGGCACTGGGAGCGGATCATCCGCACCGGCCCGCAGGCGATGTTCGCGGAGCCGGGCGCCGTGGGCACCGAGGTCGGGGCGGAGCAGCTGACGCTCCGCTCGCTGCGGGGCGGCCGCGCGCTCGCCCTCGTGGCGGAACGCACCGGAGGCCTGCCGTCCACCGTGCTGCTCGCGGCCTGGTGCGCGCTCGTGGCGCACCGTACGGGCCAGTCCTCCTGCGTGGCCGCCGTGCCGACCTCCAACCGGTTCCTGCCCCGGCTCGCCCGCTCGGTGAACACCGTGTCGCAGGACGCGCTGCTCTGCCTCGACATGGGGGTGCCGTCCTTCGACGCGCTCCTGAGCAAGGCGTGGGGGGCGGCGCTCAACGCCTACCGGCACAGCAGGTTCGACGCGGTCCGCCTCTGGGACGTGATCGACGCCGTCACCCACGAGCGGGGCAGCCGCTTCGCCCGCGACGTCGTCTTCAACGACGTCAGCGCGCTCCCGGCGGCGGCCGGATCCACGGGCGGGGCGGACGGGCCCGAACTGGACCTGGTCCGGGGGCCGGTGCAGGTGCTGCCGACCCGGATCCTGACCTTCGTGCACGAGACGGCGCCCCTGCTCCGGCTCTCCCTGTGGGCCGACCCCGCTCTCTTCCCCCCGGACGAGACCGAGGGCTTCCTCACCGGTCTGGTACGGCTCCTGGAAGCGGCCGCCACCGAGGACGTGCCGCTGGCGGCGCTCACCGAGGTGACGGGCGTCCGGCCGGTCGAGCGCGGCGCCGAGTGGGTCCGGGTGGACTGCTCGTGGGTGTCGCCGCACGAGGTGGCGGAGGTCCTGAGCGGGGCGCTGG
Source organism: Streptomyces sp. NPDC037410 (assembly GCF_055602235.1). Classification (NCBI taxonomy): domain Bacteria; kingdom Bacillati; phylum Actinomycetota; class Actinomycetes; order Kitasatosporales; family Streptomycetaceae; genus Streptomyces; species Streptomyces sp. NPDC037410. The sequence continues at coordinate 211,928 of NZ_JBVJWR010000002.1, read as the reverse complement.
GAGGCGTACCCGTGCATGTGGACCCGGAAGAGGACGGCCTCACGGCGTTCCTCGCCTGCGACGACTCGCCGCTCACCCCGACGCAGGCACACACGGCGCTGATGGACGCCCTCCCGGGCCGGCCTGGAGTTCTGGCCCCGCGCCGGTACGTGATCGTGCGGGACGCGCCGGAAGAGGCGGAGCGGGACCGGACCAGTGCCTGGCTCCGGCAGCGGATTCTCAGGGAAGGGGCCGGCCGGGACCGGCGCAGGTGACATGACGACGAACAACGACGTGACGATACAGACGGCGGAGAACTCCCTTCCCAGCCCGTGGCGTTCGCCGCGCTTCCGGCTGTTCTTCGGCGCCCGCAGCACCTCGCTCCTCGCCGACGGCATGCTGATGGTCTCGCTGACGACCGCCGTGCTCGGCGCGGGGTACGGGGCGGCGGGCGTGGGGTACGCGCTGGCCGCGTGGATGGCGCCGATCGTTCTGCTGGTGCTGTTCGGCGGGGTGTTCGCCGACCGGTTCACCCCGCAGGTGATGATGGTCGGCGCCGACGTGGTGCGGATGGTGGCCATGCTGGCGCTCGCGCTGCTCCTCGCCGCCGGCGACATGCGGCTGTGGCACATGATGGCGCTGCTCGCGCTCAGCGGCGCCGCGACCGCCATGTTCCAGCCGGGTCTCGCGGGCCTGGTGCCCCGGGTCGCCGAGGACATCCAGCGGGCCAACGCCCTGCTGCGGATCTCCGAGTCGATCTGCACCCTGCTCGGTCCGGGTCTCTCCGGTCTGCTCGTGGCGTACTGGGACGTCGCCGGGTCCTTCGTCGTCATCGCGGCCTTCTACGCGTGCAGCGCGCTCGGTCTGGCGCCGCTGCGGAAGCTCGGCACGGCCCGGGACGAGAGCGACGAGCCGATCCTGCGGCGGCTCGCCACCGGTTGGCACGAGTTCCGGTCCCGGTCCTGGCTGTGGGGCGTGATCGCCGTGTGGTCCGTCTACGGCCTGTTCGTCTTCGGCCCGGCCCTGCCGCTCGGCGCGGCGCTGCTCACCGAACAGCACGGCGCGAGCGGTTACGGCTGGATCGCCTCCGCCGACGGCGCCGGCACGATCGTCGGCGGACTGCTCGGCATGCGGGTCCGGCCACGCCGCCCGCTCGTCGCGGGCGCGTGCGCCATGTTCTTCTTCTCCCTGAACCCGCTGGCGCCCGCCCTCGGGTGGAACTTCACCCTCACGGCGCTCACCGGTGCCGTGGCCGGCTGCGGGTTCGCCTTCTGGGGCGTCATGTGGGCGACGAGCGTGCAGTCGCACATCCCCCTCGCCGTCCTGAGCCGCGTCTCGGCGTACGACGTCGCCGGCTCGATCATGGCCATCCCCCTGGGCCGCGCCCTGTCCGGCCCGGCCGCCGAGAGCGTGGGCGCCGACCGCGTCCTGCTCTTCTCGTCCGTGACGGGTCTGCTCCTGATCGCCGTCATGCTCTCCGTACCGGCCGTCCGCGCCCTCCGCCGGCCACCGGAACCGGCCACCGGGACGGAGACTCCCGCCGACGGCGGCTGAGCATCCGACGGCCCCCGCATCTCATGCCCCGGTGAGCGCCATCGCGAGCGCCACCAGGGCGAGCAGCGCGAGGTACGCGCACGCGTGGACGCGGTCCGGGATCCGGGGCGGGCGGCGGCGGAGGACGGCGATGACCGGCAGGGCTCCGAGGAGCAGTGCCCCCGCCGCGTACGGGTCGACGAGACCGACCAGGCCGGTGCCGTGCGCCGTGGCGGCCGGCGGCGGGGAGGCCGCGAGGGAGACCGCGACGGCCGGGAGCGCCACGGCGAGGGTGAGCGGGTTGGCCAGCGCGGTCGCGACCCGCATGGGGTGACCTGCCCGGCGCATCGCGGGGACGGTCATCACGCTGCCGCCGACGCCGAGGAAGGCGGCGACCGCGCCGATCGGGGCGCCCGCCGTGGCCGGAAGGGGCCGCGGGGACCCCGTCTCCGGCCGGGTCCCGGCACGGAGGAAGCCGGGCCGGAGCAGCAGGTCGAGGGCGGTCAGGGCGGTGTACGCGACGAAGGCCCAGCGGGCGAGCGCCGGTGGGGCGAAGCGGGTCGCGTACGCCCCGGCGCAGGCGCCCGCCGCGAGCAGGGGCAGCAGGGCGCCGCTGCCGCGCAGGGCGAGGAGCACGGACCGGGGGGTGACGGCCGTGGCGAAGGCGGCACTCACGAGCATCACCAGGGCCGAGGTGGCGGTGGCCACCGGGAGGGCCGCCGTGCCGAGGGCGACGTCCGCCCACACCACGACCGGGACCGCCACGAACCCGCCGCCGAACCCGAACAACACCGTCGTCGCTCCGGTGAGGAGCCCGATCGCCATCAGCATCACCACGTCCATGGGTCAAGATCACCAGTCGGCCGGTGGTTCCCGCATGCGATGGTCGGCAGGATTCCTTCGCGTCTCGGCCAGTGCGGTGACCCGGTTACGGTGGCCCGGTGAAGAACATCCCGCTGGACGACGTCGACCACCTCGACCGGGCGGTCCTGCCGATCGGCACGGACTACCCGGCCGGGCAGGTCCTGGACTGGCACGAGCACCGGCGGGCGCAGTTCCTCTACGGGGCGACCGGTGTCATGGTCGTCGACACCGCCGACGGCACGTGGACGGTCCCGCCCGAGCGGGCGGTCCTGATCCCGGCCGCCACCCCGCACCGGGTCCGGATGCTGGGCGTGAGCACCCGCAGCCTCTACGTGGAGCCGGGTGCCGTTCCGTGGTGGCCGGCCCGCTGCACGGTCGTGGACGTGCCGCCGCTGCTGCGCGAACTGCTGCTCGCGGCGGTCGAGTTCGCGCCCGACTACAGCCTGTCGGGGCGGGAGGGCACCATCGCGGCGCTGCTGCTGCACGAGATCGCCGAGCGCTCGCCGCTCCCCTTCCACGTCGGGATCCCCGCGTCCGGCGACCTCGCGTCGCTGTGCCGGGAGTACCTGGCCGCCCCGGACGCGGCCGTCACCAACACCGACTGGGCGGCCGCGTCCGCGCTGAGCGAGCGGGCGTTCACCCGACGGTTCCGCGCGGAGACGGGCGAGAGCCCGGCCGTCTGGCGGTCCCGCGCCCGGCTCCTCGCGTCGGTGCCCCTGCTGCGTACCGCGACGGTCAGCGAGGTCTCGGGCCGCCTCGGGTACGGCTCCCCGGCCGCGTTCACGGCCGCGTTCACGCGGGCGTTCGGCATACCGCCGTCCCGCTTCTCGGCGCGCCGGGGCCGGGGCTGACGTCACCCGTTCAACGGGTCACCGTCCACTTCTGGTTGGCGCCGCCGGAGCAGCTCCAGATCTGCAGCCGGGTGCCGTTGGCGGAGCTGTTGCCGGTGGCGTCCAGGCACTTGCCGGACTGCGGATTGACCACGTCCCGGGCGGAGTTGGCGGTCCAGCGCTGGGCGCCCGTGCCGTTGCACTCCCACAGCTGGACGGGGGTGCCGTCGGCCGTGCCGGCGGAGGTGACGTCGAGGCACTTGCCGAGCGCGCGGACGGTGCCGTCGGCCGCGAGGGTCCACTGCTGGGCCGCGGTCCCGTTGCAGTCGTAGAGCTGGACGGGCGTGCCGTTCGCGGTGTTCGCGCCGGCCACGTCGACGCACTTGCCGCCGATGCCCGTGATCGGTCCGGAGGCCGTGGGCGCGTCGGCGGTGGTGACGCGGACGTGGTCGACGACGAGCTGCTTCGGGAAGGTGGTGGAGCCGTCGGGGTCGCCGGGCCAGTAGCCGCCGACGGCGAGGTTGAGGATGAGGAAGAAGGGCTTGTCGAAGACCCAGGTCCGGCCGCCGAGGTCGGCGGGCGTGCGGGTCTGGTAGACCGTCCCGTCCACGGACCAGCTGATCGCGCCCGGCGACCAGTCGACGGCGAAGGTGTGGAAGGCGTCGGCGAAGGCCTGTCCGCCGGGCAGGGTGTAGCCGGCGCCGATGCCTCCGGAGCCGGAGTAGCCGGGGCCGTGCAGGGTGCCGTGCACGGTGGACGGTTCGAAGCCGACGTTCTCCATGACGTCGATCTCGCCCGAGTTCGGCCAGCCGACCTGGCCGATGTCGTTGCCGAGCATCCAGAACGCGGGCCACATGCCCTGGCCGCGCGGCACCTGCATGCGGGCTTCGACGTGCCCGTACTTCGTGGTGAACCGCCCGGCGGTGTTGAGCCGGGCGGAGGTGTACTCGCAGCGCCCGTACCAGCACTGGTAGTTGCCCGGGTTCTCCTTGCGGGCGGTGATCACCAGGTGGCCCTGTCCGTCGAGCGCCGCGTTGCCGCTGCCGGCCGTGTAGTACTGCCGCTCGTGGTTGTTGACGTTGTCGCCGGTCTCGGTCTGCCACCGCGAGCCGTCGACGGCTGATCCCGCGGGTCCGTCGAAGTCGTCGGAGAAGGTGAGGGCGGCCGTCCCGGCGACGGACTGGAGCGGTTCCTGTGGATCGGCGGCCGGGCCGAGCGCGGCGACGGCCAGGGCGAGCGCGAGGGCGGCCACCGCGGAGGTCAGGGGGCGCAGGCATGGGCGGGAGGAGGTCATGGGGCTCTCTTCCGTCGGCTGTGGGGGGGAGCGGCGGGACGGGTCCACTTCGCCGCCCCCATGATTTAAGGAGTGAAGGAAGGGGCCGTCAAGACATCTGACGCCCCTTCCGACTCCCCACGGCTCAGCGGGAGTTGCCCGCGTGGGTCAGGGTCTCCCAGGCGACGAAGAGGTTGTTCGTGCCCGCGGGCCGGCCTGCCTCGGTGTACTTCTGGGTGTTCGTCATCGCGTACCCCAGGCGGCCGTTCAGCGCGTTGAAGCCGATCTCGGTGACGGGTCCGAGGTGGTCCTTGAGGGTGCCGCCGCAGAGCCAGGCCGGGACGGGCTCGCCGAGCTCGTACTTCGCCTGGAGCCCGAGGGCGTGGCGCAGCCGGTCGGCGACCTCGGGGTAGAGGTCCTGGCCCTGGATGCGGCTGGTCTCGGCGATGTGCGAGATCGCGGAGAGGCCGTACCCGGTGTGGGTGAGGTCGCGGCAGGTCTCCTGGGTGAGCCCGTCGACGAAGGTGGTCTGCCCCTGCCAGTACCGGACGATCTCGTCACGGGTGTCGAGCCCGCTGCCCGGCGCGGCCTTCGGCAGGGCGCCGTCGCTCGTGAGGTAGATGTACGCGGGGACGCGGCCGCGGAACGTGGTGACGGCCTTGTCGTAGGCGGCGCGGTCCTCCAGGAAGACGGCGATGCCGATCGCGGCCTCGGTCATGCTGAGCTCCCAGTTGCCGTTGGACTGGGAGCCGTTGGCCACCTCGGGGAGGTAGACGGTGCGGAGCATGGTCTTGAAGCGGTCGACGCGGGCCTGCGGCCAGCCGGTGTACGTGTAGCGGATGATCTCGGCGGCCCGCGGCCAGGAGGAGCCGGCCCAGCCGGTCTGGAGCGGTGCGTTGGAGTTGGTGTGGTCGGTGATGACGCCGGACCAGGCGTCCATGATCTCGATCGCCTTGTCGGCGTAGCGGCTGTCGCGCGTGACGTACCAGGCCAGGGAGAGCGTGTACGCGGCGAGGGCGTCCTCGCGTTCGTCGGTGCAGCCGTAGTTCGGGTTCGAGTACGAGCCGCACTCGACGACCGGGCGGGGCTTCGGGACCCGGGCGAGGGAGGCGTACTTGCTCGCCAGCATCTGGTCGAAGGCGCCCTTCCAGGGCTGCGCCCCGGCGGTGACCTTCTCCCGGGTGAAGTCGAGCTGCCCCCGGGAGACGAGGACGCCGGGGTGGACGAACGCGGTCGGGGCGGCCTCGGCGCGGCCGCCTCCGGGGGCGGCGACGAGCGTGGCAAGGAGGCCGGCGAGGAGCACGGGGGCGGTGAACCATCTGGTCATGGAGTTACCCCATCTTCACGTATGTGAACGGACGACAGTTGTCGACGCTGGAACCTAAAGGTCTGAACCAGTGCCGTCAAGAAGGCCGTTCACATCGGAGCCGCTCCGCGGGCCGCTCACCCCCGCCGCACACGAGGGCGCGGCGTTCAAGTGCGTGAACCGGCGGGAGGGGGTCACGACAGCCCGTGTCGCCGGGGCGGGCCCGCCTTCCGTACGATTCCCCCCGTTGCCACTCATACGTCTGAAGGAGATCCCATGGCCCAGGTCACGCTGAAGGGCAGCCCCGTACAGGTCAACGGCGCTCTGCCGGCCCCCGGTAGCCAGGCCCCCGACTTCACGCTCGTCGCCGAGGGACTGGCGGACAAGTCGCTCAAGGACTTCGCCGGTCAGCGCAAGGTCCTCAACATCTTCCCGAGCGTCGACACGCCGACGTGCGCCTCCTCGGTCCGCGCGTTCAACGAGAAGGCCGGACAGCTGGACAACACGGTCGTCCTCTGCATCTCCGCCGACCTGCCCTTCGCCCAGGCCCGCTTCTGCGGCGCCGAGGGCCTGGAGAACGTCAAGAACCTCTCGACCCTCCGCGGCCGCGAGTTCCACACCAACTACGGCGTGGAGATCGCGGACGGCCCGCTGGCCGGTCTGACCGCCCGCGCCGTCGTCGTCCTCGACGAGAACGACACGGTGCTGCACGCGCAGCTCGTGGGCGAGATCGCCGACGAGCCGAGCTACGACGAGGCGCTCGCCGCCCTGAAGTAGTCCTCACCGCGTCACGACGCACAGGAGCCCTCCACCGACCCCGGTGGAGGGCTCCTCGCATTGCCCTGCCTCAGGCGCAGGCCGGGCACAGCCCGCGGTAGGTGACGTCCGCCTTCGACACCGTGAAGCCGAACCGCTCCTCCGTCGGCAGCACGGCCAGCGGGTCCCCCGACGGACGGACGTCCCGGATGATCCCGCAGTTCGAGCAGACCAGGTGCTGGTGCCGGTGGCGCGCGTTCGGGTCGTAGCGCTTGGCCCGCCCGTCCAGGGAGAGCTCCACGACCTCACCGAGGGCGACCAGCTCACCGAGCGTGTTGTAGACGGTCGCCCGCGCGATCTCCGGCAGGCGCGCCACGGCGCGCGCGTGGACCTCGTCCGCCGTGAGGTGCACGTGCTCCCCGGCCAGGACCTCCGCGACGACGCGGCGCTGGGACGTCATCCGCCAGCCGCGCGCACGCAGTCGCTCCAGCAGGTCACTCATGTCTCACCTCGGCGGCCTAGGCAAATTTGGGGTTCATCTTGACTTGGACACTGTCCATCGTAGGATCTGTTTCGTAAATGGCCAAGGGACAGGAAGACTCCAGCACGGCGGGAGAAGCACACGTGACACCCGCGCCAGGCCCGTCCGCCGAAACGCACTTCCTGAGCACAGTGATCCGCCATGTCCGGAAGGATTCCGATGTCTGAGAACCACGACGCAACCGCCACCGACGCCACGACGGAGGGCGCGGGCGGCTGCCCCGTCGCGCACGGGCGTGCCTCCCACCCCACCCAGGGCGGCGGCAACAGCCAGTGGTGGCCGAACCGGCTGAACCTGAAGATCCTCGCCAAGAACCCCGCCGTGGCCAACCCGCTCGGTGAGGACTTCGACTACGCGGAGGCCTTCAAGGGCCTCGACCTGCCGGCCGTGAAGCAGGACATCGCCGAGGTCCTCACCACCTCGCAGGACTGGTGGCCCGCCGACTTCGGCCACTACGGCCCGTTCATGGTCCGCATGGCCTGGCACAGCGCCGGCACCTACCGCATCAGCGACGGCCGCGGCGGCGCCGGCGCCGGCCAGCAGCGCTTCGCGCCGCTGAACAGCTGGCCGGACAACGGCAACCTGGACAAGGCGCGCCGTCTGCTGTGGCCGGTGAAGAAGAAGTACGGCCAGAACCTCTCCTGGGCCGACCTCATGATCCTCGCGGGCAACGTCGCCCTGGAGTCGATGGGCTTCGAGACCTTCGGCTTCGCCGGCGGCCGCGCGGACGTGTGGGAGCCCGACGAGGACGTCTACTGGGGCCCCGAGACCACCTGGCTCGGCGACGAGCGCTACACCGGCGACCGCGAGCTGGAGAACCCGCTCGGCGCCGTGCAGATGGGCCTCATCTACGTCAACCCGGAGGGCCCCAACGCCAACCCGGACCCGATCGCCGCGGCCCGCGACATCCGTGAGACCTTCCGCCGCATGGCGATGAACGACGAGGAGACCGTCGCCCTCATCGCGGGTGGCCACACCTTCGGCAAGACCCACGGCGCCGGCCCCGCGGACCACGTGGGCGCCGACCCGGAGGCCGCCACCCTGGAGGACCAGGGCCTCGGCTGGAAGAGCACCTTCCGCAGCGGCAAGGGCCCGGACGCCATCACCTCCGGCCTGGAGGTCACCTGGACCACCACGCCCACCCAGTGGGGCAACGGGTTCTTCAAGAACCTCTTCGAGTACGAGTACGAGCTGACGAAGAGCCCCGCGGGCGCCCACCAGTGGGTCGCCAAGAACGCCGAGGCGATCATCCCGGACGCGTACGACCCGGAGAAGAAGCACCTCCCGACGATGCTCACCACCGACCTGTCGCTGCGCTTCGACCCGGTCTACGAGCAGATCTCGCGCCGCTTCTACGAGAACCCGGCGGAGTTCGCGGACGCCTTCGCCCGCGCCTGGTACAAGCTCACCCACCGTGACATGGGCCCGGTCGTGCGCTACCTCGGCTCCGAGGTCCCGTCCGAGGTGCTGCTGTGGCAGGACCCGCTGCCGGCCCGCTCGGGCGAGCTCGTCGACGCCGCCGACATCGCCTCCCTCAAGGAGAAGATCCTCGGCTCGGACCTCACGGTCACCCAGCTGGTCTCCGCCGCCTGGGCCGCCGCCTCCTCCTTCCGCGGCAGCGACAAGCGCGGTGGCGCCAACGGCGGCCGCATCCGCCTGGAGCCGCAGCGCAACTGGGAGGTCAACAACCCGGACGAGCTGGCGCAGGTGCTGCGCGTCCTGGAGGGCGTCCAGGAGTCCTTCAACTCCGCGCAGACCGGGGACAAGCAGGTCTCCCTCGCCGACCTCGTCGTCCTCGCGGGCGTCGCGGCGGTCGAGAAGGCGGCCGCCGACGCCGGCCACGCCGTCGAGGTGCCGTTCACCGCGGGCCGCGTGGACGCCGCCCAGGACCAGACGGACGTCGAGTCCTTCGCCGCCCTGGAGCCGGCCGCGGACGGCTTCCGCAACCACCTGGGCAAGGGCAGCCGCCTCCCGGCCGAGTACCTGCTCATCGACAAGGCGAACCTGCTCACCCTGAGCGCGCCCGAGCTCACGGTCCTCGTCGGCGGCCTGCGCGTCCTGGGCGTGACCCAGCCGCAGTCCTCGCTCGGTGTCCTCACCGAGACCCCGGGCAAGCTGACGAACGACTTCTTCGCCAACCTGCTCGACCTGGGCACGGAGTGGAAGTCCACCTCCGCCGACCAGACCACGTTCGAGGGCCGTGACACGGCCACCGGCGAGGTCAAGTGGACGGGCAGCCGCGCCGACCTGGTCTTCGGCTCCAACAGCGAGCTGCGCGCGCTGGCCGAGGTCTACGCGAGCGACGACGCGAAGGCGAAGTTCGTGCAGGACTTCGTGTCGGCGTGGGACAAGGTCATGAACCTGGACCGGTTCGACATCGCCTGATCCTCGCCGCCGTTCACCGGCGCGACTCCGGGGCCGGCCCGGGTGGCTTTCCGCCACCCGGGCCGGTCCCTTTCAACGTCCGTCCGGGATTCACATCTTGACGCCGTGTGAGACAACCGAAGGATGTCGAGCACCGTCCTCACGAAGCGAGAGGGGAACCGCGAGCGGGCCGGCCATCCGGCCTCCTCCCGGTGCTCCGACGATTCCGATCGTGAGGAAGAACGTTTTGATACGTGTCACACGCGGCCTGACCACCGCCGTGGCCCTACTCGCACTGACAGCGGCGTCGCCCTGGCCGGCGTCCGCGCAGCCTTCGTCCGGATCACCGCAGACCGGGCCGTGGGGGAACCGGCTCGGTGACCTCACCCTCCCTCCGGGCTGGCAGATCACCGGAGGCGGCGCGGACCGGCAGCTGGTCTGGACGTCCCCCGAGCGCCTCCCCGCGGGCGACGCCCGCGTCGAGTTCCACGTCGGCGACCGGCTCCTCGGCCGCCCGCTCCCCCGCCCGGACGGGCGCTCCTTCGCCCTCCCCCTCGGCGACCTCCGGCTCGAAGCGGGCACCCGGCTCCGGGCGACGGCCGGCGGCCGGCGGCTCGACGCGGCGGGACGCGCCGACATCGCGCGCGAGCGCCCCCTCGCCCCCGCAGCCGTCCCCGAGGCACCGCTTCCCGCGAACCCGGTCGACCCCGGCGTGCCGGGCCCCTACCGGACCGTCAGCGGCGAGTACGCCCTGAACTCCGTACGCATACCGGGGCTCCCGAAGCCCGTCGAGATGCGCGCCACGGTCGTCGGCCCGACCGGAGCACCGGGGAAGCGGCCGGTGGTCCTCTTCCTGCACGGCCGCCACGACACCTGCTACAAACCGGGCGCGGAGGACGCCCCGTTCACCTGGCCGTGCCCGGCCGGCACCCTGCCGGTACCGAGCGAACAGGGATACCTGCGCGCCCAGCGCCTCCTCGCCTCGCAGGGGTACGTCACGCTGTCGATCGCCGCGAACGGCATCAACGGCCAGGACTGGCAGGCCGAGGACGGCGGCGCCCAGGCCCGCTCCTCCCTGGTCCGGCTGCACCTCGCCCGCTGGGCGGACTGGACCGCGCACCGCGCCTCCGCCCCGGCAGCCGTACGGAAGACCGCGCCGGCCGACCTCGCGCGGGTCCTCCTCGTCGGACACTCCCGGGGAGGCGAGGGCGTCAACCGGGCCGCGCTCGACAGCCTGAACCCGCCGCCCGCCGCCCAGGACGGCTACCGGGGCCCCGTGCGGTGGAAGATCCGCGGCAACGTCCTGATCGGGCCCACGGTGTTCGGCCAGAACCCGGCCCCCGACGTGCCCTCCACGACCATCCTGCCGGGCTGCGACGGCGATGTGTCCGACCTCCAGGGCCAGATCTACGTCGACGGCACCCGCGGCGTCAGCCGGGGCGCCGCCCTGCACAGCGCGGTGTACGTGATCGGCGCCAACCACAACTTCTTCAACAGCGAGTGGACCCCCGGACAGGCGAAGGCCCCGGCCATGGACGACTTCTCGTCCGGCGACGGCATCGACCCGGTCTGCTCCCCGGGCACGGCGACCCGCCTGACGGCGACCCAGCAGCAGGCCGCCGGCGCCACGTACATCGCCGCCTCCGCCCGGCTGTTCGTCGGGGGCGACGACGCGGTCCGGCCGCTGCTCGACGGCACCGGCCGCCGCGCGCCCTCGGCCGGTCCCGCACGGGTCCTCACCCACGCCGTCGGCGCGCACCGCACGCCGGCCTTCCTGCCGGGCTCCTCGGTCACCGTCTCCGGCGGCGGCCGGCTGTGCGCCCAGGTCGACCGCGACGCCGCCCGCGCCTGCCTGTCCCCCGAGGAGGGCGCATCGCCGCACTTCGCGTACTGGGAGACCGCCCCGGAGCCGGGCCGCGACGCCGTGGCGATGAAGTGGACGGGTACGGGACGGCCGGTCGCGGTCCACTCGGCCCGGCCGGTGTCCCTCGCGGGCGCCACGTCCCTGGCACTGCGCGTGATCGTCCCGCCCAACAGCACCGGCACCGGCCTGGACGTCGCCGTGACCGACGCCTCGGGCCGCCGTGCGGCACTGGGCCGTGCCCGCGTCGACGGCCTGCCCGGCAGCCCGCGCACCGCCGCGTACTGGAGCCGGGAGATCCGCGTACCCCTGACCGCCGCCACCCGGGCGGGCCTGGACCTCAAGCGGATCGCCACGCTCGAACTGACCCCGCGCGGCGGCGCGGGCCACGCCTGGCTCATGGACGCCTGGGGCTGGCGCCCCGGCACCCCGGAGGCGCGCCCGGCGCCGCTCACGCGCGTCGACCTCGGCCGCCTGACGGTCGCGGAGGGGAACTCCGGGGTCCGGACCTACCGGGTGCCGGTCGCGGTCTCCGGCCAGGGCAGCGGCCAGGTCCGCCTGTTCGTTCCCGTGCCGGGCACCGAGGAGGTCACGTCCCGCATCGTGACGGTGCGTCCGGGACGCCACGACATCGACGTGCCGGTCGAGGTCCGGGGCAACAAGCGGTACGGCTCCGACGTGGCGCACGACGCGTTCGTGAAGGCGGTGCGCGGCACCGTGGTCGGTACGCACCGGGGCGGGGTGACCGCGCGGAACGACGACGCCATGCCCACGGTGCGCCTGACGCCCGTCGCGGACGAGGTGTCCGAGGGCTCGGCCCTGAAATGGCGGGTGACGCTCTCCGAGCCGGCCGACGTCGAGATCTCGGGCGGAGTCCTGCTGAAGCCGGTGACCGACGGTACGGAACTGTCCACGAAGGACGTCGACCGGGCCTGGCTGGAGGCACAGTTCGGCGAGGTGACGGACCCCGAGAGGCCGCTGTCCCGGACGTTCGAGGACGGCACGAGCCTATGGCTCTCGGTTCCGGCCGGCCAGACGAGCACGGAACTGACCGTCCCCACCGTCCGCGACGGCGTCGCGGAGCCGACGGAGTTCCTCCGGGGCGCGTTGTACACGTACGACGAGTCCTGGAAGGAGATCCCGGGCCCGGAGTTCACGGGGCGGGTGCGGGACGCGGCGTGAGCTGACCCGACGGAAGCGGGGGCGGCCGGTGTGACCCTTGGGGGCCACCGGCCGCCCCTTGCGCCACATCCTGGCGCCACATGGCGCCATGCGGCACCACATGGCGCCAACCGGCGCCATTCCGCATCATCAGCAGCGGGCACGTACACCTGACACCCCAGTCACCCACCTGGATCCCAGGACGTTTTCGCAGGTCAAGATGGGTGGCGCCAGACGGCACCCCCGCGACGCCAAAACACCGCTTGCATGTGACGTCATTGTGGTGCCATGATGACGTCATGGACCTCACCCCGTATGTCGAGAACCTCCGCCGCGAACTCGCGGTGGCCGCCGAAGCCGGCGGCGACGAGGCGCGCGAGCTGGCCGAGCGGCTGACCGCTCCCCTGGAGTCGGCGACCCGGCTGACCATGCTCAACGTGCTCTCCGCCGCGACGGACGAGATCACCCGTGAACTCGCGCCCGGCTCGGTCGACGTACGGCTCCGGGGCCTCGACCCCGACTTCGTGGTGACGCTCCCGCCCACCGGCGGCGCCCCCGCGGAGCCGGAGGCCGCGGCCACCGAACCCCTCCCGGCCCCGGCTCCCGCCGAGGGCGACGAGGGCGGCACCGCCCGCGTCAACCTGCGCCTGCCGGCCCACCTCAAGACCCGCGCCGAGGAGGCCGCGGCCCGCGAGGGCCTGTCGGTCAACGCCTGGCTCGTACGGGCCGTGTCGGCCGCGGTCGGCGGTGGCACCCGGACGCGCCCGCCGGAGAAGCCCCAGAGCGTCGGACAGAGCATCACGGGCTGGGTGCGCTGACCGCGCCCCCGGCCACCGCCACTTCGCCCGCACCACCTCACTCCCCTCACGTCCCACCTGTGGGGACGACCTGAAGACTCAAGAGGACGGGACAGCCATGCCTACTTTCGACACCCCCGAAGCGATCTCGGCCACGGCCTACGTCTACGCCGGGTCCATCCAGTTCACCGCGAGCGACCGCATCGACACCGTCGTCGAGGTGCGGCCCCGGGCCCCGAAGAAGGACCTGGACGTACGGGCGGCCGACCAGACCGAGGTCACCTACGCCGGCGGTGTCCTGACCATCACCACGCCCAAGGCCAATCTGCTCGGGCGCGGCGGCACCGTCGACGTGACGGTGGACCTGCCCACCGGATCGCGCATCGACATGACCGGCACCGGGTCCAGCGTGATCGGCGAGGGTCGATTCGGCGAGGTCCGGGTGAAGACCTCCGCCGGCGACGTCCGCCTCGACACCACCGGCCCCCTGCACCTGACCGCGTCGCACGGCCAGACCACCGTGGAACGGGTCGAGGGCGCGGCCGAGATCACCAGCAGCAGCGGCAACCTGCGCATCGGCCACGTCGAGGGCCACGCCGTCCTGAAGAACTCGCACGGCGCCACGACCGTCGGCACCGTGACCGGCGAACTGCGCGTCAGCGGCGCCAACGGCAGCATCGACATCGCGCGCGCCGAGTCGTCGGTCACCGGCACCTCCACCAACGGCGCCCTTCGCATCGCCGTGGTCTCCCGTGGCGAGGTCCAGCTGGAAACCTCCAACGGGTCCATCGAGATCGGCATCCGTTCCGGCACTGCCGCCTGGCTGGACGTCAGCTCCAACCGCGGACACGTACGCAACACGCTCACCGCGTCCGAGGCCCCGGACGAGAGCGAGGAGACCGTCAAGATCCGCGCGAGGAGCAACTGGGGCAACATCGACATCCGCCGCGCCAAGGCCTGAGCACCCCACCTCGCGCCAGACCCCCACCCCGACTTCACCCCTTCACCCCTTCACCTCTTCACCCTTCGACCGGAGGGCCCCATGCCTTCTTCTGTCATGCCCATGATCAGTCGACCGAACAGTCACCCCTCACCGAACGCCATCTCCGCCACCGGCCTGCGCAAGTCCTACGACGACAAGGTCGTCCTGGACGGCATCGACCTGACCGTCCCCGAGGGCACGATCTTCGCCCTGCTCGGCCCGAACGGCGCGGGCAAGACGACGGCCGTGAGGATCCTCTCGACGCTCATCACGGCGGACGGCGGCCGGGCGCGGGTCGCCGGCCACGACATCACCGCGCAAGCGCAGTCCGTACGGGCGGCGATCGGCGTCACCGGCCAGTTCTCGGCGGTCGACGGCCTGATCACGGGAGAGGAGAACATGCTCCTGATGGCGGACCTGAACCACCTGTCGAAGCAGGAGGGCCGCCGGGTCACGGCCGATCTCCTGGAGCGCTTCGACCTGACGGAGGCGGCGAAGAAGCCGGCCTCCACGTACTCCGGCGGCATGAAGCGCCGCCTGGACATCGCGATGACGCTGGTCGGCAGCCCGAGGATCATCTTCCTCGACGAGCCCACGACCGGCCTTGACCCCCGGTCCCGCCACAACATGTGGGGCATCATCCGCGAACTCGTCGCCGACGGGGTGACCGTCTTCCTCACCACGCAGTACCTGGACGAGGCCGACCAGCTGGCGGACCGCATCGCGGTCCTCAACAACGGCAAGATCGCGGCGGAGGGAACGGCGGAGGAGCTCAAGCGCCTGATCCCCGGCGGCCACATCCGCCTCCGCTTCACCGACCCGGACGCCTACCGCACCGCGGCGACCGCGCTCACCGACGCCGCGAGGGACGACGAGGCGCTGACCCTCCAGCTTCCCAGCAACGGCAGTCAGCGCGAACTGCGGTCCGTCCTCGACTGGTTGGACTCCGCGGACATCGAAGCGGACGAACTGACCCTGCACACCCCCGACCTGGACGACGTCTTCTTCGCCCTCACCGCCACCGTCCCCACGCAGTCGAAGGAGTCCGCCCGATGAGCTCTCTGTCCCTCGCCGCCCGTGACACGACGACGATGCTGCGGCGCAACCTCCTGCACGCCCGCCGCTACCCCTCCCTCACCCTGAACCTGCTCCTCACCCCGATCATGCTGCTCCTGCTCTTCGTCTACATCTTCGGAGACACGATGAGCGCGGGCATGGGCGGCGGCGACCGCTCCGACTACATCGCCTACGTCGTCCCCGGCCTGCTCCTCATGACGATCGGCACCACCACCGTCGGCACGGCGGTCTCCGTCTCCAACGACATGACCGAAGGCATCATCGCCCGCTTCCGGACCATGGCCATCCACCGCGGCTCGGTCATCACGGGCCACGTCATCGGCAGCGTCCTCCAGTCGGTGGTCAGCGTGGTCCTGGTCGGCGCGGTCGGCGTCGCGATCGGCTTCCGCTCGACGGACGCCACGGCCCTGGAATGGCTTCTGGCCCTGGGGCTCCTCGTCCTCTTCGCCCTCGCCCTCACCTGGATCGCGGTGGGGATGGGCATGGTGAGCCCGAACGCGGAGGCGGCCAGCAACAACGCGCTGCCGCTGACCTTCCTCCCGCTGATCTCCAGCACCTTCGTCCCGGTCGACCAGATGCCCGACTGGTTCCAGCCCATCGCCGAGTACCAGCCCTTCACCCCGGCCATCGAAACCCTCCGCGGCCTGCTCCTGGGCACCGAGATCGGCTACAACGGCTGGCTGGCCGTGGCCTGGTGCCTCGCCCTCACCGCCCTCGGCTACGTCTGGTCGAAGTCGGTGTTCAACCGAGAGGCCAAGTGACCGAACCCCGGAATCGCCAGGGCGGCGCACTCCGACACCCGTCGGCGTGCGCCGCCCTCGACTCCCCCCGAGTTCAGCTCGTTCAGCGCAGGCGGAGCGCCTCGCTGATGGTGGTGAAGAGGTCGGTCTGGTTGGTGACGCCCAGGACGCGGTAGGCCTTGGGGCCCTGCGCGGCGATGCGGACCTGGGTGCCGGTGTGCTCCTGGGACTGGCCCGGGGTGTTGGTCGAGTAGTTGACCTTCAGCTGCTGGCCCTCGTTGGTGACCAGGGTGGAGGACAGGCCGGGCGGGGTGGCCTCCAGCGGGACGATCTGGCTGGTGTGACCGTGGTCCGCGGTGGTGACGACCAGGGTGTCCGGGTGCTTGGCGGCGTAGTCGCGGGCGAGCTTGACCGCGCGGTCGAAGGCGGCCGTCTCACCGATCTGGCCGCACGGGTCGGCGGCGTGGTCCTGCTTGTCGATCGAGGCGCCCTCGATCTGCAGGAAGAAGCCCTGCTTGGAGTGCTTCCGCTGCTGCTTGGCCTCAAGGAGCTCGATCGCCTTGGCGGCCGAGTCCACCAGGCTCGGGGTGCCCGCCGGACGGTTCGGGTTGGTGGTGGCGCAGCGCTGGGGGTCGGTGCCGCCGACGGCGGCGGGCTTGCCGGTCCACTCGACGGGCACGTTGCCGGAGGCGAAGAGGCCGAGGACGGGCTGTCCGGGCTTGACGCTCTGCAGGCCGGTGTTGTCGGTGACGACCTGGTAGCCCAGCTTCTGGGCCTGCTCGGTGACGGTCAGGCCCTTGTAGGTGCCGTCGGTGACCTGCTGGTCGAAGCGCTTCTTGCCGCCGCCGAACAGGACGTCGACCTTGTGGTTGACCGACTGCTCGGCGATGGAGCCGGGGCCGCCGGCCGCGATGGTGTCGGTGGGGCACTTGGCCATGTCGGCCGGGCCCTGGCAGGAGCGGTCGGTGGCGTGGGAGGCGAGGACGGCCGGGGTGGCGTCGGTCAGCTCGGCGGTGGTCACGCTGCCGGTGGCGTAGCCCTGCTTCTGGGCCAGCTCGAGCAGGGTGGGGACGGCCTTGTCGGTGCCGGGCGTCTTGGAGATGCGGCCGTTGACCGTCTTCACACCGGTGGCCCAGCCGCTGCCGCTGGCCGCGGAGTCGGTGACGTAGTCCGGCGTGCCGTCCTCGTGCACCGCGTACGTCGTGTACGCGCCGGTCAGCGGGAACCTGTCCATGTTCAGGCGGCCGTTGGCACCGACCGTGTAGTCGCGGGCGAGGGTGATCTCCGAGTCGCCCATGCCGTCGCCGATCAGCAGGATGACGTTCTTCGCCTTGCCGCCCTTGATCGCCGCCTTCGCCGCCTGGGCGCTGTCGAACGCGCCGGCGGTCGACGTGACGGTCACGGCCGCGGCGGTCGCGGCCACCAGGGCGGTAGCGACGGCGAGTTGACGACGGGTGGGCTTGGGCATGAAGGGCACTCCTCGTTGGTTCGGTCGTGCCGGTACGGCGTCCGGCGCGACCAGATGACCAGCCGCAGGCGACGAGGAGGTGAACGGACCGTCGAACGTACGTTTACCGCATGCGTCCAGTGTCGATCATGGCGCCGGCACTCCCCGCGCGGGTCTCGGGCCGGGCCGGGCTCGCCGCTCGCACCATACTGAGGAGGTGATCGAGAACCACCACGCCCGTGTGAACACCGACGCCATGCTCGACGACCTGCGCACCCTGGTCGAGATCGAGTCCCCCTCCCGGGACCTCGACGCCATCAACGCGTCGGCCGCCGCCGTCGCCTCGATCATCGAGAAGAGGCTCGGCGGGCAGGCCACGCTGATCGACAGCGCCGCGGGCCCCCACGTCCACTGGAGCGGCGGCGGTACGCCCCGGGTGCTCGTGCTCGGCCACCACGACACGGTCTTCCCCCTGGGCACCCTGGAACGGCGCCCCTTCCGGGTGGAGGACGGGCGGGCCTTCGGCCCCGGGGTCTTCGACATGCTCGGCGGGCTCGTCCAGGCCGTCCACGGACTGGCCGCGCTCGACGACCTGAGCGGAGTGGAGATCCTGGTCACGGCGGACGAGGAAGTCGGCTCGCGGGCCTCGCGCGCGCTGATCGAGGAGCGGGCCCGGGCCTGCGGTCACGTGCTGGTCTTCGAGGGGGCGGCCGAGGGCGGCGGGCTCAAGACCGCCCGTAGGGGATGCGGGTCGTTCGAGGTACGCATCACGGGACGGGCCTCGCACGCCGGCCTGGAGCCCGAGGCCGGCGTCAACGCCCTGGTGGAGGCCGCCCACCAGGTCCTGGCCATCCAGGCACTGAGCCGCCCCGACCTCGGCACGACCGTGTCCCCGACGGTGGCGTCCGCGGGGACCTCGGACAACGTCATCCCCGCTCAGGCCAGGGTGTGGGTCGACGTCCGCGTCGAGTCGGCCGAGGAGAAGGACCGCGTCGAGGCGGCGTTCGCGGCGCTGACTCCCCGTCTGGAAGGGGCCGTCCTCGCCGTCGACGGAGGTGTGAAGCGGCCGCCGCTGCCGGAGTCGGCGTCCCGGACGCTCTTCGCGATGGCACGCGAACTGCTCCCCGGGATCGAGGGCGTGGCGGTCGGCGGCGGCAGTGACGGCAACTTCACGGGCGCGCTTGGCATCCCGACCCTGGACGGCCTGGGGGCCGTGGGCGGCGGCGCCCACGCCGACCACGAGTACCTCCTCGTCGACAGGATGGCGGAGCGGGCGTACCTGGTCACCGGGCTGGTCGGGGCCATCCGGAACGGTCGGGCGGAGTAGCCGTACGCCGGGGGCGGCCCCGACCCCAGAGGTCCGGGCCCCGTGAGACGCCCCGGTCACGGATTCGGCGCGAGCCGCTGCACCGCGACGAGTGCCGCGTCGTCCCCCAGATGGCCGCCGACGTACTCCCGGAGGTCGCTCCGCAGCCGGCCGAGCAGGGCCGGCGGGTCCTCTCCCGTCCAGGCGGTGAGCCGCTCCGCAAGCGGGTAGAACGCGCGCGTGCGGTCGCGGGCCTCGACGACCCCGTCGGTGTAGAGCAGCAGCACGTCACCGGCGCCGTAGGGGAACTCCTCCACCTCGACCTCCGGTGAGAACACGTCCGAGAGCCCCAGCGGAGGACTCGGGTGCGTCACTTCCAGGGGGATGACCCGGCCCTCCCTGAGGAGCAGGGGCGGCGGGTGCCCGCAGTTCACGAGCCGGACCACCGGCTCGTCGTCGGGGATGTCGAGCACCAGCGCCGTCACGAAGGCCTCGTCCGCGTCGTCGGCCGCCGGGTCGGCGCCGGGCGCCGTCTGCGCCGGGCCCCCGGCCTCCTCGGCCGAGCCGACGCCCGCCTCCAGGTGTCTGACCAGGTCGGGCAGCTCCCGCTCGCGGCGGGCCGTGACCCGGAAGGCACCCAGGACGAGCGACGCCTCGCTGATGGCGTCGAGGCCCTTGCCCCTGGCGTCCCCGATGAGCAGCCGGGTGCCGGACTCGGTGCGGGCGGCCGCGTACAGGTCGCCGCCCATCTGCGCCTCCTCCTCGGCCGCCAGGTAGACCGAGGCGATGCGCAGGGGACCCGCCCGTTCGGGCAGCGGGCGCAGGACGACGCTCTGGGCCGCGTGGGCGATGGAGCGCAGCCGCGTCACCCGGCCCTCGTCCCGCTCGCGCAGGTAGGCGAAGAAGGTCACGATGACCGAGATCAGGATCAGGGCGACGATCTGGTAGGTGTGGTTCAGGTCCGTGAAGCTGGTCCGCGCGACCGCGACCACCGATTGCGCGATCACCGCGACCGCGCCCACGAAGGCCGTCATCCGAGGCCCCGCGAACGAGGCCGTCACGGCGGGCGCGGCGATGAGGAAGGGGCCCAGATGGACGTCGGGGGGAACCAGGACGTCCACCGCCGTGACCGCCGCGATCAGCGCGAAGGGCGCGGCGAGCAGCAGCCGCCCGCCGCGCCGCGAGAGACGGGGAACGGAGACTCGTCGGCGGGGGCCCATGGGAAAGGCATACCTCAGGTGACGGGACATGTCCTGTTGCCGCCGGGCCCGGCCGTCCGGTGTTCACATAGGGTGTGCGACGGCACCATGGTCGTTCAGGAGGTCACGAGTGGGGTCGGAATCCCCGGCGATTCGCGTACCGGTCGGGGCGGGATCCCGCTCGTGGACGAGCCGGACCACCGGGCGCCGCGTGTTGCTGGTGGTCCACAACGTCACCTCGGCCGGGCGCCTGAGGGATCTGGTGCCGCTGTTCCACGACGACTTCCGCGTCCAGCTCCTGGTCACCTCGACGGGCTCTTCGGCGTTCCAGGGCGGCATCCGTGAACTCCTCCGCGCGTGGCAGCTGCCCGAGCTGCCGTGGGAACAGGCCCTCTCGACTCCGGTGGATCTGGCGATCTCGGCGAGTTTCGGCGGCGAACTCGACCTGATTCAGGGCCGGTTGTCCGTTCTGTCGCATGGTGTCGGATATACTAAGAAACTGGACACGCCGGGAGCCGGGAGCCGGGAGCCGGGAGCCGGGAGCCGGGAGCCGGGAGCCGGGAGCCGGGAGCCGGGAGCCGGGAGCCGGGAGCCGGGAGCCGGGTCGCCGACGTTCGGGCTGTCGTCGGAGTGGCTGCTGTCCCGTGGAAGGCCCTTCGTCGACGGGCTCGTCCTCTCCCACCCCGAACAGCTGGAGCGCCTGTCCCGGGCCTGCGCGGAGGCGGTGCCCTCGGCCGTACTCGCCGGGGACCCCTGTTTCGACCGGATGCTCGCGGCGCGTCCGTACCGGGACAGGTTCCGGCGGGCGCTGGGGGTCCGGCGCGGTCAGCGGCTCGTCGTCCTGAACTCGACCTGGAACCCCGAGGGCCTCTTCGGCGACGGCGGCGGACAGGACGTCCTGCCCGCCCTGCTCCCCCGGCTCGCCACCGAGCTGCCGACGGACGGCCACCGCCTGGCCGCCGTCCTCCACCCGAACATCTGGTACGGACACGGCCCCGGCCAGATCCGGGCCTGGCTGGACCGTGCCCGGCGCGCCGGACTGACCCTGATCGACCCCGTCCACGCGTGGCGGCAGGCCCTGCTCGCGGCCGACCTCGTGCTCGGGGACTTCGGTGCGGTGTCCTACTACGCCGCCGCCCTGGGCACCCCTGTGCTGCTTGCGGCCGACGGGGCGGACGTGGTCGACGACGAGGCGCCCCTCGCGGGGTTCGTCCGGCACGCGCCACGGCTCGACCACCGCGCTCCCCTGCGCGCCCAAGTGGACCGGGCGATCGCCGAGCACCGTGCGGACCCCGCCCACGCCGGGTTCGTCACCTCTGCCCCGGGCCGGTCGGCCGAGCTCCTTCGACGGCACTTCTACGCGCTGATGGACCTGCCCGAGCCTCCCGGCCCCGCCTCCCTCGAACCGCTCCCTGTCCCCCCGTACACCCCGGGGAAGGTGACGGCCCCGCTGCACGTGCGCACGCGCGTGGAGGGGACGGACATCGCGGTCGAGCGGTCGGCCGGGCATCCCCCGGGTGCCGCCGGCGACGCGCACCTCGCCGTGCACGAGGAGACACGGCACCCCGGGGACCTCGACGTGGCCGACGTGATCACGCGCGACGGGCCGGCGGACGATCCGCGCTGGGGTGGTCCCGGCGTCTGGGCGGACGAGGTGCTGCGCCTGCACCCGCACTGCTCGACGGCGGTGTACGTGACGGGTCCGCACACCTGTGTCGTACGCGGCAGGGGGCACGACGCGTTCCGGCTCTCCGCGTGCGCCGGGACCGACGCGGACGCGGATCCGGCCGCGTACGCCTCCGCCCTGCACGCCTGGCTGGCGTACGACGGGAGGGTTCCCCCGCAGGGAGTCACGCTCCGGATGCACACGGCGTCCGGCGTGCATCCCTTCCGGGTGGACGTGGCCGCCGGCTGAGTCAGCGGACGGTGCCCGCCTCGCACCGCCGCCGCAGACCGGCGAGGTAGGCGAGGTGCGGAGTGGCGGTGGACGGCAGCAGCGCCTCGGCCTCGGCGATCCCGGACAGCGCCGCCGTGTCGTCACCGGCGTCGTGCAGGGTCTCGGCCAGGTCCGTGAGGGCGCGGGCCTGGTTGTACGGCTCCGGGGGTGCTCCGGTGCGTCCCGCGAAGAAGTCCACGGCGTTCTCCAGGCACCGGCGGGACGCGTCGAGCCTGCCCAGGCCGCGCAGGGCCCGTCCCTGGTGGCGCTCGGCCAGCGCGAGGGCCCTCGGCAGGTCCGCGGCGCCTTCCCGGCCGGGTTCGATCCGCCGGTAGATGCTCTCGGCCTCGACGAACCGCTCGTACGCCTCCTCATACGACCAGCGGTACAGGCTCAGCAGGCCCAGGAGTTCCACGGCCGACGCCTCTCCCCGCAGATGGCCGGCCGCCCGCTCGTAGGTGACGGCCGCCCGCGCGGCCCGGTTCGCCTGCTCCCAGCGCCCCGTCTCCCCCAGGCAGTGGGCCAGCTGGAAGTGGAGCGCGGCCGCCATCCGCTCGTCGGCGCGGGTCTCCTCCGCGCAGCGCGCCGCGTCCCGGAGCGCCGGAAGCACCTCGTCCCAGTACCCCGCCTTCAGCTGGAGCGGCCACAGGGCACGGGCGAGCCACAGCGCGGTGCCGGTACGCCGCTGTTCCTCCGCCACGACGACCGCCCGCGCGACGTTGGCGACTTCGGCCGCCAGGACGGCGATGCCGTCGGGCACGTCACCGGGCCCGGCCTCGTACTCCGGCGGCAGTTCGGTGCGCCAGCTCTCCGGCAGGGCCGCACGGGCCGCGGGCAGCACCCGCCTGAGCAGCGCTTCGAGGACGCGGTCCACGGCGTCCGCGCACTCCCCGAGCCCGTACGCGGAAGCCGCGGTCTCGGCGAGCTGCCTCCTGATCTCGGGCCGGAAGCGGTACCTCCCGTCGGGGAGGGCGTCGAGGAGGCCGACGTCCGACGCGTCGTCGAGCAGCCGGGCGGCGGCGTCCTCGTCGACGCCTGCGGCGGACGCGGCGATCGCGGCGCTGACGGACGGCCAGCCGCCGAGCGCGGTGAGCCGGCACAGGCGCAGCGCGTCGGGACCGAGGCGGAGCGAGGTGAGGTGCGCGGCGGTACGCACCGGATGGTCCTGCCCCGCCTCGGCCGGGGACACGGGCCCGGCCTCGTCCCGGGTCAGCAGCCGTGCCTCCGCGTGGAGGGCGAACGCGTTGCCCCGGCAGCGGTCGAGCACACCGGGCAGCTGCGCCTTGACCCGTGCGGCGTGCTCCGGCCCGGCCACCTTCCGCACGAGTTGCTTCGCGTACCGGTCGGTGAGCGGCGGTACGGCGATGCGCTCGGCCTCCAGGAGCAGGGGCGGCCCGGACACGACGACCACGAGGAGGACGTCGGGCGTCGACGGCACGAGGCCGCGGACCTGTGCCAGCGAGGTCGTGTGGTCGATCACCACGAGCGCCTTACGGCCTGCGGTGAGCTGCCGGTAGAGCCGCTCGCGGCCCGACTCGGTGGACGGCATCCGGTCGGGGTCCACGTCCATCTCGCGCAGCAGCCGCAGCAGGACACCCGCCGGCTCCGGGCCGGTCTCCCCGGAGGTGTCGCGCAGATCGACGTAGTACTGCCCGTCGGGGAACCGGTCGCGGCCCTCCGCCGCGAGGCGGAGCGCCACCGACGTGGAGCCGCTGCCCGCGGGGCCCGAAAGGAGGACGACCCGGGGCCGGCCCTCCCAGGGGCGGTCGGCCTCCCGCAGCAGCTGCTTGAGCACCTTCTGCCGGTTCGTGAACGCCCACGGCGCGGGCGGCATGGAGCCCCTGGACGGTTCCCCGGCCTCGTCGGAGACGCTCTCCAGCATCAGCGCCCATTCACCGGCCCGCCGCGGGTCGTCGGCAAGGCGTGCGTGCAGGCGTCCCGCCAGATCCCGGCGGTCCTCCGCGCCCGCAGGCAGCGGGGTCTCCCGCCCGAGGGTCCGTCGCACCAGGGCCCCGGCCGACACGGTCAGGTTCTTGCCGATCTCCCCGGCGGCGCCGTTCCCCACGCCCAGCAGGAACGTGGTCAGCGCACTGAGCGCCACGACCTCCAACACGTCGGCCCCTCCCACTGGTCGCCCATCCGCCCGTCCCGCTCCCGTGCGTCCCGCCGGACTGTATCGCCGCGTCCCCGGATCGCGGAAACACGTTCGCCGCCCGGTAACTCCCCTGCCTGGCGCGATACATGTGCCGCCTGGGCAGATCAGCACCGGAAGGATGAGTCGCGCGCGGGCGGGCGAGGCGACTCTGTCACCTCGCCGCCTCCCGCCGCGGATTCACCGCCCGCGGCGCGTACCGGTTTCCACCGCGGGATCTCCCCCGCCGCCGCGGGGGACGTCGTCAGGCCTTGGGGCGTTCCGTGATCCAGCGGGCGGCGAGGAGGCCTGAGGCGGCGGTGAGGACGGCGGCGGCGATGACGGTGGCGTTCAGGCCGAGGAGGTCGGCGAGGATGCCGGCGACGAGGGCGCCGGCGGCGTAGCCGATGTCGCGCCAGAAGCGGTACGTGCCGAGGGCGTTGGCGCGCCAGGCGGGGTGGGCGTGGTCGGAGACGGAGGCGATGAGGGCCGGGTAGACCAGGGCGGTGCCGAGGCCGAGGGCGACGGCGGACAGGACGCCGGCGAGCAGCGGCCGGTCGAGGAGTGCCAGGGCGAGGACGAAGCCGGCGGACTGGACGAGCATGCCGGTGACGATGAGGGGTTTGCGGCCGATGCGGTCGGCGAGGTGGCCGGTGGGGATCTGGCCGATGCCCCAGAGGATGGGGTAGAGGCCTTTGATCAGGCCGACGGCGGCGATGCCGAGGCCGTGGTCGGTGAACAGGAGGGGGAAGACGCCCCAGGTGAGGCCGTCGTTGAGGTTGTTGACCAGGCCGGCCTGGCTGGCGCCGCGCAGGGAGCGGTCGCGCCAGGAGGTGCGGGTGAAGGTGGCCTTCAGGCCGGTGTCCTCGCCGGTGGGCAGGGGCTTGGCGTGCTGGGCGAGTTCGAGGGCGACATGGGCGGCGGTGTCGCGGACGACGAGCGCGAGGGCGAGTCCGGCGACGACGAAGACGACGCCGATGAGTTCGGGGACGGGGCGCAGGCCGTGGGTGGTGGCGAGGTAGCCGGTGAGGAGGGCGGTGGCTCCGACGGCGGTGTAGCCGGCGGCCTCGTTGAGGCCGGTGGCCAGGCCGCGCCGGGCGGGGCCGACGAGGTCGATCTTCATGTTGACGGTCATCGACCAGGTCAGGCCCTGGTTGAGGCCGAGGAGGACGTTGGCGGCGACGATCCAGCCCCACGCGGGCGCGTACGCGAGGGCGAAGGGGACGGGGACGCCGATCAGCCAGCCGGCCACGAGGAGCTGCTTGCGGCGGAAGCGGGCGGTCAGGGCCCCGGCGGCGAGGTTGGTCAGGGCCTTGGTGAGGCCGAAGGCGATGATGAACGAGAAGACCGCGAGGTCGCTGGTCAGGCCGAAGGTCTCGGTGCCGATGAGCGGCACGGTGGTGCGTTCCAGGCCCACCAGGCCGCCGACGCAGACGTTGACGATGACGAGCAGGGTGAACTGGAGCCGGTTCTCGCGCAGGCCGAGGCGGACGGCCGGACGGTTCCCGGCGGGGAGTGCGGTCTTCACGGGCGGGTGTCCTCCGGGCCCCGGACGAGCTCCTGGCCGTGGGCCGCGGCGTAGTCGGCGGGACCACCGTCGAGGACGGCGATGCCGGTGTGGCCGGCGCGTTCGAGGAGGCTGGCTCCGGTCATGGCGCGCTCGCCGTGACGGCAGGCGACGACGGCGCCGTTCGGGGCGTCGGCGGCGGCGCGGTCGAGCGCGCCGAGTTCGACGTGGAGCGCTCCCGGGACGTGTCCTGCGGTGAACTCCGCTTCCTGGCGGACGTCGACGTAGGGGCGGCCGCCGGCCCGGTCGGCGGTGACGAAGTCCGTCGTCGCCTGCTCGCTGCCGTCGGCGAGCCAGGCGGGCATGCCCCCGGCGAGGCGGCCGGCGAGGCGCTCGTACCCGATCTTGTACGCCTGCCAGACGATCTCGCCGAGGTCCTGCCCGTCTCCCGTGACGAAGACGAGCGGGGCGGTGTCGGGCAGCAGCCAGCCGAGCCAGGTGGCGAACTGGCCCCGCAGCGCGATGGAGAGGGAGCCGGGGATGTGGCCGGCGGCGTACTCGGCGGCCGGTCGTGCGTCGACGACGTGCGCGCCGGCGGCCATGAGGGCGCGGACCTGCTCGGCGGAGAGCTCCGGCAGGAGCGGGGTGCCGGTCAGGACGGCGGGGCCGCGCCGGTTGGTCTCGGCGAGCCGGTCGAAGTAGGCGGGGTACGTGCCGAGGCCGGCGGTGAGCTGCCGTACGAAGGTGTCCTCGTCGGGGGCGGCGAGCAGCGGGTTGGCCCGCTTCTGGGCGCCGATGGTGGAGGTGCGCTCCTTGCCGGGCGGTGCGGAGCAGAAGGAGCCGGCTCCGTGGGTGGGCCAGACGGCGGTCTCGTCGGGGAGCTCGGCCAGCCGGCGCAGGGAGTGGTACTGGGCGCGGGCGAGCTCCTCCGTACGGTCGGGGCCGAGGAGGTCGGTGCGGGCGGCGGAGTTCACGATCAGGGAGCCGCCGGTGAAGACGCCGAGCTCCCGGTCGCCGTCGAGCAGCAGGAAGGACAGGTGTTCGTCGGTGTGTCCGGGGGTGGCCAGGGCGCGCAGGGTGAGACCGCCGAGGTCGACCTCGTCGCCGTCGGCGAGGCCGTGGTGGTCGAAGGCGCGGTGACCGGCGGCGGAGGCCAGGACGGCGGCGCCGTGGTCGTGGCCGAGCTGGAGGGCGCCGGAGAGGAAGTCGGCGTGCAGGTGCGTGTCGGCCGCGTAGGCGACGGTCAGCCCGCGTTCGTGGGCGGCGGCGTGCAGGGTGCGCAGGTCACGGCCGGCGTCGACGGCGAGGGCGCGGCCGTCGCCGAGGTCGACGAGATAGGCGCTGTTGCCGAGCCCGTGGTCGACCAGCGGAATCAGGTGATCGTCGGCGAAACCCATCGTGCCGTCCTTCCGGAGGTGCCGTGCCGGGCGGGGAGCGTCACCGCGGGGCTTCAGTTACAGTAATCCATGGATATGTGGAGGATGCAATGCGAGACGCCACCAGGAGCGGCGGCAAGGCCGCTCTCTACGACGCGTTCGCAGCCAGCGGCAAGGCGCTGGCCAGCGGAAAGCGCCTGGAACTGCTTGATCTGCTCGCCCAGGGCGAGCGCACCGTCGACGCGCTGGCGAAGGCTTCCGGGCTCAACCTGACGACCGCGTCGGCCCATCTGCAGACCCTCAAGCAGGCCGGTTTCGTCGCCACCCGGCGCGAAGGCGTACGGATCCACTACCGGCTCGCGGGCGACGACGTCGGCCGGCTCTTCGCCCTGCTGTGCAAGGTCGCCGACCGCCACCAGTCCGCCGTCCCCGCCGCCCGGGACGCCTACCTGGGCGAGGACGGCGCCGTCGAGGTCACGCACGAGGAGCTGCTCGGCCGGGTCGCGGCCGGCGGCGTGGTGGTGCTCGACGTCCGGCCGGTGGAGGAGTACCGCGCGGGACACATCCCCGGGGCGCTCTGCATCCCCGTCGCCGAGCTGACCGACCGCATCGGCGAGCTGCCCGAGGAGGCCGAGGTCGTCGTCTACTGCCGCGGCGAGTACTGCGCGCTCGCCTACAACGCCGTACGGCTCCTCACCGATCACGGCCGCCGGGCGATCCGGCTCAACGACGGCATGCTCGAATGGCGCCTCGCCGACCGCCCCGTACACACCGGAGACGCGGCGTGACCGTCCCCGCGCCGGACCTCACCGTCGACGGCACCGGCCTGCTCTGCGTCACGCTCCTCCTGCGCCTCCGCAAGGAGATCGACGGCGTCGCCCCGGGCACCGTCGTCCACGTCATCGCCACCGACCCGGCCGCACCCCTCGACCTGCCCGCCTGGTGCCACATGACCGGCCACGAGTACCTCGGCCGGGTCCCCGGCGCCGACTCACCGGCCTTCGCCCTGCGCCTCACCGCCGACGCCCTCCCCACCAGGCCGGACGCCCCCTGGCACAGGGACGGAACTCCGCGAAGTTGAACCGCGTGCCAGGCTTCCCCCTCCTACTGCGTCAGGTGTCCCCAGGTCTGGGGCCCGACGATGCCGTCGACCGCGATCGCCACACGCCCCTGGAACTCGCGCACCCTGCCGTCCGTGACCGGACCGAACCGACCGTCGACGGCAAGCTGCTGCAGATCAGGGACGCGAGCGTTCAACAACCGCTGCACCAGCGGCCGGCAGAAGCCGACCGACCGACCCGAGATGCCGTCCGCCCACAGGCCGAGATCAAGATCTACAGCTGGTACTAGGTTCACCATGAGATCGGGTACGGGTTTCATGGCACCGTCCTCCTGACGTGCCCTAGCGTCGTGCCATGACGATTCCAGCCGGACTGAGACGCACGGTCCTCCGGGCGCAGCGGGACACCGGCTTTCTGGCCGCTGGTGTGCTGCCGCACCTGGCGCTGGTGCCCGTGTGGGCCTGGGCGGCGACGACTACCGCCAGGACGGGGAACTGGCTCCTTACGGGTTCCGTGTCGGCCGCCCTGGTCCTGCTCGGCACCCCGGTGCTGACGGCCGTTCAGCGGGCTCGCTACCGGGCGCTCATCGGTGTGGACGTCCCCCGGCTCACCCCCACCGCGCCGGAACCACGGACGTGGGCCTCGACCGCCCGGTGGCTCGCGGCGACGCGGCCTTGGCGCAAGATCGGCTACCACCTCCTGCTGGGCCCGCTGCTCGCGCTGCTGGAGCTGCTGGTGCTCGCGGTGGCAGCGGCGTGCCTGGCGGGCGTCATCGCCTACGCCTGGTCATGGGCGCTGCCGACCGGAATCCGCCAGGACTGGTTCGGCTACCTGACCCAGCTGCCGGCTTACACAGCGGCTGGACTCCTCCTCCTGTGCGCCCTGCCCTGGACCGCGCGGGCGGTAGCCCGGGCCGAGGCGCGGCTGGCGTCGGGCCTGCTCGGGCCGAGCCGGGCGCAGCGGCTCCAGGAGCGGGTCGATCAGCTGGCCGTGAGCCGGACCGACTTGATCGATGCCGTCGACGCGGAGCGCCGCCGGATCGAGCGCGACCTGCACGACGGCACCCAGCAGCGGTTGGTGTCTCTCGCGGTCAACCTGGGTCTGGCCATTGCCACCCTCCCGGACCTGCCGAGCGACGCCCGCGAGGTGATCGCGAGAGCGCACCTGGAGGCGAAGGAGGCGATCGCCGAACTCAATGACCTGGTGCGGGGGCTGCACCCGGCCGTGCTCGAAGACCGAGGTCTGGACGCGGCGTTGTCCGGGCTGGCTGCCCGCACGCCCCTGCCGGTGCTGCTGCGGGTCGATCTGGAGGAGCGGGTGGCGCCCAACGTGGAGTCGGTCGCGTACTTCGTGATCTCCGAGGCGCTGACCAACGCAACGAAGCACGCCGACGCGATGCGTGTAGAGGTGACAGTCCGCCAGGTCGGCGAGGTGCTGCGCGTGCGCGTCACCGACGACGGGCTGGGCGGTGCCGACGCCGCCGCCGGCACGGGGCTGACCGGGCTGGCCAAGCGGGTCGGCTCCCTCGACGGGGCCTTCCACGTCAACAGCCCCGTCGGCGGGCCCACCACCATCACCGCGGAGCTGCCGTGCGCGCGGTGATCGCCGAGGATTCGGTGGTGTTGCGGGTCGGCCTGATCAAGGTGCTAACCCGCCCCACACCCGGCACCACCCCGCTACACTCCCCAACCTCAAGCCGATGACCAGGCAAAACACCAAAGTCCGGCTGGAGTACTAGGCGGCGCCGCCCGGGGGCAGCAGGCGTTCGACGAACCAGACGAGGCCGATGACGCCGACGGCGGCGGCCGCGCCGATGTGGGCGAGCGTCGACCAGGAGCGGCGGCGGGCGAGCAGGATCAGCGGGAACGCCGCCAGGACGATGGCGAGCTGACCGAGTTCGATGCCGGCGTTGAAGCTCAGGAGCGAGACGAGCAACCGGCCGCTGAAGTCGTCGGTGAAGTCCAGGGCCCCGGCGAACCCGAGACCGTGCAGCAGGCCGAATCCGAAGACGACGAGGACGCGCTGCCGTGACTCGCCCCGCGTGATGTTCTCCACGGCGACGTACACGATCGACAGGGCGATGAGGGGTTCGACGATCTCGTTGGGGACGTCGACCCAGCCGAGTACGGCAAGGGCGAGCGTCACGCTGTGCGCGAGCGTGAAGCTCGTCGCGAGGCGGACGACGCTGCGCCGGCCCTGCGCGCCGAGCAGGAGGAGCACCAGGAACAGGACGTGGTCGGCGCCGCTCAGGATGTGTTCCAGGCCGAGGGACACGAACCGGCCGGCCGACGCCCACGAGAGGTCCTGACCGCCGGAGGACGAGGCGCCGCGGCCCGCGGCGGCAGTGCTCCGGCCGGCCTTCAGCTCGCGGTGGCCGGTGTCGAAGACGTCGCTGCCGCCGGACCCGCCGAGTTCGTAGTCGACCATGTTGGTGTGCTCGGCGCCGATGGCGTCCGCCTCGGAGAACACCCCGTACCGCACGGTGAATTCGCCGCTTCCCGTGCCCGGACACCGGTAGGTGAGGAGCAGGCGCGCGTAGAGGAACCGCTGCCGCTTCACGATCCCCGTGTCGCCGAGCGCGGCGGGGCACGGTGCGCCGTCGAGGGTGAGGGTGAGGCGCTCGGAGAGGTACGCGGCGAGCTGTGCGCGGTGGCCGTCGAGGAAGGTCTTGTGCTCGGCGTCCGCCGTGGTGCGCGGCAGCGTGCCGAGGCCGGTGGCCTTCGTCAGCGTGTCGTAGTCGAGCTCCAGGGTGTAGCGCACGGTCGCCCCGTCCTGACGGATCACGGACGTGCCGTCCGTCGTCGGGACGTGCGCCGACGCGGCCGGGGCCGACCACGCGAGGAGCAGCCCGGCGAGCAGGAGCAGCACGGCACCCGGCACGACGCGGAGCCGGGCGCTGGTCGGCCTGCGGGGTGCGCCTCGATGTCCCGGCGCCGGAGTCGGTGTCGTCACGCCGAGGAGTGGAGCCGGGCGAGAAGGGGGCCGCGTGACGTGTCGATGTCCCGGCCGCGAGGGCCGGTTGAACTCTCGGCGCCACGCCGGGCCGTACGGGGGCGGCTGCCACGGCCTGTCAACACGCCTACGTCACAAGGGAGAACGCTCACGTGCCGGGCACCCAAGGTTCATGCGACGGCTGTAGCCACGGCTCAGAGCGGATCCCTAGGTTCCTCACAGCCTCGCGCACGAGGCACGAGGCGCCACCCTCACCTCGGAAGGAATCCCCGTGACGGGCATCCGCCACATCCGAAGAGCGTCCATGGCGACCGCAGCGGTCGCCACCACCACCGCCGCCGTCGTGGCCCTGCTGACGGCCGCGCCGTCGGCCAGCGCGGCCACCAGCACCTTCACACCGGCCGCCGACACCTACGTGCAGAACACCGCCCCGTCCACCAACTACGGCACTTCGGCGCTGTTCACCGTGGACAACTCGCCGGTGCGCCAGTCGTTCCTGAAGTTCACGGTCAGCGGCCTCACCGACCCCGTGTCCAGCGCCAAGCTCCGGATCCGCGTCACCAGCAACGGCAACAGCACCAACGGCGGCACCTGGAAGTCGATGAGCGACACCACCTGGTCGGAGACCGCGGTCACGTGGAACAACAAGCCCGTCATCGACGGCACCACGCTCGCGTCGCCCGGCTCGGTGGCGAACGACCAGTGGGTCGAGATCGACGTGACCTCGGTCGTGACCGGTAACGGCACGTTCGGCTTCGGCGGGACCTCCACCAGCTCCAACGGCGCGTACTACGACTCCCGCGAGTCCGGTGCCGACGCGCCGCAGCTGGTGATCACCACCGGCACCGCCCCGACCCCCACGCCCACGCCCACGGCGTCCACGACGGCGCCGCCGACGGCGGACCCCGTACTGGTCGGCGCCGGCGACATCGCCGACTGCGGCACCGGCGGCGACGAGGCCACCGCCAACCTCCTGGACGGCATCAGCGGCACGGTCATGGCGATCGGCGACACCGCCTACCCGAACGGCGCGGCCTCCGACTACACCAACTGCTATAACCCGACGTGGGGCCGGCACAAGGCCCGCACCAAGCCCGCGACCGGCAACCACGAGTACAACACCTCGGGCGCGACGGGGTACTTCAACTACTTCGGCGCCTCCGCGGGCGACCCGACGAAGGGCTACTACTCCTTCGACCTGGGCACCTGGCACGTCGTGGCCCTCAACTCCAACTGCTCCGTCGTGTCCTGCGCGGCCGGCTCGGCGCAGGAACAGTGGCTGCGGAACGACCTCGCGGCCAGCACCAAGCCGTGCACCGTCGCGTACTGGCACCACCCGCGCTACACCTCCGGCTCCAGCCACGGCTCGACCACCACGGTGCAGCCCCTGTACCAGGCGCTGTACGACAACAACGCCGAGGTCGTCGTGACCGGGCACAACCACAACTACGAGCGGTTCGCCCCGATGAACGCCACCGGCGGCGTGGACAACACCCGTGGCATCCGGCAGTTCGTCGCCGGCATGGGCGGCACCGGCCTGAACGGCTTCGGCACCATCCAGCCCGGCAGCGAGGTCCGCGACGGCACCACGTGGGGCGTCCTGAAGCTGACCCTGCACGCCAACAGCTACGACTGGCAGTTCGTCCCCCAGTCGGGCAAGACCTTCACCGACAGCGGCACCAACTCCTGCCACTGACGGGCACATGAGCGACGGGTGCCCTCCCCGGTCCTCCCGGCCGGGGAGGGCACCTCCCGGGCCTCCCGGGCCTCCCCGGTCCTCCCCGGCGCCTTCCCCAGCAGGGGAGGGCCCCCTCCCGCTCTCTCCTCGCGAGCAGAGACTCGTGCCCACTCCCCCGCCCCGAAAGGTCCGCCCCCATGTATCTGTCCTCGATCGACCGGCCGGGGACCGGCGCCGCGTCCCCCGCAGGCCGGTCCCGCCTCCGCGGGATCAAGGTCGTCGGCGGCAACGTGTTCGCGCTCGGTACGGTCAGCCTGCTGACCGACGTCTCCGCCGAGATGGTCACCGCGATCCTCCCGGTGTACCTGGTGTTCGGGCTGTCCATGAGCCCCCTGGCGTACGGCACGCTCGACGGCGTCTACACCGGAGCGACCGCGCTGCTGCGGCTCGTCGGCGGGTACGTCGCGGACCGGGTCCGCAAGCCGAAGGCGGTGGCGGGCGTCGGGTACGCGATGTCGGCGCTGGCCAAGCTCGGGCTGCTCGCGGTCGGCCGCTCGGCCGGTGCGATCGGGTTCGTCATCGCCGCCGACCGGGCCGGCAAGGGACTCCGTACGGCTCCCCGGGACGCCCTGATCACCCTGTCGGCCCCGCCGCACGCCCTCGCCCGCGCCTTCGGGGTGCACCGGGCGATGGACAGCTTCGGCGCGTTCCTCGGGCCGCTGGTCGCGCTCGCCGTCCTCGCGGCCGCGGGCCAGGCCTTCGACGCCGTCCTCGTCACCAGCTTCTGCATCGCGGTGCTCGGCGTGCTCGTCCTCGTCCTCTTCGTCCGGGACCGCCACGACGAACGACCCCCCGCCGCCGTGGCCTCGCCGCGCGAGGCCGTGGCGCTGCTGCGGTCCGCCCCGGTGCGCCGCCTGCTCGCCGCGGCCTGCCTGCTCGGCTTCGCCGTCATCGGCGACGGCTTCGTCTACCTGCTCCTGCAACGCCGGGAGGAGGTCTCCCTGAGCAGCTTCCCGCTGCTCGCGGTCGGCACCAGCCTGGTCTACCTCCTGCTCGCGGTCCCCGTCGGCGCGCTCGCCGACCGGATCGGCCGCGTGCCCGTCGTGCTCGGCGGCTACACGGCGCTGCTCGGCGTCTACCTGCTCCTGACCGCCTCCCTGCACGGATGGCCGCTGGTCGCCCTGATCCTGGTGCTCCACGGCCTCTTCTACGCCGCGACCGACGGCGTCCTCATGGCGCTGGCCGGCCCCGTACTCCCCGAGCACCTGCGCACCACCGGCCTCGCACTGATCCAGACCGGGCAGGCCCTGGCCTACCTCGCGTCCTCCGTCCTCTTCGGACTCGCCTGGCAGCTGTGGGGCCCGGACACCGCCGTCCGCTGCGCCGCCGCCCTGGTCGTGCCGGCGGTCGCCGCCACCGCGTTCCTGCTGCTCGTCCGCCCCACCGCCCCTTCCCACACGGAGGAAACCGCATGACCACGCAGCCGGCCGTCGAAGCCGAGCCCGACCCGAACCCGTCCCCCGCGCCGCGCACGCCGGGGCGGACGGCCCGCATCGCGACCACGGTCGCCGCCGCCCTCGCACTCGCCGCCGTCGCCATCGGCTACGCCCGGCACAGCTCGTCCGCCCAGGCCCCCGACACGGCCGTCACCGCCGAGACCGTCTCCCTGGCGCCCGGGCCACGGCTCCTGACGCTCACGAGCACCGGGCAGGTCACGACCGTCGACCAGGCCGACCCGGGCGGCGCGCGCGCCGTCTCGAAGACCAGGTGCGACCGTGTCTACGCCGCCGCGGGCACCGTGGCCTGC
Organism: Streptomyces sp. NPDC037410; assembly: GCF_055602235.1. Taxonomy (NCBI): domain Bacteria; kingdom Bacillati; phylum Actinomycetota; class Actinomycetes; order Kitasatosporales; family Streptomycetaceae; genus Streptomyces; species Streptomyces sp. NPDC037410. The sequence continues at coordinate 177,464 of NZ_JBVJWR010000002.1, read as the reverse complement.
CTGTACGCCGACGGGGCCCTCGGCACCGTCACGATGCGCGTCCTCTCCCCCGGCCTCAGGGAACGCAAGGCCATCCCGGTCAGCGGCGTCCCCAACCGGGTCCGCGTCTCGGCCAGCGGCCGCATGGTCTCCTGGACCTCCTTCGTCGGCGGAGACAGCTACGCCACCCTCAACTTCGCCACCCGCACCGGCATCTACGACAGCCGGACGGGAACCCTCTTCAAGACCCTGGAGACCTTCTCCGTCGTCAAGGACGGCAAGCCCTACCAGGCCTCGGACGTCAACTACTGGGGCGTGACCTTCACCAAGGACGACAACACCTTCTACGCCACCATGTACACCAAGGGCCACCGCTACCTGGTCCAGGGCGACTTCGCGGCCCGCACCGTCCGCACCCTGCGCGACCGCGTCGAATGCCCCTCGCTCTCCCCCGACGGCACCAGGATCGCGTTCAAGGCGCCCATCGACGGCGACTCCACCCGCGGCTGGCGCCTCTCCGTACTCGACCTGGGCACCGGTCGCGTGACGGCCACGGCCGAGACCCGCAGCGTGGACGACCAGGCGGCCTGGCTGGACGGCTCCACCCTCGCGTACGCCGAGCAGCACGACGACGGCACGAAGGACCTCTGGTCCGTCCCCGCCGACGGCTCCGGCGAGCCCCGGCTGCTGCTGCGGAACGCCCACTCCCCCGCGGCACTCGGCTGACCCGGCCGACCGGCGAACCGTCCTGGCCGAAAATCGTTTGCCGGGTCTTTGCCCGGCAGGCGGTTCGTCCCCTCCTGAACCCTTGCGTCCGGAGGTCGAAAGCCTCTATAAGGTTCCGTGTAGGCATCGGTTGGGATGGCCGGAATGGCATCCATGCCACCGACCAGGGGGACCCTCCACTTCCCGCCGGCAGCACCGTGCGCGCACGCGTACCGACGGAGAACGTGAGGCCATGACCGACAACGACGCCTTTCGCGATGCCATGACCCGTCTGGCCGTCGACCCCGCGTTCGCGGAACAACTCGACGGCAGCCCCGACGAGGTGGCACGCAGACTCGGTCTGACGCCCGAGCAGGTCACCGAGCTGCGGCGGCTCCGCGTGGAATCGGACACGGCCGAGGGGCCGGCCACCCTCGACGCGCGGCTGTCCAAGTCGTCGCTGTTCTTCGGCAACGCGGCCCACGCGCTGTCCGCCCACGACGTACCCGTCGAGACGGGCCCGCACGACGCGGCGGACGCCCTCGGCGACTCCGACTACCGCGATCTGGCCGGACAGCTCGACGCGACGGCGTCCGAGCTCACCGGCCTGATCGGCGACGCCCTCACCGACGCGCCCGCGGGCGACGGCGGCTCCCTCCTCGGCGACCTCGGCGACCTCGGCGAGCCGGGAGACATGGGGGGCCTGGGCGATGCCGGCGACTTCGGCGGTTTCGGGGATGCCGGGGGCTTCGGAGACGTCGGAGACGGCGGGGGCTTCGGAGACTTCGGCTCCTTCGGGGACGGCGATACGGGCTTCGGCGATACGGGCTTCGGCGAGGCCGGGCTCGGAGGCCACGAGGGCGGCTTCGGCGACGGGCTCGGTGGTGGTGCCGGGGACGGGTTCGAGGGCGGCCACGGCGGTGGCTTCGGCGGAGGATTCGGCGACGGGCTCGGTGGAGGGTTCGGGGGCGGTGCCGAAGGCGGGCTCGGCGACGGCTTCGGCGGTGGTGCCGGGAACGGGTTCGAGGGCGGCCACGGCGGTGGATTCGGCGACGGGTTCGACGGGGGCCACGGCGGCGGGTTCGGCGGAGAGTTCGGCGGCCACGGGGACGGTTTCCACGGCGGCGGTGCCGAGGGCTTCGGGCACGGCGGCATCTACGCGGACGGGGACGACGGCGGCTCCGGGGGCGGCGAAGGCGGCGGAGGCGACTCCGGCGGCGGGGGCGGCGATGGCAGCAGCAGCGAGAACGGACGCCGACCCGGCGGTGGCTCCGGCGGTGGAGAAGGCGGCGGGGGCGAAGGCGACGGAGGCGGCGGGGAAGGCAGCAGCAGCGAGAACGGACGCCGACCCGGCGGTGGCGGCGGCGGCGGAGACGGAGGCGGCGGCGGGGACGGCGGAGGCGGCGAGGGCGGGGAAGGCAGCAGCAGTGAGAACGGCCGCCGGCCCGGCAGTGGCGGCACCGGCGGCGGCGATGGCGGTGGAGACGGCGGCGGAGGCGGCGAAGGCAGCAGCAGCGAGAACGGACGCCGACCCGGCGCCGGCGGCACCGGCGGAGGCGGCGGTGACGGAGGGGGCGACGGCGGCAGCAGTGAGAACGGACGTCGGCCCAGCGGTGGCGGCGGGCGCAACGAGACCCCCGCTCCCGACTCCGACGGCGCCGCCCGCGGCGGACTGTTCCGGCCCGGTCTCGACCGGCTCGGCGACAGCGGCAGTCACCTGCACACCACCGGGCCCGGTCACGACGCGCTCGGCGGCCCGGCCGGCGGTTCCTTCGCCACGGGTTCCTGAGGCGCCGGGCCCACGACCATGCTCTGCCATGCCTGTCGCGTGCACGTGCGGCGCGACTTCCCGTACTGCCTGCGCTGCGGCACCCTGCGCCGCGGCGCGGCGCCGACGTCGTTCGCCGCGCCCCGGCTGCGCGGCCTCGACGACCCCGGCCTGCTCGTCCCACTGACGGCCGAGGTCACGACGCTGGGCCGCGGTGCGGACAGCGACGTCGTCCTGGCGGACGGCAGTGTGTCGCGCCGTCATGCCCGGATCGTCCGTGACGCGTCGGGCTTCCGGGTGGAGGACCTGGACTCGTTCAACGGCACGGCCGTCGCGGGGGCGACCCTGCACGGCGGTTCGGCGCGCCTGGACGACGGCGCCGAACTGTCCGTCGGCGACGTCCGGATGGTGTTCGAGCAGCCGAGGGACGCGCGGATCGGCTCGCGGACCGTCATGGTCGGCACGCAGCTCACCGAGCTGCCGGCCGGTGCCGTGCCCGAGCCGCACGCGCCGGAGGCGCACGGCCCGCTCACCGCGCGGCCGCGCCGCCGCGGCGGGTGGGCGCTCAAGCAGGTGCCGACGAGCGGCCGCGCGGAGCCGTACTGGGTGCTGAGCAACACGCGGACCGGCGGGTACCTCCGGCTAGACGAGCGCGAGGTGTTCCTGTGGAACGCCCTCGACGGCGACGCCACCGTGCGGGACCTGCTCTTCGCGTACGCGGACCGTTTCGGCGAGCTGGCGTTGCCGCGGATCGAGGCCGCGCTCGCGGCGTTCGCGGGCGCCGGGCTGCTGCGCGGTCTGCCGGGGCAGCGGGAGGAGAAGGCGGCGTCCGGGCCGCGCCGGGTGTGGCGGGCGGTGTACCGGGCGCTCCTGAAGCTGGAGGTGTCCGTCCCGGGCCTCGACGGGGCCGTGACCCGGTTGTACGCGGGCGGCGGCTGGCGGTTCTTCACGCGTACCGGAGTGGCGCTGGTCTGGCTTTCGCTGCTCGGCGGCCTGGTGGTGTTCTTCGCGGTGGCGCAGGGCCGGCAGCATCTCCTCGACTTCGGCGGGTCCGGCGTCTGGGGCCCGGCGGCGCTGGCCGTCGGCTACGTCTCGGCGCTCGTCGTGCACGAACTCGCGCACGCCCTCGCGGTGAAGTCGTACGGCCGCAGGGTCCGGCGGGGCGGCTTCATGCTGATGATGGGGATGCCGTTCGCGTTCGTGGACACGAGCGACATGTGGTTCGGCACCCGCTGGTCGCGGGTCGTGGTGGCGCTGTCCGGGCCGGTGTCGACGGCGGCCCTGGCGGGCTGGTGCGCCGCGGGGGCGGCCTTCCTGCCGGTGGGGCCGGTCTCGGCCGTGCTGTTCCACCTGGCCTTCGGGCTGTATCTGAACACCCTGTACAACTTCAATCCGCTGATGCCGCTGGACGGTTACCAGGCGCTCACCGACGCCCTGCGGGTGCCGCGGCTGCGCGAGGAGGCGAGCGCGTACTTCCGCAGGGGGCTGTGGCGGGACCTGCGGGCGGGCCGCAGGCCGGGGCCGCGGCAGACCGGCATGGCCGCGTACGGCCTGGCGGTGGTCGTCGGGACGTACGGCTTCCTGGTCCTGGCGCTCCTGGCCTGGCGGTCCCGGCTCGGGGAGTGGCTGGACGGGCGGGTGCCCGCGCCGTGGGACACGGTGATCGTGGCGGTGGTCGTGGCCCTGGTGGCGTTCCCGGTGTGGGCGGCGCCGGTGCGGTGGCTGGTACGGGTGGTGAAGCGGCGTCGCGCGGCGTCGCGTGACGGCCGGGCGCGCCCGGCGGACGGGGCGGCCGTGGACGGCGCGCCCCTGGAGGGGACGGCATGAGCGGCACACGCGGGGCGGACGCCGGTTGGACGGTTCCCGGCTACGAGGCCGTGCGGACGCTCGGCCGGGGCGCCGGCGGGCGGGTCGTCCTGGCGCGGCACGAGGCGACGGGCGTGCCCGTGGCCGTCAAGTACCTGAGCGAACGGCTGCACGGCGACCGGGACTTCCTGGCCAGGTTCCGCGCCGAGGCGCGGCTGCTCGGCGAGCTGCGGCACCCGTGTGTGGTGCGCCTCTACGAGTACGTGGAGGCCCGGCGGGGTGCGGCGATCGTCATGGAGGCGGTCGACGGGGTCACCCTGCGCGCGCTGCTGCGCGAGCACGGGTCCACGGGCCCTGAGGCCGCGCTCGTCCTGCTCAAGGGCTCGCTGCTCGGGCTCGGCGCGGCCCACGCGGCCGGGGTGGTGCACCGCGACTACAAACCGGAGAACGTGCTGGTGCGCGCCGACGGTTCGAGCGCGCTCGCCGACTTCGGCATCGCCGTGCGCGCGGGCCGCGAGGCGGAGGCCGCGGGCACGCCCGCGTACATGGCTCCCGAGCAGTGGGACGGCGAGCCGGCGGGGACGGCGGGCGACGTGTACGCGGCGACGGCCGTGTTCTACGAGTGCCTCACCGGTCGGCAGCCGTTCGTCGCCGACGACCTGATCGCGCTGCGGCTCCAGCACCTCAGGGCACCGGTGGAGGTGGCCGACGTCCCCGAGCCGGTGCGCGAGCTCGTGCGTACGGGTCTGGCGAAGGACCCGGCGGACCGGCCCGGCATCGACACGTTGCTCGCCGGACTCGAACGCGCCGCCACGGACGGCTACGGCGCGGACTGGGAGGAGCGCGGACGCCGCGGGCTCGGCCGGCTCGCCGCCCTGCTGGCCGCGCTGTTCCCGTTCGGTACGACGGCGGCGGTGTACGAGGCGACACCGGCGCTGACGGTCCTGGGCCGTCTTAGGGGCGTCCTCGGAAGGACGCTGGTCGGAGCGGCCGTCCTCGCCGTGGTCGCGGCCGGTGCGGCGACGGTGGCGACGGCCGGAACGGCCGACGACACGACGACGACCGCGGCGAACTCCGTCCCGTCGGGAACTCCCGCGTCCGGCGCCCCGGCCCCGTCCTCGTCGTCCCTGCCGCCCTCGGACTCCCCGACGCCGAGCGGTTCGCCGTCCGGCGGCGCCACGGCCGAACCGACGCCGAGCGACACGACGACGGCACCGGCCGCGGACGGCACGCCGACCACGGCCGCACCCGGACCCGACCCCACGGCCACCACCCCGGCCCCCACCGACACGGCACCGACCACGCCGCCGCCCACCACGACCCCGGCGGCGCCCACGGCGGGCACGATCACGATCGTCATCGGCTCCCTGCGCCGCGGTCCGGGCAGCACGCTCATCGCCGACGTGTCCGTCGACACGACCGGCACCGGCCCGCTGACGCTCACCGCGGACTTCTACGTCGACTCGCCCGCGGAGTCGTACGGTTCGCAGTCCCGTCAGCTGTCGGGCAGCACGCAGTACTCCGTGACCTTCCAGGGCGACTTCGCGAACCACCCCTGCCGGGGCACCTGGACCATCGCCGTCAGCAGCAGCCCGCAGTCCCCGGGCGGAACGCGGACGGCCTCCGCCGACGCACCGCCGTGCTGAGCGACCAGCGAGGAGAACGAGGCACGATGAGGCCCCCCTTGACTCCACCGACGCCGCCGACGCCCCCGGCACCCGCCACGGTCGCCGGGCGCGCCCTGTCGGACTGGTCGCGGGAGGGTCGGTTCGGCACCTGGTACGCGCTCGGCCACGCCGACGCCGGCGAATCGCCGCTCGGCGTCCTGCGGATCCACCGCGCCCTGCTCGCGCCGAGCGGTGCGCAAGAGCGGCTCACGGCCGCGGTCCGCTCCGTGGCGAAGCTGCGGCTGCCGGGTGTGCCGGCCACCGTCGACCTGGTGCGGGAGGCCGGGGACGTGTGGCTGATCGTGGCGCGCCCGCCGGCCCGTACGGTCGCCGACCTGCTCGCCACGGGGGCGCCCGGCCTCGACGGGGGCAGTGCGGCGAGTGTGCTCAACGAGACCGCGCAGACGCTGCTCGCCCTCCACGCGGCCGGCCTCGCGCACGGCTCGCTCACCCCCGACCGCGTGGTCCTCGCGCCGGACGGCACCGCGCTGCTCACCGAGACGGCGCTGGCCACCGCGCTGGCCGGGGACGACGCCTCCCCGCGGGACGCCGACGTCACGGCGTGGGCGGCGCTCGCCCGTACCCTCGGCACGGCCTGGGCGGCACCCGGCACAGCGGCGGCCGAACTGTTCGCCCGCTGCTCCGCCACGGCCGGGTCCGACGGCCTCGCCGCCGCGCGGACGACGCTCACGTCGGGGCGCACGGCGCTGCCCCGGGACTTCCTGCTCAGGACGGCCCTGCGGACGGCGGCGGCCGCCGCCCTGGCGGACCTGGCCCCGTCGGAGACGACGGAACCGGTGGAGGACACCGCGGCGGAAGCCCCTGCGGACGACGCACAGGACGCACAGGACACACAGGACGTACACGACGCACAGGACACACACGAGGCACAGGACGCACAGGACACCATCCTCGGCAGGCGCCATCGGAGCACCACGGTCGACAGTGGCGAGGACGACGGCGAGATCGTGCTCCGCTTCGGCCCCGGTGTCCCGAGCTCCGAGGAGGAGGCCCTGCGCGCCCTGTGGGCGGGCCCGGCACCCGCGCCCGCTCCCGTACGGCGACGCCGGCGCCGGGCGGGATGGCTCGGCGCTGCGGCGGTACTCGCGGCGGTGGCGGTCGTGCTGTGGCTGCTGCGGCCGACGACGGGCCCGGCGGTGACGGCGGTCCGGGTCACCGCCCCGCCGCAGCAGTTGACGTGCGGCGGGACCGCCGACGTGACCGGCGTGGTGACGACGGACGGCCACGCCGGCCCGTTCAGGTACCGCTGGCTGCGCAGCGACGGGCAGCGGTCCGAGGTGCTGACCCGCACGGCCCGCGGCGGCGAGCACGAGGTGCCGGTGCACCTGCGCTGGACCGTCCGCGGCCCGGGCCGCTTCCAGGGCGCCGCCCACCTCCAGGTCCTGCGCCCGGGCACGCGCCCACTCGAAGCGGAGGCGGCCTTCACGTACGCGTGCGCGGGGTGACGGGCACTGCGGTGGCATGCCCGTCGCCCTGTCATGTGGGTGAAGGTCGTCCGCTGGTGGGCCGCATCCGTCCCACGGGCCCGCCGACGGCCGCGCACTACGCCGCGGCGGCGGCCGCGAGCTCCCACACCGTTCCGACCAGGGCCGTGAACGGAGCATCGGAGGGGACGCCGGGCACGCCTCGCTGAATCCGCGCGGTACGGGGAGCCGTCCAGCGCCTATCCGACCCTGATCCGCCGGAAGGCCCTAGAGGCCGATGTCACGCGCCCGGAGGTCTTCGAGGGTCTCCCGGCGCACCAGGAGCCGGGCCCGGCCGTCGAGGACGGCGACCACCGGCGGGCGGCCGACGAGGTTGTACGAGGACGCCATCGCCAGGTGGTAGGCGCCCGCGACCGGCACCGCGAGCAGGTCGCCCGGGTGGGTGTCGGAGGGCAGCGGCACGTCCTCGGCCAGGATGTCACCGGCCTCGCAGTGGCGGCCCACCACCGTCACGCGCTCGACCTCGGCCGAAGCGTGACGGCCGATCAGGCGGGGCGCGTACCGCACTCCGTACAGCGCGGGGCGTGGGTTGTCACTCATTCCGCCGTCCACCGCCACATGGGTCCGCCCGGGTGTGCGTTTCACCGCGAGGACCCGGTAGACGGCGATTCCGGCGGGGCCCGCGACGGCGCGGCCGGGCTCGATGATCAGGCGCGGGACGGGCAACCCCGCGGCCGCACAGCTCTCGGTGAGTGCGGCGCGGACCCTGGCCGCCAGTGTCGTCAGGTCGAGCGCCGGTTCGCCGGGACGGTAGGCGATGCCGTGACCGCCGCCGAGATCGAGCTCCGGCAGCGTGATCCCGTGGGTGTCGCGGACCCGGGCCATGAGGCCGACGAGCCGTCGGACGGCCACCAGGTACGGCCTGACGTCCGTGATCTGCGAGCCCAGGTGGCAGTGGAGTCCGGTGAGTTCGAGCTGCGGCTGGTCGAGGATGCGGGCGATGGCGTGCTGGGCGTGGCCGTCGCGGAGGGAAAGACCGAACTTCTGGTCCTCGGAGCCGGTACGTATCTTGTGGTGGCCGCCCGCGCTGATGCCCGGCGTCACCCGGACCATGACCTTCTGGTGGCCTCCGGGGCCGACGGCGGCGGCGATGCGGGCGATCTCGGCGGGTGTGTCGATGACGATCCGGCCCACGCCGAGGCGGAGAGCGATCGCCAGGTCCTGCGGTGGCTTCGCGTTGCCGTGAAGGAGGATCCGGTCGGCGGGGAATCCGGTGGTGACGGCGAGTTCCAGCTCGCCGGCGGAGCACACGTCAAGGCCGAGCCCCTCCTCCTCGACCCAGCGGGCGAGGGCGCGGCACAGGAACGCCTTGGCCGCGTAGTGGATCTCGGCTTCGGGGAAGGCGCTGCGGTAGGCGCGGCAGCGCGTACGGACCTCGGCCTCGTCCAGGACGTAGACGGGGGTGCCGTGGCTCTCGGCGATCTCGCCGAGGGACACGCCTCCCACGAGGACGTCGCCATGAGGTCGCTCGGTGGTGGTCCCGGGCCAGACGGACCGGAGGCCGTCGGGTTCCGGGCCCGCCGGGGTGAAGGGGCCGGGGGCGGTCGGGACGGTGGGCAGGGGGACGGTGGTCATCGCGGCGGCTCCCTTCACTTCGCGAGTACGGTGAGCGGCCGCGGGCTGGTCTGCGGCTCCGCCACGGGAGCGGTCGCTCGGACGGCGATGCCGGAAGGCGCGCATGCGCCGGAGCCCGGCCGGACGGGTACGCACAGCCGTCCGGCCGGAAGCTGTTCTCCGGGCTCGGGCTCGTCTCCGAACAAGGCAGCTGACATCGGTTCCTCCGAGGAACGGGCGGGGTCCCGACGCGGTCGCGACGGGGTGTCTCCGACGCTATTCCCGGTCCTCACCACAGCCGGTGACCTCCTGACACTCCCCTGACGGCATCCCCCTGGACGCATACGCCCCACATACACCGCTCCCGAAGTTTTGACGTGTTCCTGACGCGGGGGGGCGCATCCGCCGGTTCTTCCCGACCGTCCTCACCCATGCCGAAACAGGTTTCACGAAGGAGGGCGCCATGGAGAGCGCAGTGGTCGGAGTCGTCGTCGTGGTCGTCCTCCTGCTGTTGCTGTTGCGCAGCGGGATGCGTGTGATCAACGAGGTCGAGCGGGGCGTCGTCTTCCGCTTCGGAAAGGTGCTGCCCGGCCATCGACAGCCCGGCATCACCTTCCTGATCCCCGTCGCGGACCGGATGCGGAAGGTGAACGTCCAGGTCGCGACGCTGCCGATCCCGACGCAGGAGGGCATCACCCGGGACAACGTCTCGGTGAAGGTCGACGCGGTCATCTACTACCGGGTCACCGATCCCGCCCGCGCCGCGATCGAGGTGCAGGACTACGCCTTCGCCGTCGGCCAGGTCGCACAGTCCTCGCTGCGCTCCATCATCGGCAAGAGCGACCTGGACGACCTCCTGTCCGACCGGGAGCGGCTGCACGAAGGGCTCGCGCTGATGATCGACAGCCCGGCCGCCGGCTGGGGCGTCCACATCGACCGGGTCGAGATCAAGGACGTCCAACTGCCGGAGTCGCTCAAGCGGTCGATGTCCCGGCAGGCCGAGGCGGAGCGCGAACGGCGGGCCCGGGTGATCACCGCGGACGGCGAGTTCCAGGCAGCGCAGCAGCTCGCCAACGCCTCGCGGATCATGTCCGACACGCCGGAGGCGATGCAGCTGCGCCTGCTGCAGACCGTCGTCGAGGTGGCCGCCGAGAAGAACTCCACGCTCGTGATGCCCTTCCCCGTGGAACTCCTCCGCTACTTCGACCGTGCGGCGCGTCAGTTCGACCCCGCGCCGACGTCCACGCCGGAGGCTCCGACGGGCACCGTGCCGGAGCAGCCCGGCCCGGCGGACGCTTCCTGACCCACGGTGGCCCGCGTATTGCCTTCGCCGTCATTCATTGCAACGCACCGTTGCATTCGACTACAGCGTCATTGCATCAATTCCCCCTGGTTCACCTGCGATGGCGCATTCAAGTGATTGACGTCCTCGTGAATGCAACGTAGCTTTCGAGTAGCTTCAAACACGTCATATCGCGAGATGAGGAATGGCCATGACCAAGCCCCTCCACACCGTGCCGGCACTGCCGACCGAGCGTCAGGCCGGCTGCCCCTTCGCCCCGCCGGCCGAGCTGATCGACGCCCGCCGGCACGGCCCCCTCAGCGGCTTCACCCACCCCGGCGGAAAGCCAGGCTGGTTGATCACCGGATACGACATGGTGCGATCGGTCCTGGCCGACCCGAGGTTCAGCTCGCGCAAGGACCTCATGAACGTCGTCGACTTCCAGCTTCCTCCGGCGCCGCCCGGCGAGTTCCTCCTCATGGACGAGCCCGAGCACAGCCGCTACCGCAAGCCCCTGGTCGGCAAGTTCACCGTGCGGCGGATGCGGATGCTCACCGAGCGGATCGAGCAGATCACCGCCGACTGCCTGGACGCCATGGAGGAGGCCGGGCCGACGGCGGATCTGGTGACCGCGTTCGCGAAGCCCATCCCCACCATCGTGATCTGCGAGATCCTGGGCGTGCCCTACGAGGACCGGGCGTCCTTCCAGGAGCAGATCGACACGTTCATGGGCGGGGAGGTCAGCGACGAGGAGCTGATCGCGGCGTACACGGCGACGCAGGAGTACCTCGCGCGGCTGGTGGCCGCCAAGCGGGCCCACCCCACCGACGACATCCTCAGCGAACTCACCGACAGCGACCTGACCGACGAGGAGCTGAGGGGCATCAGCCTCATCCTCCTGGCGGCGGGATTCGACACCACCGCGAACATGCTCTCCCTCGGCACCTTCGCCCTTCTGCAGAACCCGGACCAGCTTGCCGCCCTGCGCGCCGATCCCTCCCTCACCGACGGGGCCGTGGAGGAGCTGCTGCGGTATCTGAGCGTCGCGAAGACCTTCCACCGGACCGCACTCGAGGACGTCGAGCTGGACGGCCACACCATCAAGGCCGGCACGACGGTCGTCCTCTCGTACCACACCGCCAACCACGACCCCGACCGCTTCGCCGACCCGCACACGCTCGACCTCGGCAGGCAGGCCACCGGACACCTGGCCTTCAGCCACGGCATCCACCAGTGTCTCGGCCAGCAGCTGGCCCGCGTCGAAATGCGGGTCGCGTTCCGCGCGTTGGTCGACCGCTTCCCCACGCTCCGCCTTGCCGTACCGGCGGCGGAGGTCCGACTGCGGCCGGAGACCGCCGACATCTTCGGCGTGAAGAGCCTCCCGGTCACCTGGGACGCCAAGTGAGCGCGCCGCGCCTGAGCGTCGACCGCGAGCGCTGCATCGGCGCCGGGATGTGCGCCATGACCGCCCCCGATGTCTTCGACCAGGATCCGGACGACGGCCTCGTACTCCTGCTGCACGCCGAACCGCCCGCCGCGCACCGCACGGCCGCCCGGATGGCCGCCGGCGTCTGCCCCTCCGGGGCGATCACCCTCCACGAGCCGGAACACGGCGGCTCGTAGCCTCCGGTGGCGACCGCGTACGACCCGGGCCCCCGCCGCACGTCGGCAGGGGCTCGGGCCCGTCCGGCGACGCGTCGAGGCGCATGCGGCCGGCCGGGACGGTCGGCTACTCGGCCCGGGGAACTCCCGCCCGGGCCGCGCCCCGCCGCAGGAGCGCGAGGGCGGCGCCCACGGCGACGAGCAGGGCCAGGGTCGCGTATCCGTAGGTGAGCGTCGCGATGGTCGCGACACCGCCGACGAGCAGGGGGCCTCCGGCGTCGCCGAGTTCGCGGCCGAGTTCGGCTGCGCCCATGGTCTGACCCATGCGCTCCTCGGGGGTGGAGCCGGCGAGGGCGGTGAAGCCGAGAGGAGTGATCAGGCCGGTGCCGGAGCCGATGAGGACGGCGGCCAGGAGTACGCCGGCCAGACCCGGCAGCATGGCGCAGCCGAGTCCCGCGGCGGTGAGGGCCAGTCCGGCGGCGAGGCCGGTGCGGAGGGAGAGCCGTCCGTCGTCGTGGGCGCGCCCGGCGTAGGGCTGGACGACGGCGGCGCTGGCGGCGAGGACGGAGACGGCCGCGCCCGTGGCGACGGTGCCCAGGCCGGCGGCGGCGCCGGAGACGGGCAGGAAGCCGACGCCGACGGAGAGCGCGGCGGTCGCGGCGGCCAGGGCGGAGGTGGGGCCGAGGAAGACGGGATCCGCCAGGCGGCGCGCCAGGTCGAGGAGGGTCTGGCGCTGCTTGGGCAGGGGCGGTACGGCCGGCACGGCGAGCACGGCCCAGGTGGCGACCGCGGCGGCGAGCACGGCGAGCACGGTGAACAGCAGGCGCAGGCCGCCGGCCCAGACGAGCACACCGCCGAGGAGGGGGCCGAGGGTGTAGCCGATCGACTTGTAGAAGCCGTAACTCCCGAACGCCCGGCCGCGCTTGGCCGCGGGGTTGAGGCGGGCGACGAGAGCGGAGGCGGACGGGGAGAAGGCGGACGCGGCGGCGCCCTGTCCGAGCCGGGCGGCCCACAGCCAGCCGGGGCTGCCGGCCACGGCGTACACCGCGGAGGCGGCGGCGAAGGCGACGAGACCGCCGACGAGGACGGGCTTGGCGCCGACGCGGTCGGCGAGGGTGCCGAAGACGGGCTTCAGGACGACTTCGGCGCCGTCGTAGAGGGCGAGGAGTCCGCCGAGGACGAAGAGGGAGGTGACGGCGTCGTCGGAGAAGCCGCCGAGGTTGGCGGCGATGCCATGGGCGCCGAACGCCGTGGTGAACCCGGCGGCGTACAGCGGCCACATGCGGGCGGCGGGAGCGGGGGCGGCCGAGCTCATCGCGGGCCCTCCGGGGCCTCGTGGAGGACGGCGAAGACGCGCTCGGCGTAGTCCTCGCACACGGCGGCGCAGGTCTTGAGCCGTACGGCGGCCTCGGGGGCCTCGGGGGCGCCGAAGACGTCGCGGGCGGTCAGGTCGCGGTGCCAGCGGCGCAGCCGCTCCAGCGACTGCTCCTCCTCCTCCAGTTCGGCGAGGGTGAACTTGCCGATCCGGATCTCCTTGGCGATCTCCTCCTCGAACGTGCCGCAGTCCGCCAGGAACTCGGCCCAGTCCGCCGAGCGGGCCGCCGTGAACAGGGCGCGGAAGCGGGCCGCGTCCTCGGGGCCGCGCCCCGTGGCGTTGAGGGTCAGCGCCTGGCCGCCGGCCTTGTCGGTGAGCTCCAGGGCCCGGGCGGTGCCGTGGCCGAAGACCGGCACGTCCGGCACCGCCCACACCCCCTGGCCGAGGGACAGGGCGCCGATACGGCGCAGTTCGCGCCAGACGGCCACCCGGTGACGGGAGGGTTCGGCGGGGATCTTGAGGACGAGGACGAGCCAGCGCACGTCCGCTTCCACGTTCGACACAGTCCTGAATGTAGCAGCTGTTACATCACGCAAGGTAGCGAGGAGCCCGGAGCACTCACTCCTTCCGGTAACGGTGGCCGCCTCACCGCCACGGCTCTCCCCCGGCGCGGTTACGTAGACGTACTCATTGAGCCGGGCCCCGGACCCACGGGGCCGCACGAGACAGGTGACGGACATGCGCACTGAGGCCGCCCAGCGGGTCGAGCTGGTCTTCTCCCTCTTCGACGCCAACGGCAACGGAGTCATCGACTCCGGCGACTTCGACCTCATGACGGGACGCGTCCTCGAGGCGGCGGTCGCCTCGGACGCGGGCGCCAAGGAGGCCATCCGGACCGCGTTCCGCCGCTGGTGGACGACGCTGGCCACCGAGCTGGACGCCAACGGCGACGGCGTGATCACCGTCGACGAGTTCCGCCCCTTCGTGCTCGACCCCAAGCGCTTCGGGCCCACGATCACCGAGTTCGCCGAGGCGCTCTCCGCACTCGGCGACCCGGACGGGGACGGCCTGATCGAGCGCCCGCTCTTCCTGTCGCTGATGACGGCGATCGGCTTCGAGGAGCCGAACATCCACGCGCTCTTCGACGCCTTCGGCCCGGACGCCGAGGACCGCATCGCCGTGGCCACGTGGGCCACCGGCATCGAGGAGTACTACGCGCCTGACCTGGCCGGGATCCCCGGCGACCGGCTGGTGGGCGCCCCGGCCGTCTGACATGGCGCGGTAGCCGGCGTCCCGGGGCGGCACCGACCGTCAGGGGACGCCGGCGGCCCGGCGGGCGTCACAGCCCCGTGGGTGTCACGGCCCGGGCTTGTGGGCGAAGACCCACCGGTTCCCCTCCAAGGCGTCGTTCGGTTCGGGGAGGGGACCGCGTCCGTGCCGGCGGGTGAAGTCGAAGGGCGTGCGCATCGACGTGGACCAGCCCTTGGCCGTCAGGTGGCCCGCCGAGTCGGGGCGCGGCCCCAGGTCGAAGAGGTCGAGCAGGTCGATGCCGAGCTGTTCCCGCGTCGCCGTGTAGATCGCGCTGTCGCGGTACGCGAGGAGGTCCTTCTCCAGCTTGGCCTCGAAGGCCAGGGCGCTGCCCCCGGTGGTCAGCCGGTCCACCGTGTCGATGAGGTACGTCTCCGCGGGGCTCGGCAGGTAGAAGAGCAGCCCCTCGGCCAGCCAGACGCTCGGTGCGGCCGGGTCGAAGCCGGCGGAGGTCAGCGCGGTGACCCAGTCCGCGCGCAGGTCGACCGGAACCGGGACGCGTTTCGCCCTCGGGGCGGCCGACCGGTCCGTGAGCACCTGCTGCTTGAAGGCCAGCACACCCGCCCGGTCGATCTCGAAGACCACGCTGTCGGACGGCAGGTCGAGCCGGAAGGCACGGGTGTCGAGACCGGCGCCCAGCAGGACCACTTGACGGGCGCCGTCGTGGACCGATCCGAGGACGAAGTCGTCGAGGACCCGGGTCCGGAGCCCGAAGTAGCGGGCGAACCTGCCCCACAGCGGGTTGTCGTCCCCCTCCGGGACCTGCCCGATGCGTACCGGCCAGCCCCCGCACGCCGGGGCCGCGCGTACGAAGTGTTCGGCGTGGACGTCCTGGGCGAGGCTGTCGTGGCGGTGGGTCTCGATCGCCCGGGCCGCGGCGACCAGGAGGGCGGTCAGCCCCACGCCTCCGTCCACGCCTTCCGTCTCGGTCTGACGGGTCCCGGTGGCGGCCTCGTCCGCTCCGGCGGCGGGATGAGGGGGCTCCACGGTGGCGTACGCATCGCTCATCGGTCTCTTCTTTCCGGCAGCAGGACGGGTTTGACCACACGGCCGGCGTCGCAGTCGCGTTCGGCCTCGTTGATGTCGGCCAGCGGGTAGGTGCGGATCAGCTGGTCGAAGGGGAAGCGGCCGGCCTGCCACAGGCCGGTCAGCCGGGGTATCAGCAGTCCCGGTACCGCGTCGCCTTCGCAGATGTGGCGGATGCCGCGGCCCCGGTCGAGCGTGCCCGGTTCGAGTGGCAGTGGGGTGTGGAGGCGTGCCACGAGGCCGAGGGTGCCGGTGGGGCGCAGTGCGTGGAGCGCGTCGTTGATGAGCGGGGCCGAGGCCGTGGTGTCGAGGGCGTACTGGGCTCCGCCGTCGGTCAGCCGGCGGATCCGCTCGGGCAGTCCGGGCGATCCGGCGGACAGCGGGGTCGCGCCGAACCGTTCGGCCAGCTCAAGGCGTACGGGATGCCGGTCGACGGCCACGGTCCGCAGGCCGGCGGCGGTGGCCGCCATCACGGCGGCCAGGCCCACCGCTCCCGCGCCGAGGACCGCGAGGGTGTCGCCGGGTCGTGCGGCGAAGGTGTTCAGTACGGCTCCTGCACCGGTGAGGAAGCCGCAGCCGAGCGGTCCGAGCAGTTCGAGCGGCAGGGCGGGGTCGACCCGGACGGCGTTGCGGGCCGGGACGAGCGCGTACGCGGCGAAGGAGGACTGGCCGAACCACCGGGGGGCCAGGGGCTTTCCGGCCGCGTCGGCGAGTCGGGGTGGTTCCTCCTGGCGCCCGCCGAAGAGGTTGAGGGTGGCGAAGGAGTCGCAGTAGGCGGGGGCGGCGGCCCGGCAGTTCCGGCAGTGTCCGCAGGAGTCGAAGCTGAGCACCACGTGGTCGCCGACGCGGAGCTCGTCGCCGGGGCCGGCGCCCGTCGCCACCACGACCCCGGCGCCCTCGTGGCCGAGGACGGCCGGCAGCGGGCTGCGGCCGGCCGACCGCCGTACGGCGAGATCCGTACGGCACATCCCGGCTCCCGCGATCTCGACCAGGATCTCGCCGGGGCCGGGCTCCGTACGCAGGGTCACCTCCTCGACCGTGAACGGGTCGTCGTACGCGCGCAGTACGGCCGCCGGGAACCTCCTCGTCACGCCTCCTCCTCCCGCGGGCGGTGGACGACGAACGGCCGGAGGTTGCCGTAGAGGCCCCACGGTCCGCCCGCGACGCCGACGCCGCTGTCCTTGACGCCCGCGAAGGGCTGGGCGAGGGAGAGTTCGGCGTGGTGGTTGATCCAGGCCGTCCCGCATTCGAGCCGCTCGGCCACTGCCTCGGCCCGGTCGAGGTCGGTGCCCCAGACGGAGCCGCCGAGGCCGAAGCCGGTGCCGTTGGCCGCCTCGACGGCCTCGTCGAGGGTCCGGTACGGCAGTACCGGAAGCACGGGGCCGAACTGTTCCCCTGTCACCACCGCGCTGTCGGGCGGCACGTCGGTGAGGATCGTGGGGGCGAAGAAGTAGCCCGCTCCGTCGAGCCGCTCGCCGCCGGCCGCGGCCCGGGCGCCGTCCGCGAGGGCCCGCCGCGTGACCTCCTCGACCCGGGCCAGCTGGGGGGCGTTGTTGACCGGACCGATCCGGGTGTCCGGGTCGAGTCCGGGTCCGACCGCGACGGCCTTGGCGCGCTGGGCGAGGGCGTCGACGACCTCGGCGTGGAGCCGGGCGGGGGCGTAGACCCGTTTGACCGCCATGCAGACCTGCCCGCAGTTGCGGAACGCCGCCCAGAACAGGCGGTCCGCGATCCGGTCCACGTCGACGTCGTCCAGGAGGACGGCGGCGTCGTTGCCGCCCAGTTCCAGGGTGACCCGGGCGAGCGAGCCCGCCGCGGCCTCGGCGACGGCCCGGCCGGTGGGCACCGAGCCGGTGAAGGTGACGTGACGGATCCCCGGGTGGGCGGCCAGTCGGGCACCGAGGGGTTCACGGCCGGTGACGACCGTCAGGACGTCCTCGGGCAGGACGGCGGCGAGGACGGAGCCGAGCAGCCGGGTGGCGAGGGGCGTGTACGGGGACGGTTTGAGGACCACGGTGTTGCCGGCCGCGAGCGCGGGCGCGAACTTCGCCGCCGCGAGCTGGAGCGGGAAGTTCCACGGCACGATCGCGGCGACGGGCCCGACGGGCCGCCAGCGGACCTCGCTGTGCACGGGCCGGCCGTCGTCGATCCGGCGGGTCCGGGGAGCCAGGTCGGCGAAGTAGCGCAGCCGGGCCGCCGTACGGGCGATCTCGGCGTACGACTCGGTCAGGGGCTTGCCCTGTTCCCGGGTGAGCAGCCGGGCGAGGTCGTCACCGGCCGTCTCCACGGCGTCGGCGGCCGCGCGCAGGGCGGTGGTACGGGCGGTGGGGTCGGCGCGCCAGCCGTGCCAGGCCCGCCGGGCGCGGGCGACCGCGTCGTCCAGCTCCTCCGGCGCCTGGTCGGGGGCCTCGTCGAAGGCCTTCCCGGTGGCCGGGTCGACGACGGCGAGGCGTGCGGCACGACGGCCCGGGACGCGGATGGCTTCTGGTGTCGGCATCCCGGTGGTCAGTTCGCGGCCGGGGTGCCGGCGGCGTGCTCCCGGGCGTGCCGGTCCATCTCCGCCCGGAAGGCGGCGACGAGATGGGTCTGGATCCTCCCGGCC
Source organism: Streptomyces sp. NPDC037410 (assembly GCF_055602235.1). Lineage (NCBI taxonomy): Bacteria > Bacillati > Actinomycetota > Actinomycetes > Kitasatosporales > Streptomycetaceae > Streptomyces > Streptomyces sp. NPDC037410. Next base: position 159,345 of record NZ_JBVJWR010000002.1, on the reverse strand, counting down.
TTGCGGTCACCTCCCTCGCAGACCGCTCCCCGCACGCCCACGATGTCCGTGCCGATGCGGGTCAGCGCACCGAGATCGGCCTCCTTGACGCTGCCCGCGAGGGCGGCGAGCAGGCCGGAGGCGTGGGCGCGCCGTACGAACTCGGCGCAGGCGTCGGGCGGGACGTGGTCGAAGAGCCGCGTGCCGTCCTTGATCGCGGTGTCCAGCATGGCCGCGTCGGCACCGGCGCGGGCGGCGATGTCGGGCAGGGCGAGCGGGTTGACGCAGCCGATGCGGTGGGCGTCGGCGTAGCCCGAGGCGACGACGAGCGCCTCGGGGCGGTGGTCCTTCACCGCACGGACGACCGCCCGCATGACGTCGACACCCTGCTCGGGTGTCGTACAGCCGTACAGGCCGACCTTGATGTACGTGGCGCCGGAGACGACCGCGCCGAGCGCGGCCTGCGCCACCGTGCCGGGTTTGTACGGCACGTCCCCCACGGTGGCGGACACCGGCTTGTCCGCCGGCACCGCGTCGCGGATCTCCCGGATGACCCAGGGGAAGTTGGCGCCCAGCGAGCCCTCGTCGGGCTTCTTGACATCGACGATGTCGAGGTGTTCGGCGGCCTTCGCGCAGTCGAGGGCTTCCTCGACACCGTCCGGGGAGATGAGAAGCAACACCATGAGCTCCTTCCGCCCGCAGGTCCGCCTGGCCGAGGACAGGGGTGCGGATCACCTGGTTCATGTGCGGTGCGCTCATCCTTATCCGCCGCCCGTGGGCACCGGTAGGGCGCGCGGAGTTTCCAGGAGTCGCATGGAGGCACGCGTCTGACGCGTGGTGCACCGGCGCCTGCCGATGCACGCCGCTTCCTGCCGACCGCTCCTCATGCGCACTTGCGCGCGCCGCCCGGTCCGGTCCGTCCGTCTCACCCGTTCGGCGGGCTGGCCGCGCGGTGGGCGGGCCGCGCTCGTAGCGTCGGGCCCGGACCGAGACCGCCGTAGCACCTGGGAGAAGCCGATGACGGACGAAGCGATGGAGAAGCTGGCCACGGAGGCATGGCTCTACGGGTACCCGCTGGTCACGGCGGCCCTCACGAAGGAGTCCATGACGGCGGTCCCGGCCCGGGACGACGCGCGCCGGAAAGCCCCGGTCAACCAGTTCTGCTGTATGCGCAGCACCCCGGACGCCTCCTTCACCGAGGTCGTCTCGCCGAACGCCGACACCCTGTACTCCAGTTCCTGGCTCGACCTGTCCCACGAGCCTCTGGTGCTGGCCCTGCCCGACTTCGGCGACCGCTTCTGGATGGTCCCGATCCTGGACGCCTGGTCGGATGTCTGCGCCGTCGTCGGCCGACGCAAGAACGGCGCCTCCGCCGGCCCGTTCCTGATCGCCGGGCCCTCCTGGTCGGGAGCGGTCCCCTCCGGCCTGACCCTGTTGCAGTCGCCCACCGCCGTGAACTGGATCATCGCCCGGTACGCGACGAGCGGCCCGTCGGACTTCCCGGCCGTCAACCGGCTCCAGGACGGCACGCGGCTGATTCCGCTGTCGGAGTGGACCGGCGATCCCGACGACTACGCGCCTCACACCGACGTCCCCGTTCCCGCCGGTGCCGACACGACGACGCCGCCCGTGGACCAGGTCCACGCGCTCGGCGGCCGCGCGTACTTCACGCTCCTCAACCGGATGATGGTCGACAACCCTCCCTCCCCCGCCGACGCCTCGTTCCTGGGCCGCGTCGCCAAACTCGGCATCGCGCCCGGCGCGAGCCTGGACGAGCTGACCCCCGAGGAACTCGCCACCCTGGACGCGGGTGCGCGGCGCGGCCCGGAGGTCCTTCGTGAGCTGCTCGCCCGGGCGGAGTCCGCGGGCGTCGGCGGATGGACCGTGCACCGGGGCCTGGGAGACTACGGAACCGACTACGCCAAGCGCGCGGTCATCACCCGGTTCGGGTACGGAGCCAACCTGGACGCCGACGCCCTGTACCCGCACGCCACCACGGACGCCGACGGCCGGCCCCTCGACGGCGCCCACGCGTACGTGCTGCACTTCGCCGCCGGGGAGACGCCGCCCGTCGACGGCTTCTGGTCCCTCACGATGATGAACGAGCGCCAGCTCTTCGCCGACAACCCGCTGAACCGGTACGCGATCGGCGACCGCAGCGGGATGCGGACCAACCCCGACGGCTCCCTGGACATCTACGTCCAGCACGACAGCCCCGGACCCGAGCGCGAGGGCAACTGGCTCCCCGCGCCCGCCGGCAGCTTCAACGTCTTCCTGCGCCTGTACTGGCCCCGGGAGGCCGCCCTCACGGGGAGCTGGACCCCGCCGGCCCTGCGCCGCGCCGGCTGAGCCGGCGGGCCCGCACGGGACGCGCCGGCCTCAGTGCCGGGCGTCCGCGCGGGGGCGTTCCAGGGTGAAGGTGTCCACCGGGGTCAGCTCTCCGTAGGGGCCGTCGAAGGTGTAGTACGTGACGTGCATCCGGGTGCGTCCGCCGCCGCGCGTACCCGGGTCGACGTCGAAGGCGGCGAAGCCGTGGGGGTGGACGCGGTCCTGGACCGCGCGCCAGGGGGCGTCCTCGGTGAGGTAGACGGCCTTGCGGTGGCGGCCCTCGGGCACCTTGCCCACGTCGACCACGACACGGCCCTTGGGTTCCTCGAACAGGTCGTCCTGGGTGGTGGCGAAGTTGCCGCCGCCCCCGATGATCATGTGCACGGTGCCCCGGGCGGTGTCGGCGACATCGGTGCTGGTGGAGACCGGGATCGGGGTGCGGGTGTCGTTCGGCAGGGTGCCGCGGAGGGGCAACGAGCGCTCGTAGTAGTGCTCGTGGCCGCAGAGCACCAGGTCGACCCCGTACGCGTCGAAGAGGGGTCCCCAGGCCTCGCGGACTCCGAGGTCGCTGCCGCCGCTGCGGTGGCTGGAGATCATCGGGTGATGCATGAACACCACGATCCAGTCGATCTCGCCGTCGGCCCGCGCCGCCCTCAACTCCCGCTCCAGCCAGCGACGTTGAGCGCCCTCCGAGTATCCGCGCAGATAGATTTCGCCGCTGTCCACGATCGCCACGTCGTCGTTGGCCAGACTGATGAAGCGGACCCCGCCGACGGTGAAGGCATACCACAGTCCCTGGGTGTCGGAGTCGGGGGCCGTCGCCTCGCCCGGCAGCGTGAAGTAGGTCTGGTAACCCGTGAGGCCCAGGGGGCCGTTGCCCTTCTCGGTCTCGCCGTTGCCGACGCAGGGCATCCAGGGGCGCAGGCGGGCCGAGCGGCTGTTGCTGATGAACCAGTCGGCCCAGGTGGCCACCCGGTCCTCGCCGATGGCACCGGCCACGCCCGCGTAGCACAGGTCGCCGTTGACCAGGTTGAACAGCGGACCGACCCGTTCCACCGCGGCCACGATGTCGGCGGACGCCTCGGTCCCGCCCTGGGTGCTGGTGTAGAGCGGGAAGGGACCGAGGGGCGGAGGTGTGTCCGGCGTGGGCCACTTGAGGGACCGGCGCAGGTTGGGCGTGCCCTGGTCGCCGAAGCTGGTGAAGGTGAACGCGGTACGGCCGCGCGCTGCCGTGGTGAACGACCCCGTCTCCGGCGCGGCACCGTCGTGCCCGGCCGAGTACAGGTAGGTGGTGTCCGGCCGCAGCCCGGAGAGGCGGGCGTGGTGGACGTACACCTCCTGCCGGGAGAGCGCGTCACGGTAGGTACGGGTCTCGGCGTCGAACGCCCGCCCGGCGCCACCGTCCGGCGACCCGAGGTGCACGCGGGGGCGCCGGACGGACTGGGGACTGATCCAGGAGACGGTCATCTCGGTGGCGGGATCGGTGCCGAACTGGAGGTGGAGCCCCGCCACACCCGGCACCCCGATACGACTGGGCGTGCGCTGCAGCAACGGCGACACCGCTGTCGACGACGGGGCCTCGGCTTCGGCGCTTCCCGCACCCCCGACGACGGCCGCGGCCGCACCGGCCGTCGTGCCGGCCAATAACGCCCTGCGCGGAATCGACATGGAACGCCCTTTCCTCGAAGGAAGTTGATCGTGTGAACCCTAGGCGTGATCGACCGTTAAGACTCCTGCGATGAACACTCTTGAACGAAAAATTTCCTGCCCGGCGGGAGAATGCCGGTGTGGGCTCGCAACACGTGGAGTTGCCGCTGGCCGGCCGGGCAGCGCTGCCCGAGTGTCGCCGGTGCGCGGCGCGCCGTGACGTGAGGCGCCCCGTCCCGAGTGCGGTCATCCTGGTCTCAGGTGGCCGGCGACAGGGCCGGCACGGCAGTCCCGGCGGGCCGGAGGTGGTCGGTGGTGTGGGGTGAGGGCGAGGCGTACGAGCCGTACATCGGGCGGTGGAGCCGACGCGTCGCCGCCGACTTCGTACGACGCCTGGACATGCCGCCGGGACGTGACTGGTGGGACATCGGCTGCGGTACGGGGGCGGTCGCCCGGGCGGTCCTGGACGGGGCGGCGCCCGAGCGGGTGGTGGGCGTCGACCCGTCCGACAGCTACGTCCGCTACGCGCGGCGGCACACCAAGGACCCCCGAGCCCATTTCGTACGCGGCGACGCGATGAGCCTGCCGTTCCGGGACGGAGTGGCGACCGTGGCGGTCAGTGGCCTGGTCCTCAACTTCGTCCCCGAGCCGGAGCGGGCCGCCGCCGAGATGTTCCGCATCGTGCGCCCGGGCGGCGTGGTCGCGGTGTACGTCTGGGACTACACCGAGGGCGGTATGGATCTGATCCGGTACTTCTGGGAGGCCGCCGCAGCGCTGGACGCGGACGCCGAAGCGCTGAGCGAAGCCGTCCGGTTCCCGCTGTGCGCACCGGAACCGCTGCGCCGTCTGCTCCGCGGCCGCGGGCTGGTGGACGTGGAGATCGACGAGGTCACGATCCCGACCCTCTTCCGGGACTTCGACGACTACTGGACGCCGTTCCGCGGTGGGCAGGGCCCTGCCCCCGCCTACCTCGCCTCGCTACCCGAAGGACGGCGGGAGGAGCTGAGGGAACGCCTGCGCGCCGCGCTCCCCACGCGGGACGACGGTTCGATCCTCCTCGGCGCCCGTGCCTGGACCGGCCGCGGAAGGCGCCCGACCCGCTGAGAGGACTCACGCCCTCTCCTCGGCGCCCGTCTGGTCGGACGGGTCGCGGCCGTCGTCGCCGAGGCCCTGCCGCGCAACGCGGGCGGCAAGCTCCTCAAGGCCCATCTGCGCGACCAGGTGCGGTGGGGCGCACCGCTGAGGTAGCGGGGCCGCCCGCGAACGGCGACCGGCCCCGGTGGACATGTACGTGTCCACCGGGGCCGGTCGCGTTCCTCCGGGCGGGCGACCGGGTCAGCCCTGTCGCTCCGGCGCCACCCGGGCGTAGGTCTCCAGGTACGCGGTGAGCAGCCGCCGGGCCTCGGCCATCGTGGCGTCGTCGCCGGTCGGGGAACGCCGGAAGGCCACGTCGAAGAGCCGGCTGCCGGCCTCGAAGGCGAGCTGGATGACGAGCACGGGGGTGTCGGGGCGGATGCGCCCGCGTGCGATGAGGACGTGCCAGAGCCGCTCTGCCTGTGCCTCGTCGAAGGCGCGCACCATGTCGTCGATCGCCGCGCTGCGCCCCTTGAACCAGAGCTCCGTGCAGCTGGGATGCTCACGGAAGTAGTCGAGGAACGGAGCCATCACGGAGTCGACGGCTTCGGGCAGCGCGTCCGCTCCGGGACGCTCCAGCGAGGCGACGATGCGGGCCTCCAGCGCCTCCATGTGGCGCTGGAGCAGCTCGGCGTCGACCTGGTGACGGTCGGGGAAGTAGTGGTACATGGACGCGACCGGGATCCCCGCCCGCTCTCCGATCGCCTTGAGCGTGGCGGCCTCGTAGCCCTGCTCGCCGAGGAGCGCCTCGGCGGCGTCCAGGATGGCCTTCCTCCGCTCCACGCCACGGCGCTGTACCGCGCCCGGGCGGGTCGATTCCTGAGATTTCGACTTTTTCTCGAACACGATTCGAGATCGTATCAGTCGAGGAAGTGCGATCCCCGCAGCATTCCCGCAGCAGGCAGGCTGTCCGCGAGGCCGGCCTGGAGGCTCGCCAGAACCGCCTTGGCGGCACGTTCGCCCGACGCGGCGGCGTCCGCCGAGGACGGTACGCAGAGCCGGTAGTCGCCCGCGAGGCGTACGGGCCCGACACCTGGCACGACTGGCACGAGCGGGACTCGTCACCGAGGTGGAGCACGGCGTCTTCCGCACCGCCCACTGGGCAGGTCGCCTGGGGCCGGATACGGAGGTCGTGTCGACACCGACCGAAACTCTTTCGTAAAATGCTTCGAACACAGGGATGGAACAGAGTCGAGGCGACGCACATGACGACCCACACCGATCCGCAGACGAGTCCCCCCGTCTCCGAACCGTTCGGCCGGCTCGACGACGGCTCCGAGGCGCGGCGCTGGCACCTGCGGAACGGCGGCACGCACCTCTCCGTGCTGAGTTACGGAGGCATCGTGCAGTCCCTGGAGGTCCCGGACCGGCACGGGCGCCACGCCAACGTGTCCCTCGGCTTCGACGGCCTGGACGGCTATCTCGCCTCCGACGGATTCCTCGGCGCGCTCGTGGGCCGTTACGGCAATCGCATCGCCCACGGCCGGTTCGAGCTCGACGGCGACCGCCACTTCCTGTCGCTCCCCGACGGCGCCCACACCCTCCACGGGGGCGCGCAGGGATTCGACCGGCGCAACTGGCAGGTGCACGGGTTCGCCCGGGACGGCGATGTCGGCCTCGTCCTCACCCTGACCAGCCCCGACGGGGACATGGGCTTCCCCGGAGAGCTCCGCGTCCGTGTCGTGTACACCCTCACCCCGCGCGGCGACTGGCGCATCGACTACGAGGCCGTCACCGACCGGCCCACGGTCGTGAACCTCACCAGCCATGTGTACTGGAACCTGGCCGGGGAATCCGCGGGATCCGCCCTCGACCACGAGCTGTCGATCGCCGCGTCCCGGATGACACCCGTCACCACCGGCCTGATACCGACGGGCCGGCTGGCCCCCGTGACCCGCACCCCCTTCGACTTCCGTGAGCCCCGCCCGGTCGGGGCGCGGATCTCGGCCGACGACCCCCAGCTCCGGCACGCCGGCGGGTACGACCACAACTGGGTCCTCGACAAGGGCCTCACCGCCGCTCCCCTGCCGGTGGCCACGCTCAGGGACCCCCACTCGGGGCGCACGCTGCGGATCGCGACGACGGAACCCGGCGTCCAGTTCTACTCGGGCAACTCGCTCCCCGGCACCCTGGCCGGCAGCGGCGGTCGCGTCTACGGGCCGGGCGACGGTCTGTGCCTGGAGACCCAGCACCACCCCGACTCACCGAACCGGCCGGGCTTTCCCAGCACGGTGCTGCGTCCCGGGGAGACCTATCGGTCCTCGACCGTGCATTCCTTCGCCGCTGCCTGAGGCACGAACGGCACACCAGCGGCATACGGAACGACGTACGAGCGACAGGCGCCCGGCCGGGTCGTCCCGGCCGGGCGCCGAGCGCCGTCAGGAACGGGCGGCAAGGAGGCCGGACGCGTCGCGGAGGGCGGTCTCCAGCCGGTCCCAGGCGGCGATGTCCCGGTCCAGCGGGGGCAGTTCGGTCCCCTGGCCGGCGCCCCACCCGGTGGCCACCTTCACCGGGTCGTCGCCCGAGGCGGCTCCCGCGGCGAGCGCCGCCGCGCCGGTGGCGACCAGCTCCTCCCCGGCGGGCAGCACGACCGGCCGCCCGGACAGCCTGCGGATCGTCTCGATCCACACCCGGCCCTTGGCGCCGCCTCCGATCAGCCGCACCGGCCGCTCCCGTACGGCCGCTTTCCGGGGGTCGAGTCCGGCCGCGGTGAACAGTTCGTCGAGCGCCCGGAGCAGGGTGAACGCCGCGCCCTCGTAGGCGGCTCCGAGGAGCTGCTGCGGCGAGGTCGTGTGGCGCAGGCCGGTGATCAGACCGGCGGCGTGGGGCAGGTCGGGCGAGCGTTCGCCGTCCAGGTAGGGCAGCATCACCGTCTCGCCGCCGGGCTGGGCGTCGTCGCGGTCGAGCCGCAGGAGCGCGGCGACCTTGTCGACGGCGAGGGTGCAGTTCATGGTGCAGCCGAGCGGCAGGTAGGTGTTGTCGGCGGCGGCGAATCCGGCGATCCCGGGGGCTGCGGGGCGAACCCGGGTGGCGGTGAAGGCCGTTCCGGAGGTCCCGAGGCTGATGACGGGGTGGTCGAGGAGCCCGGCGGCGCCGAGACCCAGGCCGACGGCCGCGGCCATGTTGTCCCCGGTGCCGGCGGCGACGGCGACGCCGGGGCGCAGCCCGAGGAAGGCGGCCGCCGCGGTGGTCAGTGACCCGACGCGGGAGGCTCCGTTCCGGGCGACGGTGGGCAGGAGGCCGGCGTCGAGGCCGACCAGGTCGAGCAGTTCGGGGTCGTAGCCGCCGGTCCGGGTCGAGTACCAGCACGTTCCCGACGCGTCGCCGGGATCGGTCGCGGCGACGCCCGCCAGGCGTTCGGTGAGGAAGTCGTGCGGCAGCCGCACGGCGGCCGTCCGGGCGGCGAGGGCCGGTTCGTTCTCGCGCAGCCACTGCCACTTGGTGGCCGTCATCGACGCCACCGGCACGGAGCCGGTGCGGGCGAGCCACTCCGCCGGGCCGCCGAGCGCGTCCGTCAGCGCGGCGGCCTGGGGTGCGGACCGGGTGTCGTTCCAGAGCAGGGCCGGGCGCAGGGGGCGGCCCGCGCCGTCGAGGACCACGAGGCCGTGCTGCTGTCCGGCGACCGCGATGCCCACGACCGCGTCCGGTGCCACCGCGGCGGCTCGGAGCGCCTCGCCCATCGCCGCGCGCAGCGCGTCCCACCACACCTCCGGATCCGTCTCGCGAGCGCCCTGCTCACCCGTGACGACGTGTCCCGCCCGTCCGCTCCCGAGGACGACGCCGGTCTCGGCGTCCACCACGAGGACCTTCGTCGACTGCGTGGAGCTGTCCACGCCGATCACCACAGGGGACGCAGCCACTGCGCACCTCCAGAGTTCTGTCTAGTCATCTAACAAACTCGCGCAGTGTATGTCCGCACGCCAGCCCCATCAATACCCGTTTTTCACACACCGGAGCCCCCCCTCTGGGGGTTGCCAGGCCATGACACCTGAGCTATTAGTTTTGAGGTACAACAAATACGCCTCTAGGAGCACCCATGCCCGAGCGTTTCTCCCCCCGCCCCGATGACCGGTTCACCTTCGGCCTGTGGACCGTCGGCTGGCAGGGCCGCGACCCCTTCGGCGACGCGACCCGCCCCGCCCTCGACCCGGTCGAGTCGGTCGAGCGGCTCGCCGCCCTCGGCGCGTACGGCGTGACCTTCCACGACGACGACCTGATCCCCTTCGGCGCGCCGGAGGCCGAGCGCGACGCGATCGTGAAGCGCTTCCGAGCGGCGCTCGACCGCACCGGGCTCGCCGTGCCGATGGCGACCACCAACCTCTTCACGCACCCCGTCTTCAAGGACGGCGCGTTCACGGCGAACGACCGCGACGTCCGCCGCTACGCGCTGCGCAAGACGATCCGGAACATCGACCTCGCCGTCGAACTCGGCGCCACCACGTACGTCGCCTGGGGCGGCCGCGAGGGCGCCGAGTCCGGCGCCGCGAAGGACGTCCAGGTGGCCCTCGACCGGATGAAGGAGGCCTTCGACCTGCTGGGCGAGTACGTCACCGAGCAGGGCTACGGCCTGCGCTTCGCCATCGAGCCCAAGCCGAACGAGCCGCGCGGCGACATCCTGCTCCCCACCATCGGACACGCCCTCGCGTTCATCGAGCGCCTGGAGCGCCCCGAGCTGGTGGGCGTGAACCCGGAGACCGGCCACGAGCAGATGGCGGGCCTCAACTTCCCGCACGGCATCGCACAGGCGCTGTGGGCGGGCAAGCTCTTCCACATCGACCTCAACGGACAGTCCGGCATCAAGTACGACCAGGACTTCCGCTTCGGCGCCGGCGACCTGCGCCAGGCGTTCTGGCTGGTCGACCTCCTGGAGACGGCCGGCTACACCGGCCCGCGCCACTTCGACTTCAAGCCCGTGCGCACCGACGGCTTCGACGGCGTGTGGGAGTCCGCGAAGAACTGCATGCGCAACTACCTGATCCTCAAGGAGCGCGCCGCCGCCTTCCGCGCCGACCCGGACGTCCAGGCCGCCCTGGCCGCCTCCCGCCTCGACGAACTCGCCGCGCCCACCGCCCCGGACGGGCTCGCCGGGCTGCTCGCCGACCCCACCGCGTTCGAGACCTTCGACGTGGACATGGCCGCCGCCCGTTCGATGGCCTTCGAGCGACTCGACCAGCTCGCCCTGGACCACCTGCTCGGCGTGCGTTGAGCAAGCGGGAGAATCGGTACGAGGCCGGTCGACGTGCCGCCCGGCCTCCACGCCCCGCTCTTTCAGCCCCAGGGAGACTCCGTGCCCACCAGCGCCGACAAGCCGGCCACCGTCCAGGCGACGCCCATGGACCAGGTGGCGGTACGGCGGGCCAATCTCGCCCTGGTCCTGGCCGAGGTCCGCACGGCCGGTCCCGCCTCGCGGGCCGATGTGGCCCGTCGTACCGGACTGACCCGGCCCACCGTCTCCAGCCTGGTCGGGGAACTCCTCGACCGCGGCCTGGTGCGCGAGGCCGACTTGCAGCAGGACGGGTCGGTCGGGCGCCCGGCACGCCAACTGGAGCTCGACGGGCGTGCCGTGGCGGCGCTCGGCCTGGAGATCAACTCGCGCTATCTCGCGGCCTGTTCCGTGGACCTGGCGGGGCGGACCATTCAGGAGCGCCGTCTCGTCCACGACGCGACCGAGGAGGGGGCCGATGCCACCATCCGCGCGCTCGCGGCGCTGACCAGGGAACTCCTGGACCACGCGATCCGCTCGGGTGCGCGGGTCGCGGGCGTCGGGGTCGCCGCGCCCGGCCCGGTGGCGGTGGCCACCGGGCGGGTGTACGCGGCCCCCAACCTGGGCTGGAAGGACGTCCCCGTCGCCGAGCGGCTGCGGGAGGCGGCCGGCCTGCCCGGGGAGATGAGCGTGGTGATCGACAACGAGGCCAACCTCGCCGCGCTCGCCGAATGGGAGACCGCGCACCCCGGGGTGACGGACCTGATGTACGTCACGGGAGAAGCGGGCCTGGGCGCCGGCATCGTCGCAGGCGGGCGGTTGCTCCAGGGCGCCTCCGGTTTCAGCGGCGAGCTCGGGCACATCCAGATCGACCCGGACGGGGACGTCTGCGCCTGTGGCCGGACCGGCTGTCTGGAGACGAAGGTGTCGCTTCCGGCGGCGCTCAGGACGGCCGCGCCCGATCTGCTGCTCCCGGAGGGAAGCGGACCGGGTGCTGCGTGGGGCCCGCAGGAGCAGGCCGCCGAACTGCTGCGCCGTGCCGCCGCCGGGGACCCTCGCACACTGAGCGGTCTGGACGAGATCGGCCGGTGGCTCGGTACCGGTCTGTCCGTCCCGGTGAATCTCCTCAACCCGCGCGTGGTCGTCCTGGGCGGCTACTTCGCGGCGGTGGCACCGTATCTGCTGCCTGCGGCGATGCGGGAGATGCGCGCCCGGATCGTGGCCGGCGACGAGGCGCTGTGCCGGGTCACCGGCTCTCTGCTCGGCTTCGGCGCCGCGGTCCGCGGCGCCGCCGGAGTCATCGTGAAGGAGGTGTTCGCCGACCCCGGACGGGCCGACCTCGGACGGGCCGACTCAGGACGCTCGGACTCAGGACGCACCGGCCCGGGACGCTCCGACTCAGGACGCACCGGCTCCGAACGGACCGGCTCCCGACAGGCCGACTCCGGACGGGCCGACTCCGGACGCTCCGTCCGCTAGCGGACGGCGGTCTCCGACGCCGGTGCCGCCGTGCTGTTCCTGACCACGAGGCTGGTCGCGAGCTCAAGGCGGGTCACCGACGGTTCCCCGGCGCGCAGCCGGAGCAGCATCTGGACCGCCTCCTCGCCCATGGCGCGCAGCGGCTGGTGCACCGTCGTGAGGGCGGGGCTCGACCAGCGGGCGATCATCACGTCGTCGTACCCGACGACGGAGAGGTCCTCGGGCACACGCAGACCGCAGACCCGGGCCGCCTCCAGGACGCCGAGCGCCTGGAGATCGCTGCCCGCGAAGATCGCGGTGGGCCGGTCCGGCGACTGGAGGAGGTCCATGGCGTGCCGGTAACCGCCTTCGACGTGGAAGTCGCCGAAGCGGACGAGGGAGGTGTCGGGAACGATGCCGGCCATGTTCAGGGCGGAGCGGTAGCCGTCGAGGCGCGCCAGGGAGCACAGCATGTCCTCGGGGCCGGTGATGATGCCGATGCGCCGGTGGCCGAGATCGACGAGGTGCCGGGTGGCGGCGACGCCGCCGGACCAGTTCGCGGAGCCCACGGACGGCACGTCGGGTTCGGGGTCGCCCGCGGGATCGACGATGACGAAGGGAATCGACCGGGCGCCGAGCTGCTGCTTGACGGCGTCCGGGAGGGAGGAGAAGACCAGGACCACACCGATCGGCCTGCGCTGGAGCACGCCCTCGATCCAGTCGGCCGCGGGCGCGTGCCGGGTGCCGCTCTCGGTCAGCACCACGCTCGCCTGGTGCGCCTTGGCGAGGTTCTCCACGCCCCGGATCAGCTCCATCGACCAGACGCTGTCCAGCTCGTGGAAGACCAGCTCGATCAGCGGCGCCTCGCCCGCCGCCCGGGTGGTCCTGCGGTAGGAGTGCGCTTCGAGGAGGCGCTCCACCTTGCCGCGGGTGACCTGCGACACGTCCTGCCTGCCGTTGAGGACTTTCGAAACCGTCGAAAGTGACACGCCGGCCTTCTCGGCGACCTCGGCCAGGGTGATCCGTCGCATGTCCTCGTCATCTCGCATCTCAAGAGGGTAAGGCACTCCTCCCCCACCCCACCGGCGTCACGCTTCGATAACGCACCCCCAGAGGGTTGACCGGTTCACCACCCCAACCTTAGCGTCCCGACACATGAAGTTTCGGAAACATGACCGAAACTCTTTCGAAAGGTGAGGCGATGAAGCGACCCGCACAGCTCCTCAGAACCGCTGTCGTCGGTGGAGCGTCGCTGGCCATGGCCCTGTCCCTGGCAGCCTGCGGCGGCTCCGCCGCCTCGTCCGACGGCGGCTCGGACACGATCCACGTCCTGGTGTACGGCGACGCGACGAACAAGGTGGAGAAGCAGCTCGTCGACACCTTCAACAAGACCTCGAAGGTCAAGGCCGTCCTCGACACCATCCCGGGCGCCGACTACCAGTCCAAGCTGCAGACGGTGATCAGCGGCAAGCAGGCCCCGGACCTGTTCTTCAACTGGGGCGGCGGCAGCATCAAGCCGTACGTCGACGCCGGCCTGCTGATGCCGCTGGACGACTTCATCGCCAAGAACCCGGACCTCAAGTCCAACTTCCTGCCGTCCGTCTTCAACACCGCCGTGGTCGACGGCAAGCCGTACGGCGTGCCGATGCGCGGCACCCAGCCGGTCCTGCTCTTCAGCAACAAGAAGGCGCTCCAGAAGGCGGGCGTCGCCGCCCCGCGGACCTGGGCCGAGCTCCTGACCACGGTCAAGACCCTCAAGGCCAAGGGCGTCACCCCGATCGCCCTGGGCGGCGGCGACAAGTGGCCCACCCAGATGTGGTTCCAGTACATCTACGACCGGGTGGCCGGCCCCGAGCTCTTCCAGAAGGCCGTCGACGGCGACAAGCAGGTCTGGGCGAGCGAGGACAGCAAGAAGGCGCTCGGCATGCTCAAGGAGCTGATCGACGCGGGTGCCTTCGGCACCAACTACGACTCGGTGAAGTTCACCGACGGCGGCTCCCCCGCCCTCCTCGCCACCGGCAAGGCCGCCTTCGAGCTCATGGGCTCCTGGGAGTACTCCACCCTCCAGGACGCCTACCCGGACTTCGTGAGGAGCGACCTGGGCTACGGCACCTTCCCGACCGTCGAGGGCGGCAAGGGAGACCCGGACAACCTGGCCGGCAACACCAACAACTTCTACTCGGTCCTGAAGTCCTCCAAGCACCCCGAGGCCGTGGCCGAGTTCCTGAAGCTCATGTACTCCGACCAGTTCGTCAAGGACCAGCTCTCCATCGGCAACCTGCCGACCACCACCAACACCCAGAAGTTCCTGGGCGGCTCGGCCAACCCGGCCTACTCGACGTTCCAGTACGACCTGGTGAAGAAGGCGCCCGCGTTCCAGCTCTCCTGGGACCAGGCCTTCCCGCCGGCCGCCACGACCACGCTCCACCAGGCCATCCAGCAGTTCTTCAACGGCCAGATGGGGACCGACGCCTTCATCGCCGCCATGCAGAGCCTGCCCGCGGCCTGACCACCGGAAATACCTGACATGACCACTGCCACAGCCCCCGCCGTGGACAGCGTGGAGAAGCCCGGAGCCCGGGAGCGCGCGAAGCGCCCCGGCACCGGTGTGGGCCGCCCGGGCTTCGCCTGGGCGGCGCCCGCCGCCGTCTTCTTCGGCCTGTTCGCCCTCGTCCCGCTCGCCCTGGTCGTCGTGCTCTCCTTCACCCGCTGGAACGGACTCGGCTCCCCCGAGTTCGCCGGCCTGGAGAACTGGAGCAAGCTGCTCGACGACCCCGTGATGGTGAAGAGCCTCTGGCTGAGCCTGCTCCTCACCGTCCTCGGCGTCCTCGTCCAGACCCCGATCAGCATCCTGCTCGGCGTCTGGGCGGCCGGCCACCAGCGCAACCGGGCCGTCCTCTCCGCGATCTACTTCGTCCCGCTCCTGCTGTCCATCACCGCGGTGTCCGTCCTGTGGCGCGCCGTGCTCGACCCCAACTTCGGCGTCCCCTCCCAGGCGAAGTGGCTGTTCGGCGACGGCAACCTCTTCGGCGTGCAGGCCAGCGCCCTCGGTGTCCTCGTCTTCGTCAGCACCTGGCAGTTCACACCCCTGCACACGCTGCTCTACCAGGGCGCGGCCAGGGCCGTCCCGCAGGTGCTCTACCAGGCCGCGCAGATCGACGGGGCCGGCCGGTACCGGCAGTTCTTCCACATCACCCTGCCGCAGCTGCGCAACACCATCGTGACCTCGACGATCCTGATGGTGGTCGGCGGACTCACGACCTTCGACACCGTCCTCATCCTGACCCAGGGCGGACCGGGCACCGACACCACGAACAGCGCGTACTACATGTACCAAAAGGCCTTCAAGAGCTTCGACTTCGGCATGGCCTCCGCGATCGCGCTGCTCCTCGTCCTGGTCGCCAGCCTCGTCTCCCTGGTCATGGTCCGCCTCAGCGGCTACGACAAGATGCGCAGCACCATGGAGGGCGTGTGATGCGGAAGCGCCCCAACTACCTGGCCGGATTCGGCTCGCTCGTCTGGCTGTTCGTCGTCGGCCTGCCGCTGTACGTGATGCTCGTCGCCACCTTCCAGTCACGCGCGGACTACGCGGCGAACGGCCCTCTCGGCTTCCCGAAGAACCTCACGTTCGACAACTACCTCAACGACCTCAACGACGGCTTCGCGCAGTACTTCCTCAACACCGTGATCGTCACCGTCGCCGTGGTGGCCATCATCCTGCTGCTCGTGCCGCCGCTCGCGTACGCCATCGTCCGCAGCGACGGCAAGGCCGTCGGCCGGGTCTTCCGGCTCTTCCTGCTCGGCCTGGCCATCCCCTCCCAGGCCGTCATCGTGCCGATGTTCTACCTGATCAACGAGGCCGGCCTCTACGACAACCTGATCGGCGTCATCCTGCCGACGGCGGCCTTCGCCATGCCGGTCTGCGTCCTGATCCTCACCGGCGTCATGCGGGACATCACCCCCGAGCTGTACGAGGCGATGACGGTCGACGGGGCGGCCCCCTGGCGGATCTTCCGCCAGCTGGTGCTGCCGCTGTCCAAGGGCGGCCTGTCGACGGTGATCGTCTTCTCCTCGCTCCAGGCGTGGAACGGCTTCCTGTTCCCGCTCGTGCTCACCCAGTCCTCGGAGAACAAGGTCATCACCATGGGCCTGTACGACTTCCAGACCGAGCACGGCGTCGACATCCCGGGCCTGCTCGCGGCCGTCGTCCTCTCCATGCTCCCCATCCTGCTCGTCTATCTGTTCGCCCGTCGTGCCCTGATCCAGGGGCTGATGGGAGTCGGAGGAAAGTGACCGACAACGTGGCAACAGAGCCTCAGTCCCCGCTCCCGGCGTGGAACGACCCCTCGCTCGGCACCCCTGAGCGCGTCGACGCCCTGATCCGGGCGATGACGCTCAAGGAGAAGGTCGCCCAGCTCTTCGGCGTCTGGGTCGGAGCGTCCGACGAGGGGGCCGAAGTCGCCCCGCACCAGCACGACATGGAGGAGGCCGTCGACCTCGACGCGCTCCTTCCCGACGGTCTCGGCCAGCTCACCCGCCCCTTCGGCACCGTCCCCGTCGACCCCGCCGTCGGCGCGCTCTCCCTCCTGCGGACCCAGCGGCGGATCGCCGCCGCCAACCGGTTCGGCATCCCCGCCGTGGCGCACGAGGAGTGCCTGGCGGGCTTCGCCGCGTGGAGGGCCACCGCCTACCCGGTCCCGCTGTCCTGGGGCGCGACCTTCGACCCGGAGCTGATCCGGGAGATGGCCGCGGTCATCGGCGGGGACATGCGCGCCGTGGGCGTGCACCAGGGCCTCGCCCCCGTCCTCGACGTCGTCCGTGACGCCCGGTGGGGGCGCGTCGAGGAGACCATCGGCGAGGACCCGTACCTCGTCGGCACCGTCGCCACCGCGTACGTGCAGGGCCTGGAGTCCGCCGGAATCGTCGCCACCCTCAAGCACTTCGCCGGCTACTCCGCCTCCCGCGCGGGGCGCAACCTGGCGCCGGTCGGCATGGGCCGCCGGGAGCTGGCGGACGTGATCCTGCCGCCGTTCGAGATGGCGGTCCGGGAGAGCGGCGTCCGCTCGGTGATGCACGCCTACACCGACACCGACGGCATCCCCTCCGCCGCCGACGACGAACTGCTCACCGGCCTGCTCCGGGACACCTGGGGCTTCACCGGCACCGTCGTCGCCGACTACTTCGGCATCGCCTTCCTCAAGACCCTGCACGGTGTGGCCGGCACCTTCGGCGAGGCAGCGGCGGCGGCGCTCGCCGCCGGTGTCGACGTCGAGCTGCCCACCGTCAAGACCTTCGGCCGCCCGCTCCTCGACGCCGTCGAGAAGGGGGAGGCGTCCCCGGAGCTCGTGGACCGCGCGGTACGGAGGGTGCTCAGCCAGAAGGTCGAGCTCGGCCTCCTCGACCCCGACTGGACCCCCGTCCCCGCCGCGCTCCGAGGCACCGACACGACGGCGGACCCCGAGACGCTCCGCGGCGCGATCATCCTCGACCCCGCCGCGAACCGGGAGCTGGCCGGCCGGGTCGCCGAGCGTGCGGTGGTCCTCCTCCGCAACGACGGCACCCTTCCGCTGGACCCGGGCACCCCCCGCCGGATCGCGCTGATCGGCCCCAACGCCGACACCCCGAAGGCCGTCCTCGGCTGCTACTCCTTCCCCGTCCACGTCGGCGGGCAGCACCCGGACGTCCCCCTCGGCATCGACCTGCCGACCCTGCGCGAGGCGCTCCTGGCCGAATTCCCTTCCGCCGAGCTGGTGTCGGCCCCCGGCTGCGGCGTGGACGACCCCGACACCTCGGGCTTCGCGGAGGCCTTGGCGCTGGCCCGCGGCGCCGACCTGGTGATCGCCGCGCTCGGCGACCGCGCCGGGCTCTTCGGCCGCGGCACCAGCGGCGAGGGCTGCGACGCGGAGTCCCTCGCCCTCCCCGGCGTACAGCAGCAGCTCCTCGACGCCCTGCTCGACACCGGTACGCCGGTCGTGACCACCCTGCTCGCCGGACGGCCGTACGCGCTCGGCCGGGCGACCGCCGAGAGCGCCGCGATCGTCCAGGCGTTCTTCCCGGGCGAGGCCGGTACCGCCGCCGTCGCGTCGGTCCTGAGCGGGCGGACGAACCCGAGCGGCCGACTGCCCGTCAGCGTGCCCCGGCACCACGGCGCCCAGCCGTCCACCTATCTGGCCGCCCGCCTGGGTCACGCCAGCGAGGTCTCCGACATCGACCCGAGCCCGGCCTACGGCTTCGGCCACGGACTGACGTACACCACGTTCGAGTGGACCGACCTCGCCGTCGGGAGCGAGACGGCGGCCACGGACGGCGCGTTCGATCTCGCCCTCACCGTCCGCAACACCGGCGCCCGCGCCGGCACGGAGCTCGTCCAGCTGTATCTGCACGACCCGGTGGCCTCCGTGGTCCAGCCCGTCCAGCGGCTCATCGGCTACCACCGGCTTGAGCTGGCTCCGGGCGAGAGCCGCCGCGTCCAGGTCACGGTCCCCGCCGACCTGGCGTCGTTCACCGGCCGCGACGGCACCCGCCGGGTCGAACCCGGCGCCCTGGAGCTGGCGTTCGGCGCGTCGAGCACCGACCACCGGCTCACGGCCCGGGTCACCCTGACCGGCCCGGTCCGGACCCTGGACCACACGCGACGCCTGCACGCGGCGTTCGAGGCCGGCTCACCGGCCGCCGCCTGAACACCCCCTGGAAACGGCTCTGTCCGGCCCCTCGTGGCCGGACAGAGCCGTTTCCGCGCGTTCTCACACCCGCGCGGCCACGGCCTCCTGCGGATAGCGGACGCCGACCCGCTCGCGTACGGCGTCGAGCGTCCGCATCACCGCGAGCGTGCCGTCCAGCGGGACCAGCGGGGACTCCGTCTCACCGGCCCGCAGACAGCGCATCACCTCGGCGGCCTCGTGCCGCATCGAGTGCGGGTGGTCCGTGTTCACGAACTCCTCCGGCTCGGCGCCGTCCCGCACCAGCGTGAACCGCTCCGGGAAGAAGAAGCCGCGCGGCACGTCGATCCGGCCCTTCGTGCCGGTCACCGAGGCGGTCAGCGGCGTGTCCGCCTCCAGGGAGCAGGACAGCAGCGCCGAGGCGCCCGAGTCCCAGCCGAGCAGCATGCCGGTGTTGAGGTCGACGCCCTCGGGGGAGATCCGCGCGTGCGCCTGCACCGAGTCCGGTTCGCCGAGGAGCAGTTGGGCGAACGACACCGGGTACACGCCCACGTCGAGCAGGGCGCCGCCGCCGACCGCGGGGTCCCGCAGCCGGTGGTCCGGCGGGAAGGGCCCGGCCAGACCGAAGTCCGCCTGCACGGTCCGTACGTCTCCGACCGCCCCGTCCCGGACCAGCTCGGCGAGCCGCCGGATCAGCGGGTTGCAGTACATCCACATGGCCTCCATGAGGAAGAGACCGCGCTCCCGGGCGAGATCGACCAGCTCCCGCGCCTCCCGGACGTTCAGTGTGAACGCCTTCTCGCAGAGGACCGCCTTCCCCGCCTCCAGGGCCCGCCCGGCCGCCTCCCGGTGGGCATGGTGCGGCGTCGCCACGTACACCACGTCCACGTCCGGGTCGGCGAAGAGCCCGTCCCATTCCCCGTACGCCCGGGGGATCCCGAACCGCTCCGCGAAGGCCCGCGCCGACGCCTCGCTCCGGGACGCCACCGCCACCACCTCGGCACCGTCCAGATCCTTGAGATCCGTCGCGAACCGCTCGGCTATGCCTCCGGTCGCGAGAATCCCCCACCGCACCGCTTCGTTCATGTCCGCCCACCCTGAAGGTCCGGTTCCGCCCCGCTGCGTGGAGCATAGACAAACTTTCAACGAAATGGGGAGACCGATACCGGAGCGCAACACCCGTTTCGCACCTGTGCAACTGCGCTTAGTCCCCGTCGGGTTCTCCTTGTCAGCGCCCGCGTCCGGCGGCGAGTGTCTGTGCCAGCCGCCGACGCGCCGACCCCTCATCCCTGCCTTTGAGGCGCGTCGTCCGCGGCCCAAGACCGACAGACCCAGCGCCACCGGAGGCAATGTGAGGTTCTCCCCTTCCCGAAGATCGGCCGCCGCGTCGGTCGCCGTGGCGACCGCCTGCGTCGCCGGCATGGTGACCCCGTCCGCAGCCCAGGACACCGCCTCCTCCCGACCGGCCCCGGCGGCGAACGCCTCGGCCCCCGGCGCCCGCAAGGCGCCGACCACCATCACGCTCATCACGGGCGACAAGGTGACCCTGACCCCGGAGCCCACCGGCGCGGCGCCCGAGGTGAGCGTGGAGCGCGCACCCGGTGCCACGGGTTCGGTGCGGGTCACCAGCGAGGGCGGGGACACCTATGTGTACCCCGACGAGGCGATGCCCTACATAGCCGACGGCCGGCTCGACAAGCGACTGTTCGACGTCACCGAGCTGACCGCCCAGGGCTACGACGACGCCCACGCCGCCTCGCTCCCCCTGATCGTCACGCACGAGAAGGACGCGGCCCCCTTCAAGCCCGAGAAGACCGAGAAGACCGACACGACCACTGAGGCGCTACCCGGCTCCGAGACCACGCTGAGCCTGCCGGTGATCCACGGCGCGGCGGTGCGCACCCGCCGGTCGAAGTCCGCCGCCTTCTGGTCGGCCCTCACCCACCACCGGCCGGCGGCCGAGGACGGCGGCGTCCGGGGGCGCCGCCGTTCGCCGCCGGGGTGGCGAGGGTGTGGCTCGACGGCAAGGCGAAGGGGACCCTCGCCGACAGCACGGCACAGATCGGCGCGCCGGCGGCCTGGGCCGACGGCGGCACGGGGGCCGGCGTACGGATCGCCGTCCTCGACACCGGGATCGACGCCACGCACCCGGACCTCAAGGACCGCATCGTGGAAGCCCGGAGCTTCGTGCCCGGCGAGGAGGTCACCGACCGGTTCGGCCACGGCACGCACACGGCGTCCACCGCCGTGGGCACCGGCGCCGCCTCCGCCGGGAAAGAGAAGGGCGTCGCGCCCGAGGCCGACCTGGTCGGGAAGGTCCTCAGCGACCAGAACATCGGCCAGGACTCCTGGATCATCCAGGGCATGGAGTGGGCGGCGCGGACCGCGCACGCCAAGGTCATCAGCATGAGTCTCGGCAGTCCGGTCCGCAACGGCCAGGACAACCCGCTGAGCCAGGCGGTGAACCGGCTCAGCGCCGAGACCGGCGCCCTGTTCGTCGTCTCCGCGGGCAACGACGGGGACAAGGGCGACTACCGCATCGGCTCCCCGGGCACCGCGGACGCCGCCCTCACGGTCGGCTCGGTGGACGGCTCCGACCGCCTCGCCGACACCTCAAGCCGCGGGCCGCGCCAGGGCGACGACGGCATGAAGCCGGACATCACCGCGCCCGGGGTGAACGTGCTCGCCGCGCGCTCCCAGTACATGAACGACCTCGGCGAGGGCTTCTACCGGCCGGAGAGCGGCACGTCCATGGCGGCGCCGCATGTCGCGGGCGCGGCCGTCTCCGGCTACGAGGCGGTTCCGCTGGTCCAGCTGGACTACCGGACAGACCTGGACGCCGACGGCCGGGCTCGGCGCAGGTCGGTGCTCTCCGTCCTGCCCGAGGTCCTGGGCAGCTCGGCCGCCGAGGACGCGGTGTCCACGCTCGGACTCGACGTCTCGTACGACGACGGGAAGTCCTGGACCCGCGCCGACCTCAAGAAGAAGAACGGCGCCTGGCAGACGGCCCTGAACGCACCCTCCACGGCCGGCTTCGTGTCCCTCCGGGTCACCGCCGGACAGCACAACGGCGGCGGGGTCACCCAGACCCTCGTACGGGCCTTCGGCCTCAAGTAAGCCCGCCTCACCAGGAAGGCCGGTGCCGTGCTCATGAGGCGCGGCACCGGCCGCGACATCGGCACACCGCCGAAGAGAAGGAATCCTGAAGTGAACTCCCTCAGTGACAGGTCCGCGTCCCCACAGGGTCCGCGTCGGCCCCGACGGCGTCTCGCCACGACCGTGGTGATCACGGCCGCGGCTCTCACGCTGTCCGCGCTCCCCGCCTCGGCCGGCACGTTCGCCGCCAAACCGGCGGCGAACCCTGCGCACTCGACGGCGCTCCCGAGGGTCGAGGCGAAGGCGAAGCCGGGATCCGGGACCGTACGCCAGACGCCCGGGCAGCGCCGGAAGCTGCTCGACCGGGCGGCCGGCGCGGCGGCCGACACCGCCCGCTCGCTGGGCCTCGGCTCCCAGGAGAAGCTGATCCCGAAGGACGTGATCCAGGACGCCGACGGGACCGTCCACACCCGCTACGACCGGACGTACGCAGGACTGCCCGTGATCGGCGGCGACCTGGTCGTCCACGAGCACAACGGCGCCCGCACCGTCACGTACGCCTCCGAGGCGCCCCTCACCTTGCCGACGACCAGCGCCAAGGTATCGGCCGCGACGGCGAAGAAGACGGCCGTGGGCAAGGCCGCGGCCAAGGGCACCCGCAAGGCGAGCGCCCCGAAGGACCCCGGCCTGGTCGTCTGGGCGGCGGGCGGGCGGCCGACGCTGGCCTGGCGGACCGTCGTCACCGGCGTGCAGGAGGACGGGTCCCCCAGCGAACGCCACGTCGTGACGGACGCCGCGAGCGATACCGTCCTCGGCAACACCGAGCACGTGAAGTCCGCCGAGGGCCACAGCCAGCACAGCGGCCAGGTGACGATCGGCTCCACCCGCCAGGACGACGGCACGTACGCCCTCGTCGACCAGGAGCGCGGCGGTCACCGAACGGTCGATGTGAGCAACGGCAGTTACTACGGGACGCTGATGACCGACGCCGACGACGTCTGGGGCGACGGCACGGGCACCCACCCGCAGACCGCGGCCGTGGACGCGGCGTACGGCATGCAGACGACCTGGGACTTCTACCGCGACCGCTTCGGCCGCAACGGCATAGCCGACGACGGCCGCGGCAGCACCTCGCGCGTCCACTACCAGGCCATGCAGGGCGTCCCGCTGGCCAACGCCAACTGGCAGGACGGCTGCTTCTGCATGAGCTACGGCGACGGCGCGGACGGGAAGCACCCGGTGACGTCCCTGGACATCGCCGCGCACGAGATGGCGCACGGCGTCACCTCGTTCACGGCGGGCCTGGGCGACTTCGGCGAATCGCCGGCCCTCAACGAGGCGATCAGCGACATGATGGCCGCCGCCGTGGAGTTCCACGCCGACAACCCGAACGACGTGCCCGACTACCTGATGGCCGAGCTGTCCGACCTGCACGGCAACGGCGAGCCGATCCGGCACATGGACCGTCCGTCGAAGGCCGGGATCAGCGCCGTGGGCTACGCGCCCCTGGACTACTGGAACATCGAGACGCAGTACGCCGAGGCGCACATGGCGGCCGGGGTGGGAGACCACTTCTTCTACCTGCTCGCCGAGGGCAGCGGGCAGAAGACCGTCAACGGCGTGGAGTACGAAAGCCCCACGTACGACGGGCTGCCCGTGGCCGGCATCGGACTGGCCGCCGCCACCGACGTGGTGTACCGCGCGCTCACCGTCTACATGACCAGCACCACCGTCTACATGACCAGCACCACCGACTACCCGGGCGCCCGGACCGCGACGCTGCGGGCCGCCGCCGATCTGTACGGCGCGCAGAGCGAGGCCTACGAGGCCGTCGCCAACTCCTGGGCGGGCGTGAACGTCGGCATCCGCTACGTCGACCACATCGCCCTGGAGCCGCTGCCGACCGAGCCGGTCGCGCTCGGCCAGCCGGCCAGCCGGCAGATCGTCGCGTCCAGCAGCCGTCCCGGCCCGCTGGCCTACTCCGCCAAGGGACTGCCCAAGGGCCTGTCGATCGACCCGGCCACCGGCCTGATCACCGGCACGCCCGAGAAGGCCGGCGACTACGCCTCGGTCATCGTCGTCAGGAACGCCGCCGGGGACACCCGGGAGCTCTCCTTCACCTGGACCGCGCTCGAATCCGGCGGGCACTACTTCATCAACCCCACCACGTACCTGATCCCCGAGAAGGGCCAGGTCGAGTCCCCGATGGTCGTCCGGGGCAAGCCGGGCAACGCACCGGCCGACCTGAAGGTCACGGTCGACATCGACCACCTCTTCGGCAACGCCATGGTGCTCGACCTGATCGCCCCCGACGGCACCGTCGTCCCCGTCAAGCCGTGGGGCCCGTGGGTGGTCGCGCCCGACCTGCACGCGACGTACACGGTCGACGCCTCTGCCGTCCCCGCGACCGGCACCTGGAAGCTGCGCGTCATCGACGGCACTCCGGGCATCTTCAACCTCGAGGCGGGCCATCTGCAGCGCTGGAGCCTCACCTTCTGAGGGTCCGGCCTGAGGGACCGGCCTGAGGGCCCCGCCTGATGTGGTGACGGCCACCGCGTGATCTCCCAGCCCCGGGAGATCACGCGGTGGTTGTGCTCCGCACCGTCACTTCCACTCCTTCAGCCACCCCCGCTCGACCGCGAGCAGCGCGATCTGGAACCGGGTCCGGGCGGCGAGCAGGGCGCCCGCGTCGCTGACGTGCTTCTGGACGGTACGGCGGCTCACCTTCAGCACGCGCGCGATCGTCTCGTCCTTCATCCCGGGCGCCATCAGATGCAGGATCTCCCGGGTCCGCGGGTCCGGCCCCACGTCCGTCGAAGCGCCCTGCGCCACCGGCCCGCCGTCCCTGCTGCTCTCCAGGGACACCGGTTCGGCGCGGTCCCACACGCTCTCGAACAGTTCCACCAAGGCCCCCACCAGGGCGGGTGAGTGCACCACCAGGGAACCCGCCTCCGGGCGGTCCCCGCGCACCGGCAGAAGAGCCGCCGCCCCGTCGAAGACCACGAGCTTCACCGGCAGTCGCGAGGCGAGCCGCAGCTCGCCGCCCCGGCCCGTGCCGCGCAGCGCGGTCTCCAGGGACAGCACGTCGGTGAAGCCCTCCGTCTCGTACACCGACCGCATCCGCACCCCGTCCGCCACCCCCGGCTCCTCGGAGGTCGCCGGCGGTCCGGTCACATACGGGGGTTTCGCCAGGTGCAGTACCGCGGTCGACGTCCCCTTCAGCAGTTGCCCGTAGCGCGCCGAGACCTCGTGCTCGCGCTCGAGGACCTCGACCAGGTGCGCGGCGGACGGCCCGGACACCGCCTGGTACAGCTCGTGCAGCCGCTCCGCGAGCCCCTCGGCCCGGGCCAGTTCGGCGCGCCGCCGGGCCAGCAGGGCGCCGAGCGAGGACCGCGGGGGTCCGGCCGCCCACCGCCTCGCCGTGCCGTCGATCTGCCGCACGAGACTGGAGTCGGCGAGCCGCCGGAGTGCCCCCTCCACCAGCGGCGGATCCACCCGGACCGCCGCCGCCAGCTCGACGGCGTCCGCCGACGGCACACTCACCAGATGCTCCAGGACCCGCCCGGCCAGCGGATCCAGACCGGCTGCCGCCCATGGATCGAGAGTAGTGATGTCCGCGCCCATACGTACCGACACTCCTGTGCTCGGTGACACGGACCGGCGCAGCGTCGCGGTGTGCGTCACGCCCGGCCGACAAGCGAAGTGGATCATTCCGGTCTTTCGCCGGGCAATGCCCAGGAACCGACGAATGGTCAGCGCACCCCCGGCGGCGCGACCGCGAGGTCCGGCCACTCACCCTCGGACGGCACAAGGCACAAGGCACGCGGCGCACGGCCCACGGCGCGCGGCGCACGGCCCACGCACGCTCAGCCCCGCTGCGTCGATTCCCCCGGGACGAGCCGGGACGGCACGGTGACCCGTTCGGGCTCGGCGCCCGTGAGGCGGTCGATGAGGGCTGCCGCACAGACCGCTCCGACCCGCCGGGGGTCGAGGCTGAGGGTGGTGAGGGCCGGCCGGGACCCCGGTTCGGCCTCGTCCATGACGGTGACCATGAGGTCCCCCGGGATCGAGAGGCCCAGCTCCTGGGCCGCGGCCAACACCGCTTCGCCGTACGTGCGGTTGAGGGCGTGGACGGCGTCGGGTCGGGTGGCCAGGAGGCGGCGGGCGGCGTCGCGGGCGGGCTCGCCGGGGGCGGTTCGCTCGACGGCGGCCGGGAGGTGCCGGGCGGTGCACCACTCCGCGTAGGTCTGCTCGCTGTCGAGGGTGAACGAGTCGAGCTCGGATCCGCTGAGCAGCCCGATCCGCCGCGCGCCCGCGTCGTGCAGATGGTCCATCACCAACGCGATGCCGGTGACGATGTCGCTCTGTACGTACGGGAGTTCGGCGTGCGCCGGGTCGATCGGGCGGCCGTCGGTGACGACGGCGAGGCCGCGGCGCAGGGCCTCGTCGATGACGGGGTCGCCGGCGATGGGGTCGACGACGATCAGGCCGTCCATGGGGATGCGGGTCCACAGGTCCGTACCGGGGCCGACGGGCACGACGACCAGGGCGTAGTCGCGGTCGACGGCCTCGACCATGGCACCGGCGGTGAAGGCGGCGTAGTAGGGCCGGTAGGTGCGCTCCCAGGGCTCGGAGCTCTGGTGCCCGGCGGCGAGGCCGATCACTCCGGTGCGGCCGGAGAGCAGGACCTGGGCGGCGGGGTTGGGGCGGTAGCCGAGCTCCTCGGCGACCCGCCGGACGCGCTCACGGGTACGGGTACTGACCTGACCCTTGCCGTTGAGGGCGTGCGAGACCGTGGTGATGGAAAGACCGGCCGCCCGGGCCACGTCCTTGATTCCGACGACGCGTCCGCCTTCGGCACCGCGCCCCGCTCCGGCCGTCCGGCCGGTGTCCTTGGGCCTGCCCATCGCCGGGTCCTCCTCACCCTTGACTCCCAAAACCTTTTGGGTCAGCATACTCGGCATTCCGCCACCCAAAAGGTTTTGGGAATCTGCTCTCCCTTCCCCTTCCCCTTCCCCTTCCCCCTTCCCCCTCCCCTTCCCTGTCTCCCCTTCCCTCCTCCCTCCTCCCCCTCCTCTCTCCGCCCTCCTCCCTCCCCTCCCCCTTCCTCCCCCTCTGAGCCCCGGGAGCCTCCGTGCGCCGTCCCCTTCCCTCCCTCCTCCGATCCCCCGCTCGCGCCGCCGCCCTGCTCGCGGCCGCCGCCCTCACCCTCACCGCCTGTTCCTCCGGCCCCGGCGGTGACGCCACCAGCGCCGACACCAAGGCGCAGGGCAACCGCTACGGCGACTGCACGGTCAGCGGCAAGCGCGGCGAGCTGAAGCTGAAGACCGTCACCCCCGGCGCCCTCACCGTCGCCGGCGACCTGCCCTCCGCCGGATGGTGGAACGGCAACACCGTCGCCGACATCAAGAGCGGCTTCGAGTACTGCCTCGCCGCCGAGATCGCCCACCGCGCCGGCCTCGACACCCTCACCGTCCGCAACGTCTCCTTCGACGCGATGGTCGCCGGCAAGGCGCAGGGCTACGACCTCGCGCTCGCCGAGGTGTCCATCACCGACGCGCGGCGCAAGGTGGTCGACTTCTCCACCCCGTACTTCGACTCGAACATCGGCGTCCTCGCCAAGCCGGGTTCCGTCACCTCCGCGAACATCCGCGGGCTGCGCCTCGGCATCAAGCAGGCCACTTCCGGCGCGGCCTTCGTCAAGGACGAACTCAAGCCCGAGAAGCCGGTGTCCGTGTTCCCCGGCGATCCCGAGATGCTCGCCGCGCTCCAGTCCGGGCGCATCGACGCCGCCCTGACCGACACCGCGATCCTGCTCGGGCAGGCGGGGAAGTCCAAGGGCGCGCTCTCCGTCGTCGGCCAGTACGCGACCGGCGAGTCGTACGGCGCGGTCCTGCCCAAGAACGGCCCCGACACCGCCGCCCTCGACGGCCTCCTCGCCACCCTGAAGCGCGACGGCACGCTCGACCGCCTCTCCCGCGAGCACCTCGCGAAGGCGTTCGGCGGCGACCCGGCCACCATCCCCGTCTGGAGCCTGTGATGAGCGCCGTCGGCACCACCGCCAAGCCCCCTGTCACCGCTCCCCCGCCTTCCGTCCGGCTCCCGCGCGTCCTGCCGCCGGCCGCGCTCGCCGTCGCCGTGCTCGTGTGCCTGGGCGCCGCCTGGACCGCTGCCGTGCTGTGGCAGGCCGCGCCCGCCGACGGCGCCTGGTCCTGGACGCTGCGCGCCGTGGCGGTCGCCGGCGGGCTCGGCGCGCTGGCGGTACTGAAGCCGGCCGGTCAGGCGGTACGTGCGGCCGCCCGGGCCGGCAAGGCGGCCGCCGACCGCTCGCGGCTCGCCGAGGCGCGCGCGGAGGCGGCCGACGCCCGCGAGTCGGCCTGGGTCACGGTGGGGGCGTCGGCAGCGGTGCTCCTGCTGACCTCGCTCACGCTCTTCCTGCTCGCCAACGACCACGCCGTCCAGGCCACGTTCTTCAGCCCCGAGGCGATAGCGTCGAGCGCCGTCGACGTCGCCCGCGCCTTCGGCACCAACGTCTTCATCGCGGTGGCCGCCGAGGTCCTGGTACTCGCCTGGGGTCTGCTGCTCGCCGTCGCCAAGCTGGCCCCCGGCCGCGCCGGGCGCCCGCTGCGGCTGCTTGCCACCGCGTACATCGACGTGTTCCGCGCCGTGCCGAGCATCGTCGTCATCTACCTCATCGGCTTCGGCCTGCCGCTGGCCGAGATCCCCGGCCTGAGCGCGCTCACCCCCACCTGGGCGGCGATCCTCGCGCTCACGCTCACGTACGGCGCGTACGTGGCCGAGGTGTACCGGTCCGGCATCGACTCCATCCACTGGAGCCAGACCGCCGCCGCCCGCTCGCTCGGCCTGTCCCACTCCCGCACGCTGCGGCACGTCGTCGTACCGCAGGCGGTGCGCCGGGTGGTGCCGCCGCTGCTCAACGACTTCATCGGGCTGCAGAAGGACACCGCCCTGGTCACCGTCATCGGCACCATCGACGCCTTCAACCAGGCGCGGATCTACGCCTCCAACGACTTCAACCTCTCCTCCGTGACGGTCGTGGCCGCGCTCTTCGTCGTGATCACGATCCCGCAGACCCGGCTCGCCGACCGGCTGCTCGCCAGGTCCGCCACGGCTTCGAAGGGCGACTGAGACCCCCATGGCATTTCTCGAGATCGAAAGCATACGGAAGTCCTACGGCGCCCACGAGGTGCTGCGGGGCCTGGATCTGACGGTGAACCAGCACCAGGTGGTCACCCTCATCGGGGCCTCCGGCTGCGGCAAGTCCACGCTGCTGCGCTGCGTCAACGCCCTGGAGACCATCGACGCCGGGCGGATCGTGCTCGACGGAGACCCGGTCTCCGGGCGCGGCGTCGACGTGGACCGGCTGCGCCGGGACGTCGGCATCGTCTTCCAGCACTACAACCTCTTCCCGCACATGGACGTCCTCCACAACATCACCCTCGCGCCGACCGTCCTCGGCGTCCTGGACGAGGCGGAGGCCGAGGACAGGGCGATGGAGCTGCTGCGCCGGATCGGCCTCGCCGACAAGGCGAAGGCGCTGCCCGACCGCCTGTCGGGCGGACAGCAGCAGCGTGTCGCGATCGTCCGGGCGCTCGCGATGCGGCCCCGGCTGCTGCTCCTGGACGAGATCACCTCGGCGCTCGACCCCGAGCTGGTCGCCGAAGTCCTGAACATCGTGCGCGACCTCGCCGAGGACGGCATGACGATGCTCCTCGCCACCCACGAGATGGGCTTCGCGAAGGAGGTGGCACACCAGGTGTGCTTCCTCCACCAGGGCACCGTCCTCGAACAGGGCCCGCCGGAACAGATCTTCGGCGATCCTCGGGAAGAACGCACCAAGGCGTTCCTGCGACGCATCGTGGAGGCGGGACGACTGTGACGCACCTGTCCGCACACCCTGTTCTGGTGGTCCAGCACGAGGCCGACACCGGCCCCGGCCTGGTCGGCGAGCGGCTCCGCGAGGCGGGGCTCGATCTGCGGGTCCACCACCCGTGGCGAGGCGAGGAGTTGCCCGCCGACCTGTCCGGCTGGGCGGGCCTGCTCGTCCTCGGCGGCGCGCCCAACTGCGAGGACGACACGGCCGCGCCCTGGCTGCCGCGCGTGAGGGAGCTGATACGGGAGGCCGTCGAGGCCCGCCTCCCGGTCCTGGGCATCTGTCTCGGCGGCCAGATCCTGGCGCATGCCCTAGGCGGCCGGGTCGTCCGGCGCCCGCAGGGCCCCGAGGTCGGGGCCGTACCGCTGCGCCGGCTGCCCGCCGCCGACACCGATCCGGTTCTGGGCGCGGTGCCCGAGGGAACGCTCGCGGCCCAGTGGCACTGGGACGAGACCGAGACGCTGCCCGTCGGCGCGGTGCCGCTGCTGACCGGGGACGACTGCCCCTACCAGGCCTTCCGGGTCGGGCCCCGGGCATGGGGCGTGCAGTTCCACCC
This sequence comes from Streptomyces sp. NPDC037410, assembly GCF_055602235.1. NCBI lineage: Bacteria > Bacillati > Actinomycetota > Actinomycetes > Kitasatosporales > Streptomycetaceae > Streptomyces > Streptomyces sp. NPDC037410. Next base: position 129,391 of record NZ_JBVJWR010000002.1, on the reverse strand, counting down.
GGAGGTCCTCGCGGACGCGATCGCCGACTGGGCGGAATCGGACGGCCCGGCGGTACGGGCGGCCGGCGGCGACCCGGACGGCGCCGTCACCTCCGTACGAGAGGCGGAGCCCGGGCTGCGCGCGGTGTGGGGCGCGATGGCCGGTGCGTGGGCCGCCGTCGTACGAGAGGCAGCGAAACCGGAGGGCGCCCCGACACCCGCGCCCGCCACTCCCGAGTGAGAACGCGCCGGGCGAGGCCGCCTCAGGACACCGGGCCGCTGACAGAGCGTCGTGCGGGCGGATCCGGACACCTCCGTCGCGGACGCGGGAGCCGCGACGAACGCACAGAGTACGCCCCGCAGGTTCGAACCCGATCATGGGCCAGTGTCGCGCACGAGGCTGTCAGGCTGCGGGACACGGTCAACGGCGTCATCGCATGCGGTAAATCCAGAAATCCGGCGACGTCGGTGATCACCTCCTGGATACTGGTCGCCCATGGATGAGGTCGAAGTCGTCGTCGCCCATTCCGAGCGCGCGACCCTGCGCGTCGGCGACGTGTTCCTGAAGGTGGACGCGGATCAGGCGCGCATCGACGTCGAGGTCGAGGCGATGGCCCTGGCGCCGGTCCCGACCCCGGAGGTCCTGTGGCGCAAGCCGCCCGTGCTCGCGGTCGCCGCGCTCCCGGGGAGGACGCTCGGGCGCCTCGGCGGGCCGTCGGCCGGGTCGCCGGCGGCGTGGGCCGCGGCGGGCGCCGCCATCCGGAAGCTGCACGACGCGCCGCTGCCGCCCCGGCCGGGCCGGGCCGGGCGGAGCGTCAACGCGCTGACGGCGGAACTCGACGCCGAGTGCGAGTTGCTCGTCACGAACGGCGCCCTGCCCGCCGACCTGGTCACCCGCAACCGCCAGGTCGCCGAGGCCGCACTCCGGCCGTGGCCTCCGGCGTTCACGCACGGCGACCTGCAGATCGCGCACATCTTCGTCGACGGCGACGAGGTGACGGGCATCATCGACTGGTCCGAGGCGGGCCAGGGCGATGCCCTGTACGACCTCGCCACCTTCACACTCGGACACGAGGAACACCTCGACGACGTCCTCGCCGGCTATGGCAGCGACATCGACCTCGACGTGATCCACGCTTGGTGGTCATTGCGAAGCCTGCTGGCGGTTCGCTGGCTGACCGAGCACGGCTTCGACCCGTTCGCACCAGGCTGCGAGGTCGACGTACTGAGATCCCGGATGTGAGGCTGTGCGGGCCTGACGGCTACGAATGCGCTCTGCCGGATCAAGCAGGCCGCCCCTCAGAAGTCGTTGTCGTACCGATCAAGGAGCTTGTCGATCGAACGGGAGTCTCGTTCGGGTGATCGCCGTCGGTACCCGGCTATTCGGACCGGTTCGTCGCCGTGGCGCTGGCACAGACGGGGTGGGTGCGGGCGGCATAGGAGCGAGCGGCCACGACGAGGCCGATGCCCAGGCCTGCGAATGCCAGGCCGCCGAACTCGACCATCCAAGTGACCCCCGAACTGGTGGTGAACGGCGCCGACGGCTTGATCTCAGGCAGCACGCCGACAGCCATGAGCGGGGCCATGACGATGAGGACGGCTCCGTACATTGTCAGGGGGATGCCAGTCAGCCAGGCCGGGGTCAATGGCAGCAGCCGCGGGACCCGTCGTCCGGACAGGACCAGTGTCCAGTGGGGGAACACCCGCCCCCACGCGTGCAGCAGCCCCAGCAGTAGGAAGACCCCGACCATCGCGGCCAGTACCGTCACGTCGATCCCCACTGAAGCGGCCGCCTTCGACGGTCCCGACGCGCCGACGCTCGTTGTCCGCTGCCAGGCGTCGGCCGAGACGCCGAGTGCGTCGCCGCCCAGCGTCCAGACGGTCTTGACTCCTGCCCACGGTAGGAGTCCGCACATGAGCAGGTAGACCACCCTGCGGGTCCGCTTCGGGGCGAGGGAGACGGTCGGGTGGACGAGCGGACCGTCGCTGGGGCCGGCGTGCGGCCGCCCGCATCGCGGACAGTCGCCGCGCAGCCGTCGGCGGTACGAGAGGCCGACGAGGAGCAGAAGTACGGCGCCGGCCGTGTTCAGCAGCACCTGGGCCAGACCGGTGGCGCTCTCGATCCCCGAGAGCGTCACCAGCGTCACGAAGTAGATCGGCAGTCCATTCGTTCCCACGACGAACACCGGGAGCGTCATGATCAACGCCGTCGCCACCGCAGCCCGGCCAGGCCAGGCAAGTGTCCGGGTACTGGCCAGGCAGGCCCCGCCGGCCAGGATGGCGAGGGCCGCCAGGAGAAGCTGGACTGCCGGCGCGTACGAGGCGTGCTCCTTCCATGGCACGGTGATGCCCGCTGACGCCCACGTGACCTCGACAGCGGCGTACAACACACCCCACAATGCAGCGGCCATGGGCGCCCACACGGGCCACCGCCGCCAAATCCGCCCCTGGCTTGCGGTCGGTGTCCTAGGAACGCCGCCTACCTCCGAGTTCGCGGGAAGAGCCACCATGACCTCCGTATAGCCCGATTGCCAACGCTCCAAGACTCCCCGTCACCCGCGCTGATCACATCCACCCCATGGATCATCCGGCCTCCCTCGCCCGGGGGTAGGCCGGACCGTGAGCGTCAGTCCGGCCGGAGGATCACGGTGCGGTGCCTGGCCAGGGTAAGAAGCCGTTGTCGCGCCGACCGAGGAGCCTGTCGATCGAACGGGAGTCTCATTCGGGTGATCGTGGCCGGTGCTCGGCATGGAAACAGGGCCTCGTGGTAGCTCGGAGGGTGTCTACGCCAACGAGCGTTCCAGGAGGCCCTGTTGTCGCAGTTGTACGCGGTCACGGTGGCGGAGTCCAGTTCGGTCACCGCTGCGTGTGACTGCCTGGCTCACCGGTTCGGGAACGCAGCCGACCACGGGGTGCGAGAGCGCCGCTATCCGACGGACATGTCGGACGTGGAGTGGGCCCAGGTCCGGCCGCTGCTGCCGGTGCCGGGGTGGCTGCAGGGTCGGGGCGGGCAGCCGGAGGCGTACTGCCAGCGGACGATGCTGGACGCGATCCGCTACCTGGTCGACAACGGCATCAAGTGGCGGGCGATGCCAGCGGACTTCCCGCCGTGGGACCGGGTCTACGCGTTCTTCCGCCGCTGGCGCTACCTGGGCCTGGTCCAGGAGTCCACGACCGGCTGCGCGACCGGGTCCGCACCCGGGCCGACCGGGACGCCGAGCCGAGTGCGGGCGTGATCGACTCGCAGTCCATCACGGCGGACGCCGTCGTCGGTGCCGACAGCCGCGGCTTCGACGGCGGCAAGCTGATCAACGGCCGTAAACGGCACGTCGTCGTGGACACGCTCGGCCTGCTGCTGGCGGTGACGGTCACCTCGGCAGGCACCGGCGACCGCATCGCAGCCCAGGGCCTGCTTGCCCAAGTGGCCGACGCGCACCACCTGCTGGAGCTCATCTGGGCCGACGGCGGCTACACACCGGCGGCCTCATCGAGTGCTGCTTCACCGCCCTGGCACTGGTGCTGGTGATCACCAGGCGCAGTGACGACCAGAAGGGGTTCGTCGTGCTGCCGAAACGCTGGATCGTCGAGCGGTTCTTCGCCCACCTGATGCGCACCCGCCGACTGGTGCGCGACTTCGAACGCCGCACCCACAGCGCCGAGGCGATGGTCTACTGGTCGATGGCCCTCCTCATGACCCGCCGCCTGGCCCGGCCACGCCCTCAGCCAGCGTGAACCGGCCCGGCATCGGCTCGGCCAGCCAGCCGCGGGCCACCAGACGCTTCGCCTTCGAGCGCAGCGCCTCCACCTTCGCCGGCACCATCTCCATGCCGAGGCGACGGCCAACTCCTGGCAGGTCAGCGTCCCTTGGTCGAGTCGACCCCGGTCCGCGAGGGCCCGAAGGATGCGCTGGTAGTCCACCGACAGCACCGAGGGGGCCAGCCCCGCGCGCCGCACAGGCACCACCGATTTCGGCTTCGCCGCCTCCGGGAGCCCAGGCCGCGCCGAGGGCGCTTCCGTCTCCCGAGGAACCTGGCCGGCCTGCGGACCGGCGGCGCTGTCGCCGTCAGGAGTGAGCACCGCATCAACCCGCCTGCGGGCGATCGCCCACTCCTCCCATTCCCGTTCGGCCGCGGCCAACTCGGCCTGAATGCGGTCGGCCTCCTCTCGCAGCCCGTCCACACGACGACGGGCGACGATGACGATGTCCGGCTCGCCGGCCCAGTGCACGTGCCAACGCGGATGGTCGGCCAGCCACCTCTTGGTGTGCTTGGCAGTGTGGGAGGACCCGTTATCGAGCACGACATGGATCTCCTGGCCTGGGGCGATGGCGGCGTCGAGCTGGTCGAGGAAGGCGGTGAAGGCCACCGCGTCGTTGCGGGCGATGATCTCGGCGAGGACCTCGCCGGTGCACACATCCAACGCGGCGACCAGGGAGGCGGTGCCGTGGCGGCGGTACTCGAACTCGCGGCGCGCTGGTCGGCCCGGGGCAGGGGCAGACCGGCATGGCGCCGGGAACGGGCGGCGATCGCGGTCTTCTCGTCGATGGAGAGCACCACAGCGCCTTCGGGCGCGTTGCGGTACAGGTCGCAGACGTCGGCGACGCGCTCCCGGAGGTCGGGAGTGTCGCGCCGCGTGAGCCAGCCGCGCACCCGGTGCGGTCTGAGGTCCGCGAGGAGAACTCCCTTCCCACCGGACTCCCCTTTGCTCCCCCGAAGATGCCCTGGACCGTGCCTGCGGCCTTTACCTCGGCGACCCGACGTCCTTGTCCCGTCGCGGATGGTCTGGTCCCAGACGAATCGATTGCGGCTGTTGTCTCCGTTGCGCCGGTCCGGATCCACCCGATTCGAACGGAGGTGGCCGGCCATGTCTGGTAGTTCTTGAGGATCAGCGAGTGGTGCCGACCCCGACCTGGGCAACAACGGCCCCGGCACGCACGGTATCCGAAGGCAGGACGAAAGATTTTGTGAACAAGACCGAACTGGTGACGAAGGCACCCTCGATCGCGGCCGCGATGGCCGCCGTCAACGTGTCCCCCGAAATCCAGCTGACCCAGACCCGCTACCGGGCCGGACTCGTCTCCAGCTGGGGCATCCCGGCCGGAGCGTCGGTCCTGGAGGTCGGCTGCGGACAGGGCGACATGACGGCTGCCCTCGCCGAGGCCGTCGGCCCGCAGGGCCGGGTGGTCGCCGTCGACATCGCGGATCCGTCGTACGGTGCCCCGATCACCCTGGGGGAGTCGGCGAAGCACCTCAAAGCGACGCCGCTGGGCTCCCGCATCGACTTCCGCTTCGGTCTGGACGTCCTCGATGAGGCGATCACCTTCCCCGACAACGGGTTCGACTACGCAGTCCTGGCACACTGCTCCTGGTACTTCGACTCCCTGGACCAGCTGGGGGCGACCCTCGCCCGGGTCCGTCGCTGGGCACGGAACCTGTGCTACACCGAGTGGGACCTCACACCCCGGTCGGGGAAGCAACTGCCCCATCTGCTGGCCGTCCTGATTCAGGGTCTGATTGAGGCGAGCGGGTCGCGGGGCGAAGGCAATGTGCGCACGCCGTTCTCGCGCGAGAGCTTGCTCCGGATTCTCCCAGCGGCAGGCTGGAATCCCGTCCCGGGGCAAGCCGTCGACACAACCGACCTCCAGGATGCCGACTGGGAGGTGGGCGCCTGCATGACACTGCTCAACAACAAGAACCGGATGGCTGAACTGCCGGAGATGGTACGAGACCTGGTGCTAAGTCAGGCGGATGTACTCCGGTCCCTGGCGAAGCACCACGGCAACACGCCGCTGCCGGCTTACTCGCTGACCGCCCGCTGAGCGGACCGTGACACCGGGCCTGGGCCGTGACCGCTCGACCGGCACGAACCGAAATCGGGCCCGGACCAGGCAGCGCGTCCGGATCCGGCCCCCGGACACCCACTCGCCGGCCTCTCCAGCAATGCATGCGCGGAGCAGGTCGACGTGGCCACTGCGGCGTGGGCACTCCTCCTTGTTCGCCTAGGGTGCCTGAGACGACGAGCGAACCAGACCAGATCATCTGAGAACGGGGGCAGCGGCAGGCAGGCCGGCAGCAACCGCAGCCGCCCGGCGTCGATTCGGCCGCGGTTCAGGGCGTCGCACATCGCTCCGTGCCCGCGCCGGTGCTCGGGCAGCGGCGTCAACTCCACCGCCCTTAGCCGTGGTCAGTGCATCGTGGTCGGAGCACGTGATCAGACGGAGGCCGCCTCGGCATCCGGTTCAGGACCAGGCGGGCTAAGCAGTTCGAGACGCCGTTCGAGGAGTGAGGGCCGCTCAGTCGGGCAGCGCGACGGTGAGGTCGACCTCGACCAGCTGCCCTGTGAAGCCCAGCTGCGCAACCCCCAAGAGCGTGCTGGCGGACGTGAAGGCCGGACCGAGGGCGGAAGTGGTGAGGCGGTTCCAGGCGAGGCCCAGGTCCTCCCTGTCATCGCTGCGCACGTAGATCACCGAACGCACCACGTGCTGCGGCTGAGCATCTACCGCCGCGAGGGCGGCGAGTGCGTTCACGACGACCTGACCGACCTGCACGTCGAGGGAGCCCGCGCCGACGAGAGAGCCGTCCTGGTCGAGGGGACACTGCCCCGCCAGATAGGCCGTTCGGCCGGCCTCCACCACGGTGATGTGGTGGTAGCCCGGCGTCTCATGCAACTGATCGGGGTTGATACGACTGATCTTCACTGTCATAGCGCGAGTCTGACCAACCTGCCCCCGACACGCACCGCAATTTGCCCCACCGTACAACTGTCAGACGCGGTGCGAGGTTAAAGACCAAGCATAAAGCGCGCGTTTTGTCCGGGCGGGGGTGTCTGGCATCGCCGGGTTGTTAGAGGAGTTGCGCAGGCGCGGTGGTTGTGACGGTCGATGTCAGCGTCGGGTGAGAGGATCACAGGATGCCTCTGCCTCAGCCTGATGATCTGACCTCGCTGGTGCTGCGTACCGACTTCGGTGACGACGGAGCTTGGGACGCGGTTCGAGCCGTGCTCGACGCGGCCGACGAGCACCGCCATGCCACGTATGTCAGCGAGCTTCGCTTCGCCGGCGTAGGGGTCCAGGCATTGATGGATGAAGAAGCTGCTGCGGATGAAGACGCCCAGATCATCCACATCTTTCTGGCTGACGCGGCCACGATGAAGGATCCGGATCACTCGCTCCTGGCGGTGGACCTCTCGGACGAGCCTGGTCGGACGTTCAGGCTCCCTGCCCAGTGGTTTCCTGACGTCTCCGCCAACCTCAGTATCGCCAACATGGACTTTGCCGAGTTCGCCGACGCCGCTGATGGATCAGGAACTTTCCACGGCTTTGACGAGAGCTGACGCCTTGCCGCGGAGGCCTGTCCGGGCGAGCCATGTGCCGCGCCGGTTCAGCGTAGCTTCGCGAGTGAGGCGACGGCTCACCAGGTCGATCACCGCGAGGCGGATCACGGCTTCGGAGCGATGCGGGTGGGTTGCGTAGTCGCGAGCCAGGCGCCGGTGGTGCATGAGCCAGCCGAACGTCCCGAAGCTCCGACGGGGGGCGGCCGAGGCCTGAAGTGAACGGTCCGGTGTCCGTACATCCCGACGGATCCGTACCGGCCATCCACATCCTTCCACGGGGCGGAGTACGACGGGCCGACAGCGGGCACCACCGCTCGGGACGAGGAGCCGGCCTCCGTCTCCTCCACCACGATCGTGACGAGGGACGGCACGCACATCGCCGCCAATGTGTACGTTCCAGCGGCCCTTGGCCCGCATCCGCTCGTCGTGATGCCGGGCGCGTGGTGGGCGACGCCGCAGGACACCGTGCTCGACGACAAGAAGCGGCTGGCGCAAGCCGGGTCCGTGGCCGTCGCCTACGATCCGCGGGGCCTGCACCGCTCCGGTGGCGAGATCGACATGGCGGGGCCCTCGGACGTGGCAGACGTCTCCGACGTCATCTCGTAGGCCTTGGAGCACACTCCGGCAGACGGGCGGAGGATCAGCCTGTATGCCTCGTCCTACGGTGTGGCCATGAGCCTGAAAGCTGCCGCCCACGATGCCCGCGTCACGACGGTGGCCGCCTTGTGTGCCCATGGACGGACCTGTACGAGCAACTCCTGGCATCACCAGCGGGGGTCCAAGCACGGGGCGGGCCCCCACAATGCGACGTACCCCCATGAGCGGGATTCGCCTGCGACCTGCACCACCGAGTACATGTCACCGGCATCGCCCAAACTTCGATGGCACACGACCAAACCTCGGTGTCACGGGACAGAAGAGTCCGGTGTCAGGTAGCGACGAGCCCTCCCCGGACCGGCGTGCGGCGGCTGGCTGCGGCGGCCGCCGGTCAGTAGTCGAACGCGTCGAGGTGCCGACGCAGCAGGCCACTGATGTCTTCCCGACTCCCGGCGGCCGGCAAGGGCGAGGGCGTATCCTCGCCGTTCGCCATGGCGAGGCTGCTGGCGAAGCGTACAAGGTCCGGCGCCGGGACGAAGGAGTCACGCAGCCAGACGGCGAAGACGCCGGCTTCGTTTGCGGTCACGCCGGTGAGGGTGATGTAGGCGTAGTCGGGCTCGGTGATGGCCGCTGTACCGTCCACCCACAAGTCCGGCGCCAGCTCGATCTCGAAGTCCAGCGCGGTCATCTCGTGGATTCCGGACCTCCGGTGCCCGATGGTGGGTTCGGGGAACGCCTCTCGCAGGGCACGCTCGAGGGTCTGCAGTGTGGCGTGCCAGGCGCCGCCGTCCCCGTCGGGAGGGTAGAAGGCGAAGCTCGTCCGGATGTTTCGTTCCGTGGCCATGGTCTTCCTTGTGTTCAGGGGACGTACCGCGTCGAGCCGGGCGGCGGAGGGCGTTGCGGGGTCGACCTGATTGCCCATCGGGGCGAGCGCCGGCACCTCCCCTGTGCACGACGCGAGTACAACCGGCGCGGGCGCCGCCGCGGGTATGAGGGGTGGCAGGAACGGGAATCCTGGGATCGCGGGCGCCGTCGGCCCATCGGCGCATCGGCTCATCGGCGTCAGGAAGCGCGATTCGTGCGGCCGAGGAGTCCAGTACGTGCCCCACTGAGCCAAGGTCCCGGATCCAGGTGTCTCCGAGTACGGCGCCGAGCATCCCGGCTCCGTATCCGTTGCCCCCGAACATCGGTTGGGCCCAGGGCATGTCGACCGCCAAGAGGTCCAGCCTGTGTTGAGCAGTCTTCCCCTTGGCAGCCTCCACATGCTCGGCGTACCCCGGTCGCATGCTGTGGCGATCTGCGTACAGGCGGCGGCAAGGTTCGCCACCAACGGCTCATCGTCCTCTGCCTTCACTGGCAGGCAGGTGAGATCGACGCTGTGCTTGACGTACGTCAGGAAGGCATCGGAGGCCTCGCCGGACTGTACTTTGCCCGCGGTGAGTGAGTAGGCCTGCGCGTCCTCCAGGAAGCGCTGCATGAGCACCGGCATGACGCCAGGATCCGGGCGACGTCCCGAACGTTCTGTCAGGTCCTGGCCCGCTGAGGAGCCTCGTGATCCCAAGTTCGATCGCCTGCTCATCACCGTCGGCTGCGCCGTGGCGTACCCGATGGCGGTGGCGCCGAGTGGCCAGACTGGAGACTTACGACGCGGCGCGCGGTGGGCGGATGGCTAATCGACTGGGCGAAGGTCGGTGATGAGGCGGAAGCGTTCCAGAACCACCGGCGTTGCGTCGTCCACGGTGAACTCGGGGTTCTCCAACGCCGCGCGCATCTCCTCGCTGTGCCAGAACTGCTCGTGGGCAGCTCGCCACTCGGCCACGCTGGTGCCCCCCTCCCCCTCGTCCACCACGTGGGCGAGATCCACCTGCGCCACCGGGACGACGCGCACGCCGGTCACTTCGATGACCGCGACCGGACGGTCGTCCGAGTCGATGACCACCGAACGCCTGCCGACTTCCGGCAACGGCTCCCCCTCGTGCTCGTAGCCGACGACGAGCCCTGTCGTGGAGGTCTTGGAACCGTTGAGGATCGCTGCGACGAGTTGGTCGCGCAGCGGGCCGGGGAAGGCGAACTCGGCCCTGGGCATCGACGCGAGGTTTGCGGGTGAGGCGGAGTCAGTTGAGTCAGTCGTCATGCGGTCACAGTAACGACCCCTTGCGCGTCGGCCAGGGAGTGGGCCGTGACGTGACAGGGGCCGCGCGGATTGGGTGTTGTTGTGACGCAATACCTGGCCCGCACGCCCCTGTCCCATCCCATCTGCAACGGTCTCCCCCTGCATCGACTCGGCGCACTGATCGCCGAGCCGGCCGAACCCTGGACGGCCTCCAAAGCCGGGCGGCTCCACGAACACCGTAGAGCTGGCCGTCCGGTCCGACAGTGCCGGCTCAGCCCAGGTGCGCCTCACGAGTTCTGCGGTCTGCCGTGGGCCCTTGAGCGCCGCGTCGGGGTGGGGGCGGACCGCGAGGGGGCCCGAGCCAGTGCGTGGACAAGCAGGCGTTGAGTCGTAGGCCCCTTGGGGACGTTGAGCTCCTGACGTGTCATCAGCCCATCCGCTGCGTCCAGTTGCGGTGTGCGGATCGTGGTTCATCAGGGAGCGGACGGCTTCGGCGGCGCAGACACGGACGGCGCGCGCCGGGTCGGTCGTGAGCCAAAGGGTGAGGGGTCTGAGCTCGGGTACGTGGCGAGCGTCGCGGAAGAGGAGTGGCTCTATTCACGGGTTGTGGGTTCTGGCACAGATCTTGGGGAGCCGTCGCGGAGCGTTACTTCGATGTTCGATTGTGAGGGACTGGCTCGTGCGAGACGGCGTACGCCTTGCCGTCCGCCGATCAGAATTGACGCTCCCTCAGGTGTCTGGCGGTCGCTGCTGCGGTCGGTTGTCGACGGTGATGGTGCTGGTCATGCAGACCGATGCACCGTTCTGGGGCTCGCTGGTGTTCGACGGGATCGACGATGTGGATGTCGAGGCGGTTACGGCCGCGTTCGGCACGGTCGAGGTGGTGGCGAGAGGCCGAGCGGCCGGCGCTACCTGTCCGGACTGCGGCCGTTTCTCGGACCGGGTCCACGACCGATATCAGCGCAGGCTGAGGGATCTTCCGCTCGCTGAGCAGCGCTTCGTGATCCGGCTGACGGTCCGGCGCTTCATCTGCGGTTCGGCGGACTGCCCGCGCCGGACGTTCGCCGAGCCGTTCTCCCGGCTGGCTGCCCCGCACGCGCGGTTCACCTGGCGGCTCAGCCGCGCGCTGGAGCGGGTGGGGCTCGCGCTGGCCGGGCGGGCCGGTGCTCGGCTGGCGGCCCAGCTGGGCTTCGGCGCGGGACGGATGACCTTGTTACGCAGGGTCATGACATTGCCCGATCCGCGGTTCAGCACGCCGCGTGTGCTGGGCGTGGACGACTTCGCGATCCGTCGCGGCCAGACCTACTCCACCGTCTTGACCAGTGTCGAAGACCGTCGCGTGGTCGATGTGCTCCCGACACGTCAAGCCGGGCCGCTGGCCGCCTGGCTGATCCGGCACCCCGGAGTGCAGATCATCTGCCGGGACCGGGCGGGTGCCTACGCCGAGGGTGCCCGCCGCGGTGCCCCCGACGCATTGCAGGTCGCCGACCGGTTCCACCTGTGGCAGGGCCTCGGCCGAGCCGTGGAGACCTGCGTCGCCGCCCACCGCGACTGCCTGCGCAACCCGTCGCCCAGCGGCACACGGCCGGAGACGCCTCGCCTGGCCTCTGGCCTGCCACAGGATGACTCGGACCCCGTCGGCCGGCGGGCCGAGCGGAAGAAGGCCGCACACGCCCTGGTCCACGAGCTACTTGCCCAGGGTCACTCACGCCGGGCGATCGCCCGGCACCTGGGCTGGGGACTCAACACCCTGCTCCGGTACGCGAACGCCGCACGCTGGCAGGACACCTTCCGCGAGAACCGGCCCCGGCCCAGCAGGCTGGACCCCTACAAGCCCTACCTGGAGCGGCGATTCGCCGAGGGATGCACCAGCGTCACCCGACTGCACGGCGAGCTGATAGCCGAGCACGCTCCTGTCACCTACGGCATGGTCCGCGCCCACATCGCCACCTTGCGCGGGATTCCGTCCGCCGCACCGCCTCGGCCGCCGACGGTGCGGCAGGTGACCGGCTGGCTCACCCGACACCCCGCGACCTTGAACGAGGAGGACCAGGCCAGCCTGAAGCAGGTCCTGGCCCACTGCCCCGAACTGGACCAGGCCGCCGGACACATGCGCGACTTCGGCGAAATCCTCACCGACCGCCTTGGCTCCACACTCCCCACCTGGATCGATGCAGTCGACGCCAGCCAGCTACCGGGCCTCACCGGCTTCGCACTCCACCTGCTCCGAGACCTCGACGCCGTGACGGCCGGGCTCACTCTCGACTGGAACTCCGGCAGCATCGAGGGCGCCGTCAACCGCATCAAGAAGATCAAGCGGCAGCTCTACGGCCGCGCCGGGTTCGACCTACTCCGCAAGATGATCCTTCTCCAATAACACTTCGCGATGTTCCCCAAGAGCTGCGCGAGAACCGGATGGTAGGAACCCCTGCTGCGGCTGGCGTACAGCCAGTGCATGCGGGTGCCCAGCCGTGGCAGGATGGCCTCATGTTGATCCGAAAGGGCGATGCCGCGTAGGCGTCCCAAGGCCGTCCGCGCAGAGCGGTGGCGGCCACGATGGCAGTATCCGGTTCTGAGGGTCCCCGGCGTCTCCGCACGGACTCGTGCAGCGATCCGCCGGGTCGAAGACCAGGAGATGTGGCCCAACGCGGTCGCCAAGGCACTCTCGTGTTTCGAGTGGGCTTTTAAGGAGCCCGGACGCTACCTGGACGGCTCCGCGTTTGATTCGCCCGGGGTGGGAGATGCCCGTGATGACCTGGAGTGGGCGATGCTGTGCCTTCCGCCCGGAGCCAAACGGGACTTGGGCCGATTGATCACGCGTATCGATGAGGAATTTGAGCGCCGCACCTTGCCGGAGCCCAACTACAACGAGTGGGCGACGACGCGCTGGTGGTGGACCAGAATGCGTGATCGGTGACGGTCCCCCAGGTCGCCGCCCCTCCTTGCAATCGAACGAAGCTGTCACCCTCCGCGATGGCTCCCCAAGATCTGTGCCAGAACCGAGTTTTGGCGGCGCTTGGGCGCTTGCCGCGGGAGCATCGGAATGCCCCCGTGAAGCGTCCTGGTCACGCCGCGGATGTCGAAGGGCGAGCTACACGTGGCCTCCGATGACGCCGTCACCCGGAACACGGCGAGTGGCGGCAGCCCCTTCCCACGTATCAGGGGCGGACGGCGTCGGCGTGTGCGGTGGCCCATTGCGCGAAGGTCCGAGGCGGGCGGCCGACAACTTCCTCGACCGTTGAAGTCGCCCTGGCCACCGTCTCCGGCACGGTCGCCCACATGTGCAGCATGAACTCGATGCCCTCCTCGGGCGACGCCTCAGCACGCCAGTGCCGCCGTGCCTGATCATCGGTCAGCTCGGTGAAACGAATGTGACTGCCGGTCGCCGACGCGATGGCGGACACCTTGTCGGCCGGCGTGAGTGCTTCCGGGCCCGAAAGGATGAGGCGCCTTCTCGCATAGCCGCCTCCGGCCAGCACTGTCGCGGCAACGGCGGCGACGTCCGCCTCGTCTGCCGAAGCGGTCTTGCGGTTCGCGTACGGCTCGCGGACCTCCGCCGTACGCCGGATGACCTCAGCCCATCCGAGTGCGTTCGACATGAGGTCGATGGGCCAGATGAACGTCCACTCCAGGCCGCTGTCACGCACGGCTTGTCCCAGCTCTCCTTCCTCACCAGGCGACAGGACCGTCAGCCGCCGCACGCCTGCCTCGGCGGCCATCGCCATGATCTGCGGCCCCGTCTGCAACGGGGCGTGGTCGTGCCCGGTGGCTCCGAGCAGGTGCACGGCGGAGACTCCGTCGAGGGCCGCCGCCATTGCCTGCGGCTTCGTGAGGTCGCCGCCCGCCACTTCGACGTCGTCGGGCAGACCGGTCGCCTCGGCCGGGTTGCGCGTGAGCGCGCGAACCGTCTGTCCGGCACGCCGAAGTCGCTCAACCACCAGGCGCCCCAGAGTTCCCGTCGCACCAGTAACCAGAATGGTCACGTCACTCCTTGCCTGCTGCCTGTTGAGGTGGCACCGCACTGAGCGGTGGTCGAGCCTTCCCGTTGGCCGACCGCAGACGAACAATAGGCGGCATATAGGTCAGATGCTGTCCGCAATCCGATGAGGCCCGGACCTCGTTCCACACCACCTGGCCGTAGCCATACGGGAACAAGGCCCCTCTCGGGCGGCGGGCCGGCCCATGCAGTGACGTCATTCTCGTGAAGCCAAGGGGAGGGTCGTGCATGGGAGGGCAGGCAGTGCGGCAGGCCACCACGACGACGCCGCGCTCAAGCAGAGCCCTCGGCTCGCCGCCTCCATCCGGCTCGACCAGGGCTGGAGCAACGTCTCACGTCGAGCCGAGCAAGCTGGCCGGAACAGCCGTACCACCATCTCCCGCCAGCCCCTGAGCCACGCGGGCCACGGTGCCAAGACCGGCGCGCCGGTACTCCCTGTGCCACACCATCAGGCATCTGATGCTGCGTCAGCAAAGGCGCAGCGAACGTCGGCATTCAGCTGGCCAGACCTGCTCGCGCACGAGCGCACCCTGGTGTGTCGGCGCCCCCTCGCCCCTCAAAGCAGGGCCACGCATGCCAGGCCGGCCCCTCCATGCGGCTTGCCTCCGTAGGAGCCAAGCCCCTGCCTGCCCCGCAGCCGGGGTGGTGGTGGTCTCAGCTGCGTGGGCGGAGACCACCACCCCCACGGGCTGTGACCCTAGCTGGGGAGAACAGCAAACCCGCGCCGCCCTCTCGAAGGCCTGACGCCCAGCCCCGACCCCGGCCCGGTGCTCGTCGACCACCATGACCCGCACGCCCATCCTGCCCCCAACGCCGGCCCCTACTGCCCCGGCAAGCTCCACACTTGTTCGACGCCGCGAGCCGGCTACCGGCGAGAAGCCCGCGGAAGGCCGCGGAAGGCCGAATGGCACCTCGGGTGGGGCAAGTTGACACATGGTCAAGCATGATCAAATTCGAGCTAGAGTAGACATTTCCAAGCCAACATGTTTTCCCTGGGGGATCCTTGCGCCTCAAGAGCAGCCTCGTCGCCACCGCCGCGGCTCTGGCCACCGTAGTCACTCCGCTCCTCGCTAGCCCCGCGGCCGCTGCCTCCGGCACTGAGGCAACGGTCTCGACCAACTCGTACTACGGGCGGATGGTCATCGGCTGGGGGCTCAACCCCTACCGTCTCGACCCGATCCAGATCGTCGCCCAGGACCGCGCGACCGACGGCTACGTCGTCGGCATCCGCCTCATCACCAACGGCGAAGCCGGCCACAGGGTCTGGTCGATGCGGACCGTGCCCAGCGGCCAGACGACCGCCTCGTGGAGCACGTACCTGGAGGCCGGCTGGATCGACAACGCCTACTTCGAGGTCTGCAAGATCGGCGCCAGCAGCGGCGTGATCGCGAGCTGCGAGGCCTCTGCCGTGATGAACAACCCGCTCGACGACTCCTCCATGTAGGACGCACGGCGAGGGGGTGTCACCCGCATGGGTGACACCCCCTTTCGTCTGTCTCCTCCAAGGCGGACCGACTGTCGGCCCGGGCCGACAGTCGGTCCGCCTTGGAGGAGACCATCAGGTAAGGCCCGCACCCTCGGCCTGCACTCGCCGTCGAGATGACGCGAGGAACACACCATGTGGCGACAGCAGTTCGACACGGGCCTGGTGGGCATCGGCGGCCTTGGCACGGCGATCGGCGATCGGCGATCGGCTCCAGGGCTCGATGCCGTTCAGGGACTAAGAGATCAAGCTAGGTCCAGCGCAAGCACGAACACGCACCGGGTCTCCTCCAGGAACGACTTCAGCGACTCCAGTACGGTCATGGCGGATTCCGGCGTGCACCGGTCCCAACAAACTCCTCGACCGCGGCCGCGAAGGGGCAAGGGCGACCGGGGCCCTGAGGTGAGTTCCTCGCGGATGAGATTGTCTCCGGCGGCCGCGCGCTGTCGGTGGCCTGTGCCACGATGTCTTCACGGCCCGCTCCGGGCTCGTCACAGAGGTTCGGGCCGACTCCTGGGGGAAGTCAGGATGACAGAGGACGACCGCACCGCGGGAGAGACCGTGGTGGTCCCCGTGACCCAGGACGGGGTGCGCATGCAAGTGTTCGCGCACTCCGCCGAGGCTGCGGCAGACGGCGAGGAGACCGAGATCGCCGCCCGTCGCCCCAGTCTCGACCAGGTCATGTCCGGGCTGAACGCGGTGGCGCGAGCCGTGGGCGAGCAGGCCCGGCAGAGCACGGCGAGTAAGGTGACGCTGGAGTTCGGCTGCGACATCGCCCTGGAATCGGGCTCTCTGGTGGCCGCCATCGGCAAGGCGAGCGCCAAGTCGGCGTTCAAGGTCACGCTCGAATGGGACAGCACCTCGGCGTGACGGGCCTTCTCTTAGGGAGGCAGGAGTCGGCGCTGCTGGACTCCGTCGTCGCGCTCGAAGTGCCCTCGTCCGACGGCGAACCGCTCGCCGTGGGCACCGGTTTCTTCGTGGCGCCCGGCGTGGTGGCCACGTGCGCCCACGTGGTAGCCGCCTCGGCGGCTGAGCTGCCACCCAGAATCGTGGGCCGCATCGCCTCGCGCTCGCTGATCCTGGAGCTCCAGGTACGTCCGGAGTGGTACTTCCTGACCCCGAAGGAAGGGCTCGACCTGGCATTCCTCCAGGTCACCGACACCGACCGGCAAGAGAGCCCCGCCGCCCTGCCGCTGTCGGACCGGCTGGCCGTCGGAGACACGCTGTGGGCCTATGGGCATCCGTCCGGCATGTTCCGCGCCGGGCAGTCCGCGACCTTCTCCTACGAGGGCCCGTCCTCCCGTTCCTTCGAGCGGCCGAACAGCCTGCACCGGCTACGCGGCGCGGTGCTGACCGGCGGGTTCAGCGGCAGTCCCGTCCTCAACCGCCGGACGGGGTGCGTGGCCGGCATGCTGACCACCGCCGACCGGACCGGCAGTTCACACATGGTGGGAGCGCGCGAGCTCATCGCCCGGCTCGATCCCGGCTGGTGCGACAGTCGGTGGAGCGCCGACTGCCGCACTTGGCTGGGCACGCTGTCGGACGCGGAAATCGAGGCAGGCGGCTGGCCCTTCCTCGGACCGCAGTTGCGCGAGTTCCTCGACCTCTCCGCGCGTGCCGCCCGGGAGCACCCGTACCCAGGAGTGATCCCCGGCACGGTGCCGCCGCCGTTGTCCACCGTCTACGTACACCAGCACACGACAGCATTCCGGAACCACGGCCCAGTGCCGGACGACGAGGCTCGAACCCCCGCCGACGCGCTCCTGGACCACCCCGACGACGTGGTCGTCTTCGGCGGTCCGGGCTTCGGAAAGTCCAGTCTGCTACGTTCCTGGATCACCACGGTCGCTCGCAGGTGGACCGAGGAGCACTTCTACCACTCGGTCCCCGTCCTTGTCAGAGCCGCGGACCTGGTCGACGACCTGCCCTTCGCGATCCTCCTGCACGACGCCGTCTCTCGGGAGCTCAGCGGCGCCGGGCTGGTCAGGTCCATCCGCGAGGACCTCTTCGCCGCTCCCCCGGCGCCGGGCGTGCGCTGGCTGCTGCTGGTGGACGGCCTGGACGAGGTGATGAGCCCGGAGGCGCGGCAGCGCGTCCTGGGCAAACTCGCCTCGATCCGGGAACAGGACACGTACGCGCACCAGTTCCGGTTCGTCCTGGCTACCAGGCCCACTCTCGACGTCCGGGACGTGCCCCGGTTCCGATGCTGCTCGTTGCTGCCCTTCGACCTCCAGCAGCTGCCCCAGTTCGCCCGCGCCTGGTTCACCGCTCTGGGCCTGTCGGAGCCGGAGGCGAAGACCACTGCCTTCCTGGATCACGCCAAGATTCCCAGCGTGCGGCATCTGGTGACGGTGCCGCTGATGGCGACCATGCTCTGCCAGTTGCACGCCGAATCCGGCCAACAGCCGCTCCCCCGGGGCCGCTGGGCGCTGTACACGCGGTTCATGGACCTGCTCCGCTCCCAGCAGTACGGCGAGCGCGCCGGCGTACTGGAGCAAGCGCACGCCGTTCTGGACCGCCACGGCGCCGAAGGGGTCCGCGCGGCGGAAGGACTCGGGACCGTGACAGATCACGTCCTGCGGGAGCTGGCCCTGGCCAAGTACCACGGGGACACCACTCCCGAACAGCAGTTGATCGAGCGGTGGACGGGCCACCTGCGGCCCGACTCCCTCCGTCCCGAGCAGTGGAGCGCGCTGTGCGAGGAGGTACTGCTGCGAGGCGGGCTCGTCGTGAGGCGAGGTGGTGGCCTGGAGTTCGTCCACCAGACGCTGCTCGAACACCTCGCGGCGCAGGCCACGGTCGGGAACCCCGAGCGGAACCGGGCTGCCTACCGCTCGATCGTCGGCGGCCGGCCGCGCAGGCGCCGGGTGGCCCCGCTGGCCGCCGTCGAGAATCCCTATGTCGACTTCCTCGTCTCCTCCTGGTCCGGCCGTCCGCAGTTCGCACGACTGCTCGTGCACTGGGCCAGGGAGCTGCATGGTGCCCAGTACGTCGCCCGGCTGAGCGGCGAGGGCGTCCCCCTTCCCCAGCGGGTGCTGCGGACGGCCACGCGGGAACTGTTCGCGGTCATCCGCAACGAGCGTCGCGACCCGTTCGACCGGCTGCGGGCCGCCCGGTCGCTGGTAGACCTGGGGGACGCCCGGGGCACCGCAGCGATCTCTTCCTTCGCGGCGCTCCCCGTGCACGACCTGGAATCCCGGCTGCACGCCGCGGAGATGCTTGCGGACCTGGGCTCCGCGGACGCCCATGAGCTTCCGGTCTCCGTCACCGACGACCACAGAACGGACGCGGCACACAGGATCAGAGCCGCCAAGATCCTGGGCCGGCTCGGTGACGAGCGAGGCGCGCGGGCGCTGGCGGACCTCGCGCGGTCCACCGAGACCTGGTGGGTGGACCGGCTGCACGCCGCAGAGTCCCTGGACCGGACCGCGCCCGACAGCGCCGTCACCATCCTGCTCGACATCGCCATCGACGGACCGACCCCTACGCATGTCCGGTCCGCCGCCGTGGAGGCGCTCTCGCGGCTCCACCCGTACTCCGCCTTCCGCTCCCTGCGCAAGGCAGCCGAGGACCGGCAGCGCCCTGTGTCCTCCCGGAGTCGGGTGCTCGAGGCAATGGAATGGCTGGGCGGGAAGGACTCCGTCGAGTGCCTGGCCCGGATCGCCCAGGACCCCTCAGAGGACCGCCACTTGCGGTTGTCGGCTGCCGATGGACTCTCACGGCTCCGTGACCCCCGCGTCGTGGACGCCTTGGCCCGCCTGCTGACCGGGCCCTCCGACGAGCCCACGCTGATCCTGCGGGCGGCCGAAGCGCTGAGCCGGCATGGCGACCCCAGGGCGGCCGACGCGCTGGCCGCGATCGCGGCGACGGAGCGGCTGACCGGACCGGAGAGGCTCCTGGCGGGCCGGGCGCTGCTCTCCCTCTCCGACCCGCGCGGCCAGGACGTCCTGTACGTCCTGGCTGGCGACCCCATGGCCGGGACCGGGCTGCGCCTACAGGCCGCCGAGGCGTTGGACGACGTACGGGACCCGCGGGCCCTGTACCTGCTCACCGTCATCGCGCTGCACCCTTCGGTGCCCCGGGCAACGCAGTTCCTGGCCGCCGAGCGCCTCGACCAGTTCCGCACCCGCAAGGCCGCCGACGCCCTGCTGTCCGTGCTGGACAACCCGGAACTGCTGGAGGAGATGCGGGTGCGGGCCGGGACGCATTTGGCGGGACTCGACGACGTCAGGGCAAGCCGCTGTCTGGACGAGCTCGCCCGGTCGGCGTTCGGTCCGGCGGCGCGCATCCGCGCCGCCGACGCGTTGGGAAAGATCGCTCCGGAAGACGGGTGCCGGGCGCTGGAGGATCTGCTGACGGACGCGCCGGTCGACGCGGATGCGCGCGTCCAGGCGCTGGAGGCGCTGTGCCGGGCACACCCAGTGCGGGCCAGGCAGGTGCTCACCGACGTCGCGGCCGACAAGCGCCAGCCGACGGAGGTGCGGATCCGCGCGCTGGCGCTGACCCGGGACCACCTGCTGCCGGAGACGAGCGCTACCCACCGGCGCATCGCCGCCTCCCGGCACGCATCGCCGATGGTCCGCATCGCCGCGGTCCACGTGTTGCAGCACCTGGGCGGCGCGGACGTGCTGGACCTGCTCGAACGGCTGGCCAGAACGTCCACCCCTTTCATCCAGACAAGGGCTCTGATCACCCTGGCTCGTCTGCAGCACGCACCTGCGGCCGCCACCTGCCGGGACTTCGTGTCCGACCCGAAGGTTCCGATGCGGAACAAGTTCGAGGTGCTCGAGATGCTGGCCGGCTCCCCCGTCGTCGAGCTGCGCCAGGTCGTCCGGGACATCTCGCTCGGCGCGGTTCCCTCCGACCTGCTGCGGGACCACTGCCTCGCGCTGCTCGCGAAGGCACGCATACCCGGCGCCGGCACGGCCGGCACCGACTGACCGCGTGACGCCTCCAGCCCTTCCGGACGCGACTGGCCCAGGAGCGCGACGGCGGGCCGCTGATGGGGGGTGGCGGGCCACTGAGGGGGGCGGGCGGGTCACTGAGAGGGGCGGCTGAGCTTGGAACAGGTCACACGCTGCAAGGACGCGCAGATCTTGGCCGATTCCCGCCATTTGGCGTCAAGCCGCCCGAGGCCGCTTGCCAGGTGAAGACTTCCGCATGGCCGGCGCCCAGCGTCGGCTCGGCCGGTACGACCAGGCGCTCACACTAGGGTGTGCGGGTGCGTGTACTGCTCGTCGAGGACGACGAAAACCTCCGTTTCGGTGTGGCCGCCGCCCTGCGGGCCGCCGGGTTCGCCGTCGACGAGGCGGCCGATCTGCCGCAGGCGGACGAGGCGCTGTTCGTCACCACGTACGACTGCGCGGTCTTCGACCGGATGCTGCCGTCCGGGGACGCGGCCGGCTACGTCGACGGGCTGCGGCGCGGCGGAAGCACCGCACCCGTGCTGTTCCTGACCGCACGGGACACGGTGGCGGACCGGGTGGAGGGCTTCGCGAGCGGCGGCGACGACTACCTCGTCAAGCCGTTCGCCGTGCCCGAGCTGGTCGCCCGGGTGCGCAGCCTGTGCCGCCGCGCCGCCGTCGTACGCCCGCCGGTGCACCGCGTCGGCGACCTGGAGATCGACACGGCGCGCCGGCACGTGCGGCGCGGCGGCGTGCTGCTCACGCTGACGGGCCGGGAGTTCGCGGTCCTGGAGGTCCTCGCGACCCGTGCCGACCAGGCGGTCTCCCGGGCCGAGCTGATCGAGAGCTGCTGGGACGAGATGGCCGAGCCCCAGTCGAACGTCCTGGAGGTACTCGTCTCCCAGCTCCGCCGCAAGCTCGGCGACCCGTCGCTCATCCACACCGTGCGCGGGGTCGGCTACCGGCTCGCACCGCCCGGCGCCGACGCCCCGTGAGGCCCGCACGACTCCGCGGCTCGCGCCCCCTCACCCCCACGGCGCGCGTGCTGCGGCTGCGTCGGCGGATCAGCCTGTTGTTCGCGTTGACCAGCGCCGTGGGCCTTGTCGCGATGGCCGTGTTCGCCGTGCGCAGTGACAGCGGCCGCTGGCGGGAGCAGCTCGACCACTCGATGAACGCCGACACCAGCTGGGCCCTCGGCCTGCTGGAGACGGACGAGGAGGGCCGCCTGGACACCGGGGTCCTCGCGGACAACATGAACACCGCCTGCCCTCCGCTGACCGTACTCGTCACGTCGGAGGACGACCCGGACCTGCTCACCGTCGCGCACGCACCGGCCAAGCCGTGCCTGGCCGTGAGCGGCGGCACCGTCCTGGCCGTCGGCCGGGCGGCGGTGCGGGCCGACGAGGTGCGTGCCTTCGACCGGCGTACGACGGACGGCGCGCCGGTACGGGTGTTCGCGCAGCCCTTCTACGCACCGGACGCTGTCGGCGACGAACCGCCGCAGGGCGTCCTCGTCACCGTGTCGGACTCGACCGCCCCGCAGGCCGGGCACCGGCGGCTCGTGTGGGTGGTGTCGGGCGGCTGCGCCGTCCTCGTACTGCTGTCTGCGGCCGTGGGACACCTGCTGTCCGGGCGGGCGGTGCGGCCCGCGCTCACCGCGCTCGCCCAGCAGGAGGCGTTCCTCGCGGACGCCGCGCACGATCTGCGGACCCCTGCCGCCTCGCTCCGTACGCTCGCCGAAACGGCGCTGCGCGGCGAGACCGACAGCGCGGAGGTGCACCGGCGCACCCTGCGCCTCGCCGAGAGCATGGGCCGTCTCGTCGACGGGTTGCTCACCCGGGCCCGGCTCATGTCCGGTACGGCCGCGGTGGCGCGGCAGCCGCTGCGGCTCGACCAGCTGGTGGAGGCGGTCGTCGAGGAGGTTCCCACGCAGGGCCACCGGGTCCGGGTCGAGGCGGCGGACACGGTCGTGGTCGCCGACCCCGACCTCGTACGGCGGGCCGTGGGCAATCTGCTGGGCAACGCACTCAAGCACGGGCACGAGCCGGGCGTCCCGGCGGACGTGCTGATCACGGTGGCCCGGGACGGCACGCTGACGGTCGAGGACGCGGGCCCCGGCCTGCCTTCGGAGGTCGCGGACGCGCTCTTCGAGCGGTTCCGCAGCGGATCGGGTTCCACCGGCCTCGGTCTGTCCATCGCCGCCTGGGTCGCCCATGCGCACGGCGGCACCCTCACGGCGGGACGCGGCGAGCGCGGCGGGGCCCGCTTCGTACTGCGGCTGCCCACGCCGGACTGACCGTCCCAAAGCTGTGGAGCGACCGTCCCGGCACTTCGCCCGACCTCAGCGGCTCCCGTCCCGGGGCTTCAGGAAAACCTCAGCATCGACGCGTGATCATTCCCTGGACCGTTCACCCCATGGGAGTACCTCTTGATCCGCCCCCTCGTCCGCCAACGGACCCTCGTCATCGCCCTCGCCGCCCTCAGCGCCACCTCCCTGGCCGCCTGCACGGCGGCCGGCCCCGGCGCGGGCGAGAGCCGGCCGCACTCCTCGGCCGCCGACCCGGCCGCCCGCCCCGACCTGCGGCCCTTCTACGGGCAGGAGCTCGACTGGCGTCCCTGCGGCGACCTGCAGTGCGCCGCGCTCACCGTGCCGATGGACTACTCCCACCCCGGCGACGGCAGGACCTTCGTCCTGCCGGTGGCGAAGGCCGCCACCGCCACGGCGGACAAGCGGATCGGCTCCCTCGTCTACAACCCCGGAGGCCCGGGCGAACGCGGATTCCAGGAGCTGAAGGGCGGCCTCGCCGACGAGCTCGGCAAAGGCGTGCGCGAGCGGTTCGACATCGTGGGCTTCGACCCGCGCGGCGTCGGGGAGAGCAAGCCGGCCCTGACCTGCCTCACCACGGAGCAGGCCGACGGACAGCCGGACGAGTCGACGGGCGAGCCGACCGACGATGCGTCCGATACGGCTGATACAGCCGAGGAGTCCGCAGAGGCCGCCGCTGCGCCCGCACCGCTCTACCCCCGTACCGACGCCGAACACGCCGACACCCTCGCGGGCGCGCGGGAGCAGGCCGAGGCGTGTGCGAAGGCGAGCGGTCCGCTGCTCCGGCACGTCGGCACGCTCGACGCGGCCCGGGACATGGACGTGCTGCGGGCGGCCCTCGGCGACCGCAAGCTCACGTATGTCGGCTGGTCGTACGGCACGAGCTTGGGCACCTCGTACGCGGAACAGTTCCCGCGCCGGGTACGGGCGATGGTCCTGGACGGGGCGGTCGACCCGTCCCTCGACTGGCGAAGGCGCATGATCGGCCAGGCGACGGGCTTCCGGGACGCGGTCGACGACTACGCGCAGAGCTGCGCGGAGACGGTCGGCGAGGACTGCCCGGGCGGCACGCCCGAGGAGATACGCGCGCTCATCGACCGGCTCCTGGAGCAGACACAGCGCGAGCCCCTGCCAGTCGAGGGCTCCGAGGACGGACTCGATGCCGAGGGCCTCGTCTCCGCGCTCAGCATGGCCATGTACACGCCGGAGCAGCAGTGGAAGGGCCTGTCCGAGGCGCTGCACGCGGCGGACGCGGGTGACGGTACGAAGCTGGCGGGCCTCACGACAGAGGAGCAGGAAGCGGAGCCGGGCACGGAGGATGGGACCGCCGGCGAGTCCGAGACCGCCGACGAGTCAGACGAGCCTGAGACCGCTGACGAGTCCGAGGGCTCCGAGGAGTCAGACGGATCTGACGGGTCCGACAAGTCCGGGGCGTCCGACGTGCCCGAGGACAACACCGAAGCCGTTCTGACGGCGGTCAACTGCCTCGACGTCCCCCACCCGCGCGACGCACAGGCCTACTGGGACGCGCTGCCCGACGCCGACAAGGCGGCCGGTGTGTACGGCACGTCGGCCGTCGCCGGCGAACTGGTCTGCAAGGACTGGCCGACCGGTCCCGAGCGGCCGCACGCGGTGCACGCCGACGGCGTTCCGCCGGTCCTCGTCGTGGGTACCACGGGCGACCCGGCGACCCGATACAGCGAAGCGGTCAGTCTGGCACGGCAGTTCCCCGGGGGCATGCTGCTGTCCTTCGACGCGCCGGGCCACACCGGCTACGGCCGCAACGCCTGCGTCGACAGGAAGGTCGAGGACTATCTGATCGCCCTCACGAAGGTGAGCCCCGACACCACGTGCCCGCCCTGATCGAGAGACCCGCGCTGGTGGCCTCGACGGAGGCCACCGGCGAGCCGAGAGCGGCCGGGCAGGGCCCGGGACGTGGGGTAGCCGGCGACTCGGACCCGTACGTCGCCGAACCGGAAGACGGCTCAGCCGGCCGTGTCGGGCTTCACGAGGTCGGCAAGCTTGGCCTCGAACAGCTCGTCGACCTTGAGCGAGGGCAGGACGTACCCCTGGTTCGCCGCATCGTCGGCGAGGCTCGCGCCCCAGGAGGAGGCCGCGAATCGCTGGTTGGGCGTGCCGTGGTGGCGCTTCGCCGTGGTCAGTGCGCCCGCGCGTGGCTTCGACAGCCGTCACAACATCGTGGTGCAGCGGTCGGATCTCCTCTACGCGCTGATCGATCTCTTCGAGTCCTTCTGGCAGATGGCCGCCCCGCTGTCCGCCCAGGGCGGGCCGACGGACGAGTCCGCTCCCGGTCCCACGCGGGAGACCCGGCAGCTCCTCACGTATCTCAGCGGCGGCCTCACCGACGCGGCGATCGCCCGCGAACTCGGGGTCAGCGAACGCACGGTGGCGCGCCGCATCACCCGCCTCCAGGAAGTCCTCGGCGCCCGGACCCGCTTCCAGCTCGGCATCCAGGCCACCCGCCGCGGCTGGATCTGAGACGCCCGCCCTCCCGGGGCACGTGTCCGACGCCTCGCCACACGACGAATGCCCCATCGGACGTGCCCGGACGCACGGCGTCCGTCACCTTCCTGTCATTGCCGGATTCCGCCAGCACGGACGGCTTCTCCGGAGCGCACATCATTTGCAGACTCGGCTCCGCAGCGAACCGGCCGCCCCTCCCGTCCCACGAGGACGTCGGGGCTCCTCGGTTCCACCACCTCAAGGGAGTTGACTGTGAAGAAGACCCTCGCCCTGGCCGTCACCCTCGTGACCGCCGCCACCTGCGCCTTCGGCGCGGCCCTGCCGGCGACGGCCGCTGACGACACCACCGCGGCCACCGCCGCGTCCGCCGGTTCCGGCATCGACACCTCCAAGCTCGATCCCAAGGCGAAGGCCCTCGTCGACGAGATCCTCGCCAAGCTGGCGGCCGACTGGCAGGCGCGCCGTGCGGCCACCGCCGCCAAGTACGGCATAGCCGACACCCAGTGGGCGGACATCCTCGACAGCGCCATCAACCCTGGCGACCACCAGTGCCGGAGCACGGAGCTGTCGGCCTACACGGACTCCTTGCTGGCAGACGCCGATCAGCCCCTGCTGGTCCTCTTCCTCTACCTCCTGGGCGGGTTCGACATGCCCACCTACGACGCGCTGCTGTTCGGCACCGAGTCCAAGTCCAACACCTTCGGCGTCAACGGTGAGTACACCAACGAGCTGACGTCCCAGGCCAAGGACCTGAAGAACTTCTGGGACATCCCCTCCGACGACATCCAGCTCGTGCCGATGCACGGCGCCGACGTCTTCTCCTCCCCCGAGCGGCTCGCCCGCACCCTGTCCGTGGTGTACGGCGGCACGCCCGAGGACAACATCGGCCTGGGCTGGCTGTTCATCGCGCTGGTCCAGTACGAGCCCGTGCTGCAGGACTGCGCCAACCCGATCTTCACCTTCAACGCTTTCGCCTACTCCGACAAGAACAACCCGCAGCCGCTGGGTGTCTCGGACCGCATCGTCATGGGTGACGGCGTCCTGCAGGGCATGAAGGCCGTCGGCCTGGGCGACACCGCCCCGCGCGCCATCCTCGGCCACGAGTTCGGTCACCACGTGCAGTACGAGGACGGTCTGTTCGACAACACCACGCTCACCGGGCCGGAGGCCACCCGGCGCACGGAGCTGATGGCGGACGCGTTCGGCACGTACTTCCTCACCCACTCGCGCGGCGAGGCCCTCAACACCCAGCGGGTACTGGACTCCGCCCAGTCCTTCTACCAGGTCGGCGACTGCAACTTCCGCAGCAACGGCCACCACGGCACGCCCAACCAGCGCCTCGCGGCCGCCACCTGGGGCGCGAACGACGCCGCCGACCAGGGTCACATCCTGCCCTCGATGAAGCTCGACGACCTCTTCGAGACGAAGCTTCCGGACCTCGTGAAGCCCGACGCGACGAACTGAGCACGCTGACCCGGGCGCCTGGTCGGTACGCGACGGCCGAGAGCCGGCGCGCGCCCGCCCCGCCGGGCACCCGGCCGTTCCGCCGAACATCTGCCAGCCGGTCTTCGTAGCCCACCCGTGTTCAGGCCGGTCACGAACAAGGTCAGCATTCAGCTGACCGGACCTGCCCGCACACGAGCACACCCTGGAGAGCGCACCCGCCGATTGCACGACCGGGAACGGCTGCGATACGCCCCTCCCGCAGTCGCGACGACAGCCTCAGGCAGCGGCAGACAGCGGCCGAGGTCAGCAAAAGGTCAGCAAGACGCCAGGGAGTCAACCAACATGGCCACCACCTCGGCGGCCCCGGGCCGGGGTGAGCCTGCTCCGTTCCCGCAGGCGGTGGGCCACGGCCGCCTGCGTCGCCAGGGCGGCCACGGCGTCGTGGACGTTCTCGTCGTCGGTCCACTCCGCGATCGTGTCGCCCATCATGTCCACGAGGAACCGTCTGGTCTCGGTCAGCCTCGGGGACGACCGCACCACGGTGAACGTGTCGCGGGTCTGCGTCTGCGTCTGCGTCTGCGTCTGCGTCTGCGTCTGCGTCTGCGTCTGCAATCTGACGAGCTCGAACCGCGCGCGCAGCGCGGTGCGGTCCGACAGGAGGCCGGAGTGCGTGCGCGGCTGCCTGTTCATCCCACCCGGGGAGCTGTGGCGCAACCCCTTCATCGAGTCCTTCAACTTCATCGAGTCCTTCAACGGTCGCCTGCGCGACGAATGCCTCAACATCCACCTGTTCTGGTCCCCGACCCACGCCAGGGTCACCATCGGCGACTGGAAGGAGGCGTACGACCACGACCGGCCGCGCTAAGCGGCTCTCACGCGTCTGGTGTCGTGTGCCCACATCGCGATCTCGACGCGGTTGCGTGCGCCGAGCTTGGTCATCAACGATGCGACGTGGGTCTTGACCGTGCTCAGGCTGACGAAGAGCTCGGTGGCGATCTCGGCGTTGGTCCGGCCTCGTGCCACCAGCGCGAGCACCTCCTCCTCGCGCTCGGTGAGCGGGTTGCTCGGCTGGACCGGTACCACCGGCGCCTGGTCGGCGAAGGTCGCCAGCAGCCGACGGGTGACGTTGGGGGCGATCAGCGCGTCCCCGTTGGCCGCCGCGTGGATGGCCTGCACGAGGAGCTCCGGCCCGGCGTTCTTGAGCAGGAAGCCGCGGGCGCCGGCGCGTAGGGCGCCGAGGACGTACTCATCGAGGTCGAAGGTGGTGATCACGACGACCGCCATCGGGTCCGTCACGTCTGGCCCGGCCAGGCGCCGCGTCACCTCGACGCCGTCGAGCCCGGGCATCCGGATGTCGACGAGGAGGACATCGGGACGCAGCCGGGTCGCCAGGTCGAGCGCTGCGAGCCCGTCTGCCGCCTCCCCCACGACCTCGAGGTCGGGTTGCGCGCCGAGGATCATCACCAGCCCGGTCCGCACCAAGTCCTGGTCGTCGGCTACGACAACACGGATGCTCATGCCAACACCGCCATCGGCAGCACGGCCTCGACCACCCAGCCGCCCTCGGGCCCCGGCCCCGCGGAGAGCGATCCGCCGAGGAGCTGAGCGCGTTCGGCCATGCCCAGCAGACCGAACCCAGGCTCCGGGGCCGGCCCCGGCTCGGTCTGTCCATCGTCGCTGACACGCAGCCTGACGGCGTCGCCCTCCCGGCGTACGTCGATCGCGACGCGGGTCGCGCTCCGGGCGTGCCGTACGGCGTTGGTCAGCGACTCCTGCGCGAGCCGGTAGAGCGCGGTGTCCACGGGTCGTGCCAGCCGGGCGAACGAACCGTCCAGCGAGACCTCGACGGTAGGCGTCGTGTGGGCGCGCGCCAGAGCAGGCAGGTCCGCGACACCCGGCTGCGGTGAGTAGGCGACGGCTTCCTCCTCACGCAGCACCCGAACCATGGATCTCATCTCCTCCAGGGTTCGCGACGCTTCAGACTCGATCGCGGCCAGGACCTCGGCAGCCTTCTCGGGCTGGATGCCGGCGACCACACCACCGGCCTGCGCCTGCACCGCGATGGCCGAGACGTGGTGGGCCACGGTGTCGTGCAGCTCTCGCGCCAGCGCCACCCGCTCCTGATTGCGGATCTCGCGCTGTTGGCGACGCCAGAGGTCCGCGCGGTAGCGGAACACCACCGCGAGGGCGACGAACAACAGCAAGAGGACGCTCCCGCCGAAAACGTCGGCCCAGCCCGCGGAGGCGGCGTACATCCCCAGCGCGACAACGACTGTCACGAACGCCGTCCCCAAGACGATCTCCCGTCCCGAGCCCCACCGCACCAGGGAGTAGAGCAGGATCAGGACGGCCATCATGGAGTAGAGGTCGAGGTCCCCGGCGTGCGCAGTCAGCTGGAGGACCGAGAGCAGCCCGGCGACCCCCCACCCGACCAGGACGGCCATGAGGGGGCGGCCCCGCCGCCCGAGCAGGGCAGGCATCAGCGCCAGGGCGAGCACCGTCACAAGTGGTCGCCAGGCCAAGCCCGGCCGAACGATGCCCTCGACCAAGGCGGCGGCCGTGAACACGCCCACCAGCAGCCAGTCCGGACGACCGATGGGTGGGGCGTCAGCAGGCCGCGGCTCATGCCAGACGGAGCGCCGGAAAGTGACCACGGCTCCAGCCTAGGCAGCGTCGCGCCTCGGCGTATCCGCCGAAAGAACGAGAGAGAGACCATGCCATCGGCCAGGCGAACCGAAGCCCCCGGGCCGAGGCGCCCGCCGCCGGGCTCAGCGATCGTGGACCCACCGATCCTCACCGCGACGACGGAGCCCACGATGAGAACACGTCAACCCACCACCGCCACACTGGAAGACCAGCGGATCCCACTGAGAGCCAGGCTCGCCGCGACGTGGACCGCCTTCATGTTCCTCTACGCCTACGTGGACATTCTCAACTTCTTCACGCCCGGCGTCGTCAAAGACATCCTCGACGGCAAGGTCTTCGAGTTCGACCTCTCCCAGACCTTTTCGACCACGGCGCTGGCGCTCGTGGCCATCCCCATCTTCATGGTCGTCCTGTCGACGACACTGCCCGCCCGGACGAACCGCATCGCGAACCTCATCGTGGCCTCGCTCTACGTCCCCGTCACGGCGTTCAACGCGGTGGGCGCGTCCTGGCTGTACTTCTACGGCCTTGGCATCGCACTGGAATTGATCCTTCTCGCCCTCATCGTGCGGTACGCCTGGACCTGGCCCCGTACCGTCGGCGACCACGGCGACCAGCCCGGATCGTGAAACCGATCGCGCCCGGCCATCGCCGATCCCAAGCTGCCGACAGCCCCTCGTTCGGGGCCGGGGCAGCCGCTTGAGCGGCGCCCTCGTCCCGGCTGACGCGGTCCCACTCCTGTCGTTGCGACGGCCGGTCGGTCAGCTCGTCGCCCGTACGGCATCTCTGATCAGGTCGGCGACCCGTGTGGGCTCGGACAGGACGACGGCGTGGGAGGCGTCCGGGAGTTCGACGACGACGGCTCCGGCCCGTGCCGCGCCGAAGCGCTGGACCTCGGGGCTGATCGTGCGGTCCGCCCCGGCCACCAGAGCCCAGGACGGTTTCGTCCGCCACGCGGCAGCGGGCGCGCTCTCCGTGAACGCGACCGTGGCGAGGGGGCGTTGGGCCACCGCCAGGACGCCGGCGACATCCTCGGGCACGTCCGCCGCGAAGACGGAGGGAAAGGCCGTCTCCTCGATCGTGACCTCGACCGCGGAGTCGCCGTCGAGGAGCGGGTACGTCCACTCCTTCAAGCTGCCCGCCAGCGGGGACTCGGGGAAGCCCCCCTGGAGCCGGCCGAGGCTCTCGCCCTCGTGGGGCACGTAGGCGGCCACATAGACGAGCCCCACAGGTCGCTCAGCCCCCGGCTGACCTCTTCGCCCGCGCAGGGCTCCCAGCCGGTCAGCAGGGCCTGGTCGCGGACGAGCAGGGTGACGGAGGAGCCGAGCGAGCGCCACGCGGTGGCCATCTCGCAGGCGACCACTCCCCCGCCGATGACGACGAGCCGCTCGGGCACCGCGTCGGCGGTGGTGGCCTGCCGGTTGGTCCACACACCGATCCGGTCGAGCCCTTCGACCGGAGGGAGGGCGGGTTCCGTGCCGGTGCAGACCACGACCGCGCGCCGGGCCCGCAGGGTACGGACCGTGCCGTCGGCTCCGGTCACCTCCACCCGGCGCTCACCGGCGAGCCGTCCGTGGCCACGTACGAGCGCGATGCCCGCACCGTCGAGCCAGTCGGCCTGGCCGGTGTCGTCACCGCGCCCGGTGAAGCGGTCGCGGCGGGCAAGGACCCGCGCCGGGTCGAGTGCGGCCGTGACCGCCTGCCGGGCCCCGTCGACCGAGCGGGCCTCCGCTCGGGCGGCCCCGGGACGCAGCAGGGCCTTGCTCGGCACGCAGGCACGGTACGAGCACTCACCGCCGATCGCCTCGGCCTCGACGACGACGGCGGTCAGCCCCGACCGGACGATCCGGTCGGCGAGGACCTCGCCGGCCGGCCCGCCGCCGACCACGACGACGTCGTAGGTGTCCGCCATCAGCCGTGCACCAGAGGGGTGTCCACGAGGTGCTCGGCCAGGAACCACACCTGTGCCTCGCCGGTGCGGATGACATCGGAGACGAGCAGGTCGGCGCTTCCCTCGTCGCCCTCGCCGGAGAGCCGTGCGGCGGCGTCCCGGGCGTCGATCAGGATCCTCTCGTGCGCGTCGAGGAGCCGCGACAGCATGACGGGCACCGGCTCGACGCCGTCCGGCGGCCGGGGGATCGACGTCAGCTCCGCGACGTGGCGCGGGTCTCCGACGGCGACGCCGCCGAGGCTCTGGACCCGCTCGGCCAGCGCGTCCACGATGGCCAGTTGGGCCTCCGCGTGTTTGTCGAGCATGAGGTGGAGCGAGTAGAAGGTCGCCCCGCGCATGAGCCAGTGGTGCTTCTTGTAGAGGGAGTAGAGGATCTGCGTGTCGGCGAGGACGCGGTTCAGCCGCTGGCAGGCGTACATGCGGGTGTCGTGGCCGAGGCCGATCGGCAGCTGCTTGAGCGTGCCGAACGCCTGGGTCTCGGCGCCCTTCTGGTGCAGCAGCGGCTGACCGCCGCCGTGCGGAGACGTGAGGGTGTCCATCGAGTACTCCTGTACAGGGAGAAGTGGGGGGGTGGGCCCGGCCGCCCGGTCGGGGGTACGCGGCCGGCCGGACCCGGTCTGCGTTGCTCGCGCTCAGCGCTCGGCGATCGCCGGGGCGGCGGGGGGCCGGTGCAGGACGAGCCGGGTGAGGAGTCCGCTGCCGAGACCGGCCACGAGCGTGAGGGCGGCCCACCACAGCGGGTACGGAGTGAGGCCGAGGGCCGCGTCGAGGGACCAGGCGCCGGGGCCGGTGGCGGCGAGCGCGGCGGCGGTGCCGACGAGGACGAGCGGATACTCGTATCCGTCGTTCTGCACCCAGAGCCCGTGGCACCACTTCACGGTGAGGGCGACGGTCATGACCCCGATGACGCCGGTCGCGGCGAGGGGGGTCAGGAGGCCGACGGCGAGCAGCAGGCCGGAGCCGATCTGACCAGCGCCCGCCGCCAGGGCGGTGAGGGCGCCGCCGCGGAAGCCGTCGCCTCGGAACTCCTCGGTACCGCCTTCGAGTCCCTTGCCGCCCAGATGCCGGCTGACCTTCTGCACACCGTGCCCGGCGACGAGCAGTCCCACCAGCAGACGCAGGATCAGAATGCCGGTGTCCACGGGGGTCAGCCGGCCGCGTGCGCGCCGATGACCGACTGCGCGTACACGACGCCCAGGCCGTACGCGCCCGCGTGGGCCTTGACGATCTCCATGACGGCGCCGTACGTCTCCTGGCGCGCCCAGTCGCGCTGCAGCTCCAGGAGGACCTGGACCCAGGTCACGGGGACGGCGCCGGCGGCGATCATCCGCTGCAGCGCGTGCTCGTGGGCGGCCGGCCTGACGCCGCCGGAGGCGTCGGTCACGACGTACACCTCGTAACCCTGCTCCAGCGCGGAGAGCGCGGGCAGCACCAGGCAGACCTCGGTCCACAGGCCCGACAGGATGATCTTCTTGCGCCCGGTCGCCTTGACCGCCGCGACGAGCGCCTCGTCCTCCCAGGCGTTCATGGTGGTGCGGTCGGTGATCTCGTTCTTGGGGAACACCTCGGCGAGCTGCGGCAGCAGGGGGCCCGAGAAGGACTCGGCAGCGACCGTGGTCAGGACGGCCGGCACGTCGAACGCCTTGGCCGCCTTGGCGAGACCCACGGTGCTGTTGATGATCGCGGCCCGGTCGCCGCTGCCGGTGCCGAAGAACATCTGCGGCTGGTGGTCCACGAAGAGCATGACGGAGTTGTCGGGCGTGAGCAGGTCCTTGCTCGGAGCGGCCTGTACCTTGGCGATGTCGAACATGAGGGGTCCTTTCGAAGCAATCGGTAGCGCGCCCGCCGCGTCCGCGGCTGGGCACTTCTTCAAGCTACGAGCGACCCGAACGACCGCGTTGACCTCCTGCGCCCAGGAGTTGGCACGACAGCGCACCACCGGTCAGGGACGAGAGCCGCGCAGTGTCACCAGCCCGAACTCGGCAAGGTCGCGACGCCGATCCCCGGAGGTGATCAATGTCAGCATTCAGCTGACCAGACCCGCTCAGACGTGAGCACATCCTGGAAGCACACCCGCCTACTACGCGACTGGGAGGGGGCTGCCACACGTCCCCCTCCCACACTCGCGACGACAGCGACGGGCGGGCCCAGGCATCCCCTCACCCTTGCATCGACTCCAGGGAGAAAACCCCAGGTCAGCGCACCCGGCCTCGCGCCTTCAGCTGGGTAGCCGGGACCTCCGGGGCGTCCAGCCGGTCGCCGTCGTACCCCTTCACCTCGCCGAAGCGGGAGCCGGTCATCCAGTCCTCCCTCGCCTGTCGGATCTCCTCGTCCGTGCGGCCCACGAAGTTCCACCACATGACGAGTTCCTCCTCGAAGGGCTCGCCGCCGAGGAGCATGAGGCCCGCGTCCGAGAGGGCGTGGAGGGGGAGTTCTGTGCGGCCGCAGCCGAGGTAGAGCATGGAGCCGGGCAGGACGGGGACGCCGTCGACACGGGCCTCGCCGGACATGGCGAGGACCGCGTACTCGAAGTCGGGCTCCAGGGGCAGGTTCGTCTCGGTGCCCGCCGCGAGGGCGAGGTCCGCTCCGACGAGCGGGGTGTACGTGGTGCCGGGCGAGGTCGCGCCGTCGAGGGTGCCGAGGATGACGGTGGCGGTGAGGCCCGGGGCGGTGGCCTGGGGCAGTTCGGCGTGGTGCTGGAAGTGGGGTTCGACGTGCCGGTGGGTGTCCGGGAGGGCGACCCAGAGCTGGGCCCCGTGCAGGAAGCGGGCGTGCGGCCGGGGGCTCTCCTCCGAGTGGGAGATCGCCCGGCCGGAGGTCATGAGGCCCAGTTCGCGCGGCCGGATCGTCTGGAGGCTGCCCGTGGAGTCGCGGTGCAGCACCTCGCCCTCGTGGAGCCAGCTGACGGTCTGCAGGCCCATGTGCGGGTGCGGCGGTACCTGCATGCCGGGCTCGTCGGCGATGTCGTCGGGGCCGTAGTGGTCGACGAAGGCCCAGGCTCCGACCATCCGCCGGCCCAGGTTCGGGAGCAGCCTGCGTACCTCGGTCGACTCGCCGAGCTGAACGCGGCGGGGGCTGAGCAGCTCCCGTACCGGTTCCGCGACGACGAAGCCGCGGCCGCCGCACACGGTCAGCGCGGACTGACGATCAAGATTGCTCATGGCGCTCAACCCATCCTTGGTGGAATGTTCAACTAGACGGCGGTGTTGACCTGGTCGACACCCCACAGGGTGGCAGATCCGGAGCTCTGGAAAGGGAGAGCAAGTGAGCGACACGTACTACGAGTTCGGAACGGCCGGGGAGCGCTGGGACCGGGCACAGCTGTTCTTCGACGCGAAGGAGTACGGAACCGCCGTCCGCATCCTGCGCGGCCTCGTCGCCGAGCACCCGGAGCAGACGGCCCAGCGGCTCCTCCTCGCCCGGGCCTACTACCACTCCGCGCAGCTCTCCCGCGCCGAGACCGAGCTCCGCGCCATCCTGGAGCGCGACCCGGTCGAGCACTACGCCCGCCTGATGCTCGGGCGCGTCCTGGAGCGCCAGGGCCGCAAGGACGAGGCCGCGCCGCACCTGCGGATGGCCGCCGCCATGACGGGCGAGACCCTGACCTGACGCGCGGCTGATACCCCCGCACGGTATATTCGGCGGCCGGGAGGCCTGGCTGTGCGTACACACCGAGCGGAACGCGGTGCACGAGCAGGAGGTGCCATCGGGCACCTCCTGCTCGTCGCCGTGCTCGCCCTCGGGGTGTTCCTCATGCACACCGTCGGTCATCCCGAGGGCTCCGGCGGCGGCATGGAGCCCGCTTCCGCCTCCCACCACAGCGCCTCCGCGCACGTCGCCGCCCCGCACGACCAGGGGGACCCCGACGCCCGGCACCAACCCGGTTCCGGGATGGACATGACCACCCTCTGCGTGGCCGTCCTCGGCGCCTGGCTGCTCGCGGGGCTCCTCCGGGCCGCGCTCGGACGCCGTCCCGACTGGCTCGCCCTCCTCCTCACGCGCCTCACGCCCGCGCTCGGGCCGCACGCCCCTCCCCCACGGCCCCCGGACCTCGCCCAGCTGTCCGTCCTGCGGATCTAGACCGAACCCGACGCGCACGCCACGGGTCGCTTTCCGATGCCCCTCCCTCGCGCGTCTCCGGTCTCTTCTTCTATCCGCCTGTACGTACACACAGCACACGAGGTATCACCATGCACGCCTTCACCTCCCGCACCACCCGCAAGCTCGCCCTCGTCGGGGCGCTCGCCGGAGCCGGACTGCTCCTCACCGCCTGCGGCGGCAGCGACGACGGCATGAGCGGAATGGACCACGGCGGCATGTCCGCCACGTCCTCCGCCACCGCCTCCGCCTCGGCTCCCGCCGTCGGCGCGGACTCCGCTCCCGGGGCCTTCAACGACGCGGACGTCATGTTCGCGCAGATGATGATCCCCCACCACGAGCAGGCCCTGGAGATGGCGAAGCTCGCCGACGGCCGGGCCGAGGACCCCGAGGTCAAGAAGCTCGTCGCCGCGATCGAGCAGGCCCAGGACCCGGAGATCCAGAAGATGGAGTCCTGGCTGAAGGGCTGGGGCAAGCCGGAGTCCGCAGGCCACACCATGGGCGGGATGATGTCCGACCAGGACATGAAGGACCTGGCCGCTGCGAAGGGCAAGGCCTTCGACCGGAAGTTCGCCGAGCTGATGATCGCCCACCACGACGGCGCCGTCGCCATGGCGAAGGACGAGCAGAAGAGCGGCGGCAACGCCACGGCCAAGAAGCTCGCCGACGACGTCGTACGGACCCAGTCCGCCGAGGTCGACCAGCTGAAGAAGATCCTCGACCGGCTCTGATCCATCCCGCAGACCAGCGGTTGCCGATCCATCCCGATGACCAGCGGCTGCCGACCCGGCGCGTGCATCCGGTCCCGTGGACCAGGAGGCCCCCCGGACCGGAAGCCCGCCGAGCCGGCTCGCCCGTCCAGCCCCCGGCGGCCCGCCCCCATCGGGGCGGGCCGCCCCCTTCGACGTACCCCCTCACCCCCTCGCGAAAGAACCATGAACCGGTACTTCCCCCGCCTCGCGGCCACCGCCGCCGCGGCCGCCCTCGCCCTGACCCTCACCGCCTGCTCCGGGGACGCCGACCCCGACACCTCCGGCGCCGGCAGCTCCGCCCTCAGCCACATCCACGGGCTCGGGCTCCGCGGCGGGACCCTCTACGTCACCACCCACCAGGGCCTCCACACCCCGGACGCCGACGGCCGGCCGGTGCTCGTCGGTGACCGCCGTGACGACTTCATGGGGTTCACCGTCACCGCCCGGGGCGACTTCCTCGCCAGCGGGCACCCGGCCCCCGGCAGCGACGGGCCCGCCGACCTCGGGCTCATCGCGTCGACGGACTCCGGCCGTACCTGGCGCGAGAAGTCCCTCGCGGGGAAGGTCGACTTCCACGCGCTCGACACCGCGTCCGACGCCACCGTCTACGGCTACGACAGCGCCCGCGGCCTCCTGCGGGTCAGCGCCGACGGTGTCGCCTGGGAGGACCGCGCCTCGCTGCGCGCCCTCGACATCGCCGTCTCCCCCGCCGCCCCGGGCACCGTCCTCGCGACCACCGAGACCGGCGTGGTCCGCTCCACGGACGGCGGCAGGACCTTCGCGCCGGCCTCCGAGCGGGTCCTCGCGTACGTCTCCTGGGCCGCGCCCGACGCCCTCTTCGGCATCGACCCGGACGGCGTCCTCTTCCGTGGGACGGACGGGGGCACGTCCTGGACCCGGGTCTCCCCCGTGCCCGGCGGGGCCCCGCAGGCGCTCACCGCCGTCGACGCCCGCCGGCTGCTCGTCGCCACCCAGGACGGGGTGTACGAGTCACGGGACGGCGGCCGCCGCTTCGACCGGCGCATGGCGGTGGAGTCCGGGGACCACTGAGGCGCCCTACGCCTCGCCCCGCCGGTCCACGACCACCTCGCCGCCGACCACGACCGTCTCCGCCACCGTGCCCGGGATCTCCTCCGGGGCGATGCGGAGGATGTCACGGGAGAGGACCACGAAGTCGGCCAGCTTGCCCACCGTCAGCGAGCCCCGCTCGTGCTCCAGGAAGTTCGCGTACGCCGAGCCCCTCGTGTAGCCCTCGACGGCGGTGGCGACGTCGATCGTCTCGCCCGCCGTCCAGGCCTCGCCGCCGCCGGGCGGGCGGCGGGTGACAGCGGCGTGGATGCCGACCATGGGGTCCATCTCGGCGACGTTCCAGTCGCTGGAGAGGGCGAGGACCGCGCCGGCCGCGTGGAGGCTGCGCAGCGGCCAGGCCTTGTGCCAGCGCTCGGGGCCGACGTTCTCGGCCCAGTCCTGGCCGGGTCCCGCGATGTCGGGGGCGGCGTGCCGGGGCTGCATGCAGGCGACGACGCCGAGCGCGGCGAAGCGCGGGGTGTCGGCCGGGTCGAGGCACTCGACGTGGACGACCTGGTGGCGGGCGTCGCGCGGCCCGTTGACGGCGCGGGCCCGCTCGACGGCGTCGAGGACGGTACGGATGCCCCGGTCACCGGTCGCGTGGACGAAGCACTGGAAGCCGCGCGCGTCGAGCCGGGTGAGCAGCTCCGCGAACTCCTCGGGCGGGTAGAAGGTGTCGCCGCGGTGGTGGGAGCAGCCGGCGTACGGCTCCAGGAGGGCGGCGGTGCGGGGTTCGACGACGTCGTCGATGTACAGCTTGAGCGGGCCGACCCGCAGCCGGTCGTCGGCGTACGCGTCGGCCGCCGTCTCGAAGGCGTCGAGGTCCTCCTCGGTGGTGCCGCGCGGGTGGAACAGCGCGGCGACGATCCGGGAGCGCAGCCGGCCCTCGTGGCGGGCGCGCTCGTAGAGGGCGAGGTCGTCGAGGGAGTTCTGCGGTTCGACGACGGTGGTGATGCCGTAGCCGATGGCGTCGTCCAGGCTCTTGGCGAGGCGTCCGTACTGCCGGTCGGTCGAGGCCCAGGGGAGGCCGAGCTCGCGGAGGGCGCGGTGGCCTTCGCGGGAGAGGCCCTTGACGGCGAAGTCCTTGACGAAGCCGGTGGGCTCGCCGGTGGCGGGGTCGGTGACGGCCCGTCCGAAGGGCGGTTCGGTGTGGTCGCGGTCGACGCCGAGGCGGCGGAGGGCGGCGGTGTTGAGCCAGGCGGTGTGGACGTCGTAGCTGAGGACGAGGGCCGGGGTGTCCCCCGTGGCCGGGTCGAGGTCTGCGGCGGTGGGCATCCGCCCGTCCGGGATCGCGGAGTAGTCGAAGGCCTCGGCCTCGATCCACCCGGCGTCGGGGTGGGCCGCGTGCCAGGTGCGGATGCGCTCGTGGATCGCGTCGAGGGTACGGGCTCCGGCGAGCTGGACGCAGGCGTCGTCGGAGCCGAGGCGGACGTGGTTGTGGGCGTCGACGAAGCCGGGCAGGACGAGCCGCCCGCCGGCGTCGAGGATCCGGGTGTCGGGGCCCGTCCAGTCGGCGGCTTCGGCGGCGGCGCCGATCCAGACGATGCGGCCGGCGCGGACGGCGAGGGCCTCGGCCTCGGGGAGCGCCGGGTCGACGGTGTGGATGCGGGCCCCGGTGAGGACGAGGTCGGCGGGGGCGGTGCGGTTCATGGCGGCAGAACTCCGTGTCGTACAGGACGTAGAGGGCGTACAGGGTCGTACGGGGTTGCTTACTGGACGGGGGCGACGGTGCGGCGCGCGAGGAGCACGTACACCACGGCGGAGACGACGGCGCCGAGCAGCGTGAGGTCCGCGCCGCCGAGCGGGGCGACGAGGGGGCCGGTCCACAGCTCGGAGTCGCAGGTGAGCGCGGAGAAGGCGAGGCCCGCGAGGAGGGCGGTCATGCCGGCCGGGTGCCAGCCGGAGCGGTACCAGTACGCGCCGCCGGTGTCCGCGTGCAGGCCGGCGGAGTCGTAGGTGCAGCGGCGGAGCACCATGTCGGCGAGGAACACCCCGCCCCAGGGGGCGAAGACGATGATCAGGAGGGAGAGGAAGGAGAGGAGCGAGGTCGTGAAGTCGGCGAGGAAGAGGGCGCCGAGGGAGCCGGCGGCGGTGACGGCCGCGCTGATGACGATGGCGCGGGCGCGGCTCCAGGGGATGCCGAGGACCTGGAGGTTCAGGCTCGACGAGTAGAGCGTGATGATCGAGTTGGTGACGGAGCCGCCGAGCACCAGGGCGAGGAAGAGGGGCTGGAACCAGCCGGGCAGGAGGCTTTCGGTGCCCGCGACGGCGTCGGTCATGTCGGCCTGCGTCGCGGCGGCGACCCCGGCGACGCCGAGGGCGACGGAGGAGACGAAGCCGCCGAGTGCGCCGCTCCAGGTGACGGCCCTGAGGCTGGTGGTGCGGGGCAGGTAGCGGGTGTAGTCGGCGGGCATGGGGAGGTACGAGAAGGGGCCGGCGAGCATGACGACGAAGGCGAGGCTCCAGCCGGAGGCGCCGGGCGCGGCGGCGGGGGCGGAGGTGTCGGCGCCGGGCAGGACGAGGACGAGCAGGGCGGCGAACCCGGCGGCGAGGACGTACGCCATCCAGCGTTCGGCGAACTGGACGGTGGCGTGGCCCCAGAGGGCGACGACGAAGGTCAGCGCGAGGGTGACGGCGAGCGCGAGGGCGCGGGCGGCGTGTCCGCCGTTCCAGCCGAGGTCGGTGAAGAAGGCTTCGAGGGCGAGGGTGCCCACCACGGTGTTGACGATGGTGTAGCCGATGCTGACGATCCAGTTCAGCAGGCCGGCGGGCCAGTTGCCGCGGCGGCCGAACGCGGCGCGGGAGATGACGAGGGTGGCGGTGCCGGTGCGCACGCCGCTGAGTCCGGCCGCGCCGATGGCGAGGAACGAGAGGCCGCCGAGGACGACGACGGCGGTGGCCTGCCAGAAGGAGAGCCCGAAGGCGACGGCGAGGGCGCCGTTGATGACGTAGGTGAAGGTGAGGTTCGAGCCGAACCAGAGCCAGAAGACGTCCTTGGCCCCGCCGTGGCGTTCGGCGTCGGGGATGGGGTCGATCCCGTGTTCCTCGACCTGGAAGACCTCGTCGGTCGCTGTCCGGCCCGTGGTGCCGGCCGCCGTGTCCTGTTCGAGCACACCGCACTCCTGTCTTGAATGTCGTTCTAAGTCTTAGAACGGCATTCAAGATGTGCGATGGGTTCAGGCCACGTCAAGACCCTCAGAGGTTGCGGTTAAGGTCGATCACGAAGGAAGCGGAACAGTGGAACAGCGGGACGGGAGCGGCGGCTGTGGCAGGCACGGCACGACGGCGGGACGGGAACGTCACGCAGGAGCGGATGCTGGAGGAGGCCATGGCGGCGATCGCCGAGGACGGCCTCGCCTCCCTCACCATGTCGGCACTCGCCGAGCGGATCGGCACGAGCGGCGGCCACATCCTGTACTACTTCGGCAGCAAGGACCTGCTGCTGCTCGCCGCCCTCCGGTGGAGCGAGGCCGCGCTCGCCGAGGAGCGGCGCGCGCTCCTCGCCCGGCGGATCACGGCCGAGCGCAAGCTCGACCTCTTCCTCCGGCTCTACCTCCCGCGCGGACCGCGCGACCCGCGCTGGACCCTGTGGATCGAGCTCTGGGCCCGCACCCCCGGCAACCCGGCGCTGCGCGAGGCCCAGGCCGAACTGGACGCGGGCTGGCAGGAGGACCTGGAGGCCCTGCTCACGGCGGGCGCGTCGCGCGGGCGTCTCGCCCCGCTGGACGCCCGCGCCCGCGCCTCCGAACTCCTGGCCCTGCTCGACGGGTTGAGCACCCGGGTGGTCCTCGGCCAGGAACCGGGCCGGGATCCCCGGCCCGCCCTGGAGATCGCGCGCTCGGCGGCGCGCGCGCTGATCCCCGTCAACGCCGGGCCGGGCACATGATCTCCGTTAACGTCAACGTCAACGCCGAGCCGGGCACGGGATTTCCGTCAACACCGCATCAGGCAGCGGGGGAATGACAGTGCGTCAGCCCCGATAGGCCTCCAGGAGCCGCAGCCATGCCTCGCTCAGCGTCGGATACGCGGGAACCGCGTGCCACAGGCGGGAGATCGGCACCTCTCCCGTGACGGCGATCGTCGCCGAGTGGAGCAGCTCCCCGATGCCGGGCCCGACGAACGCGGCCCCGAGGACCACCTCCCGGTCCAGGTCGACGACCATCCGGGCGTGCCCCCGGTACCCCTGGGCGTACAGGCCGGCCCCGGCGACGGACCGCATGTCGAGGTCCACGGCCCTGACCCGGTGTCCGGCGCGCTCCGCCTCGGCGAGGGTGAGCCCGACGGCGGCCGCCTCCGGGTCGCTGAACACGACCTGCGTCACGGCCGCGTGGTCGGCGGTGGCCGCGTGGGCGCCCCACCGCCCGGTGTCGAGGGACGCCTCCCCCCGGGCTCGGGCCGCGATCGCGGCGCCCGCGATCCGCGCCTGGTACTTGCCCTGATGGGTCATGAGCGCGCGGTGGTTGACGTCGCCGACGGCGTAGAGCCAGTCGCTCCCGTCGACCCGGAGGGTGTCGTCGACGTCGAGCCAGGAGCCCGGTGTCAGGCCGACCGTCTCCAGGCCGATGTCCTCGGTGCGCGGCTTCCGGCCGGTCGCGAAGAGCACCTGGTCGCCCTCGACGTGGTCGCCGCCCTCCAGGACCACGGTGACCGGTCCGGTGCCCCTGTCGCGTACCACCGCGCTCACCGCCACGCCGGTACGGACGTCCACGCCGCGCGTGCTGAGCGCGGCGGCCACGTGCTCGCCGAGGAACGGCTCCATGCGCGGCAGCAGCCCCCCGCCCCGTACGAGCAGGGTCACCTTCGAACCGAGGGCCTGCCAGGCGGTGGCCATCTCGACGCCCACCACTCCCCCACCGACCACGACGAGCCGCTCGGGCACCCGGTCGGAGCTGGTCGCCTCCCGGCTGGTCCAGGGATGCGCCGCGGGCAGTCCCGGCAGCTCCGGCAGGAG
Organism: Streptomyces sp. NPDC037410; assembly: GCF_055602235.1. Taxonomy (NCBI): domain Bacteria; kingdom Bacillati; phylum Actinomycetota; class Actinomycetes; order Kitasatosporales; family Streptomycetaceae; genus Streptomyces; species Streptomyces sp. NPDC037410. The sequence goes on along the minus strand of NZ_JBVJWR010000002.1, from coordinate 87,264 downwards.
GGGGCGGGTGCCGGTGCAGACGGCGACCGCGTGCCGGGCGGTGAGGACGTGGCGCTCGCCCTCGGGACCCGCGACCTCGACCCGGCGCGGCCCGTGGAGCCGTCCGTGGCCCCGGTAGACCTGGACGCCGATGGAGTCCAGCCAGTCGACCTGGCCGTCGTCCTTCCAGTGCCCGACGACCTCGTCCCGGTGGGCGAGGACCTCCATCGCGTCCAGCGGCCCGTAGACCGACTCCCGCAGCCCCGCCACCTTGCGCGCGTCGGAGCGGGCGATCGCGGGGCGGAGCAGCGCCTTGCTGGGCATGCACGCCCAGTACGAGCACTCGCCGCCGATCAGCTCGCTCTCGACGATCGCCGCGGTGAGGCCGCCGGCCCGCACCCGGTCGACGACGTTCTCGCCGACCGGGCCCGCGCCGATCACCACCACGTCGTACGCGTGCTCGTCTTCCACCGTTCGTGTCATGGCTCCCAGTCTGGTGCCCGAGGCACGGAATAGCGCGGCTCGATACGCCGTTGTGCCGGGCGAGTCCCCAGGGGACCGTGAGGACACCGCCAGGAGACCCGAAAGGTAGGCAGCATGAGCACCGTAACGCTCACCAAGGACAACTTCGACGAGATCGTGAGCGGGAACGAGTTCGTCCTCATCGATTTCTGGGCATCCTGGTGCGGTCCCTGCCGTCAGTTCGCCCCCGTCTTCGAGGCGGCGTCCGAGCGGCACCAGGACCTCGTCTTCGCCAAGGTGGACACCGAGGCGCAGCAGGAGCTGGCGGCCGCGTTCGAGATCCGCTCGATCCCGACCCTGATGATCGTCCGCGACAACGTGGCCGTGTTCGCGCAGCCCGGCGCGCTGCCGGAGGCCGCCCTTGAGGACGTCATCGGGCAGGCCCGCAAGCTCGACATGGACGAGGTCCGCAAGTCCATCGCGGACGCGCAGGCCAAGTGACCCACGGCGAGGGGGGTACGGGAGACGCTCCCGTACCCCCCTCGTGTCGTGCCGGGAGTCCGCGCGGTGTCAGCGGCTCCAGGAGCGCGGCGTCAGCGCTCCAGGACCAGGGCGAGGCCCTGCCCGACACCGATGCAGAGCGCCGCGAGGCCCGTGCCGGAGCCGGCCGCGGCGAGCTGGTGCGCCACCGAACCGGCGAGCCGGGCGCCCGACGCGCCCAGCGGGTGACCGATCGCGACGGCTCCGCCGCGAGGATTCACGATTTCGGGGTCCAGTTCCGGCCATTCCGCGAGGCAGCCGAGCGACTGCGCCGCGAAGGCCTCGTTGAGCTCGAAGGCCGTCAGGTCGGCGAAGGAACGCCCTGCCTTCCGCAGGGCCCGGCTGACCGCCTCGACCGGGCCGAGGCCGAAGAGCTGGGGCTCGATCCCCGTGACCGCGGAGGTACGGATCCGGGCGAGGGGCTCCCGGCCGGTCTCGCGCAGCCCGTCCTCGTCGACGAGGAGCAGCGCCGCCGCGCCGTCGTTGAGTGGCGAGGAGTTGCCCGGCGTGACCGTGCCGCCCTCGGTGCGGAAGGCGGGCTTCAGCTTGGCGAGGGCCTCCATGGACGTGCTGTCGCGGATGCACTCGTCGCGGGTCAGCTCCACCCCGGGGTACGGGACGACCTCGTCGTCGTACAGGCCCTTCGCCCAGGCCTCGGCCGCCTTCCGGTGGCTGGCGAGGGCGAAGGCGTCCTGCTGCTCGCGGGTGATGGCGTGCTTGTCGGCGACGAGCTCCGCGCCCTCGCCGAGGGAGACCGTCCACTCGGCGGGCATCCGCGGGTTCGTCATGCGCCAGCCGAGGGTCGTGGAGTGGAGCTGCTGGTGGCCCGCGGGGAAGGCCCGCTCGGGCTTCTGCAGGACCCAGGGGGCGCGGGACATCGACTCGACGCCGCCCGCGATCGCGACGGACGCGTCGCCGAGGGCGATGGCGCGGGCCGCCTGGATGACGGCCTCCAGGCCGGAGCCGCAGAGGCGGTTGACGGTGACGCCGGGGACCGTGACGGGCAGTCCGGCGAGGAGGACGGCCATGCGTGCGACGTCGCGGTTGTCCTCGCCCGCGCCGTTGGCGTCGCCGAAGTAGACGTCGTCCACGCGCGCGGGGTCGAGCGCGGGCGAGCGGTCGACGAGCGCGCGGACGACATGGGCCGCGAGGTCGTCGGGGCGGACGGAGGTGAGGGCGCCCCCGAACTTCCCGATCGGGGTGCGGACGGCGTCGACGATGTAGACGTCGCGGATACTCATCGGTTCTCTCTCCCACGTGACCTTCGGAACGACACTGTTCGCCTGGTGAAGCAATCTTCGCTCCATTGGGCGCGCAGAGTCTCTGCCCCGCGGCCCGTCGTGTCAACGGGCCGATTCCGGAAGCCGGGGAGGTGGGGACGCGGGGAGGTGGGGAACGGTCAGTGGGCCGCGGCGGGGCGGGCGAGGGCCGTGAGGCCGTAGTCGAGCTCGTGGCCGTCGACGAGCAGCGCCTCGACGACGCCCGTCTCGGGGTCGATGTCGGCCCGGATGCCGTGTCCCTCGTAGATCGGGTAGCCCGACTCGCCGTGGCGGCCGGTGGCCTCGACGACGGCCGTGCGGACGGCGCTGTCCTCGACGGCGGCACCGCCGCGGTCCTCGACGTGCTCGGGCACCAGCAGGATCTCGAACCGCTTCGGAACTGTGCTCATGCACCGAAGCTAAGCGCTCGCCTGCACTCCTGCCGCACGGCGGCCTGCGCCGGACCTCCGATGGGCTCCCGCCGGACGAGGGCCTCACGGCGGAGCTCGGATCGACTCCCGCCAGACGAGTGCCTCACGGCAGAGCTCGGTTCGGCTCCCGCCTGGCAGCCGCGCCCGGACCTCAGCTCGACTCCCTCCGGACGATGCGTGAGTCGAGCAGGTCGCGGGAGACGGGCGGGGCGTCCTGTTCCCGTACGGCGTGGTCGACCAGCTCCGCCAGCTCCCGTCCTCCCACCATGTCGATGCGTACGGTGCTCAGCCGGGGCCGCAGCAGCCGCCCGAGGAGCAGGTCGTCGGCGCCGACGACGGCGGTCTCGGCGGGGACGGAGATCCCGGCGTCCTGGAGCGCCCGCATCAGGAGCATCGCGTACTCGTCGTTGTACGCGAACACGCCGTCGAGCCCGAGCTCGCGCCACCGCGCGGCCAGCGCGTCCGCCGACTCCTCCTCGTACCGCAGCGGCAGGGGTACGACGGTGGCGCCGGCGCGCTCGGCGGCGCGCCGCGCGCCGTCGAGGCGGGGGCCGGAGAACATCCCGAGGCCCGGCTCCTCGGGTACGACGACGCCGATCCGGCGCCGGCCGGTCTCCAGGAGGTGTTCGGTGGCCGCCTCGCCGACCCGCCCCTGGTCCATGACGAGGGCGTGGGCGCCCTCCACGCGCTGGGTGCCGAGGGTGATCACGGCCCGGGCCCCGGACCGCTTGAGGATCTCGACGCCCTGCCCGGTGAGCTCGACCTCGCCGAGGGAGACCACGGCGACCGGGCGCAGCTCGGCCCAGGCGCGGGCGGCCTCCTCGGCCTCAAGGCCGACGCTGCCGTACTGCACGACCGTGTAGTCCAGGCGGCGCAGGGCCCACTGGAAGTCGTGGAAGAACTGGCTGTACAGCGGGCCGACGGGGACGTGGGAGCTCGGGATCAGCACCATGCGGCTGTGGCCCGCGCGCAGGCTGCGGGCCGCGGCGTGCGGCACGTAGCCCAGCTCCTCGGCCGCCTCGCGCACCCGCTGCCGGGTGGGCTCGCTGATGCGGACGGCCGAGGTGTTGTTCAGGACGTACGAGACGGTGGCCCGGGAGACGCCCGCGAGGCGCGCGACATCGGCGCTGGTCGGGACGGCGCGCCCGGCCCCTGCGGCGGCGCTGGTCGGGACCGCGCGCCCGGAGGAGCGTTCGGGGGACTGTTCGGTTGGCTGGCTCATCGATCCGGCATCTTTCCAGAACGATCCGGCCGCGGGTCTGGCGGATGGCCGGAATGGGGTGCTACACAATGCTTACACCTGTCACTGACACGTGTCACCTCCCGTTCAATCCGCCTTCTCGCCCCCGCACCGGGCGATCTCCCCAGGAGGGCACAGTGGCCCTTTCCTCCCCCGGCCCCGCCGCCGGCACCGGCCCCGCCACCGGCACCGCCGTCCCCGGATCCCCCGCCGCACCCCGGGCGACCCGCGGCCTGCTGCCCCTGCTCCTCGCCGGCAACACCGCGATGTACGCCCTGTACATAGGCGTCCCCGGCATGCTCCTCGCGCTCCAGATCGAGGACATCGACCCCGCGGGCAAGGTGGCGAACTTCGGCCTGGTCTCCGGCATATCCGCGATCTTCGCCACCGTCTTCAACCCGGTCGCGGGCGCCCTCTCGGACCGCTCGGGCCGCCGCAACCCGTGGATCCTCGCCGGTGGCCTGCTCGCCGTCCCGGTGATGCTGCTCCTCGGCAGCGTCCACACGATCCTGCTGGTCACCATCGTCTGGTGTCTGGGCCAGGCCGTCATGAACGTCTACCAGGCCGCCCTCACCTCCGTGGTCCCCGACCGGGTCCCGACGGCAGCCCGCGGCAAGGCCTCGGCCGCCGTCGGTCTCGGCCTCCCCATCGGCTCCACGATCGGCGCCCTCGTCGGCGCGGCCTTCTCCGAGCACTACCGCACCGGCTACCTCGTCTTCGGCGCGATCGTCGCCGCGACCGCCGTACTGTTCACCACCTGCGCCCGCGAGGAACGGATGCCCCCGAAGCCCCCGCTGCCGGTCGGGCAGCAGCTCGCGGCCTTCGGCAGCGCCCTCAGGAACCACGACTTCCGCTGGGCGTTCATCGGCCGCGCCCTGCTCGTCCTCGGCTACTTCGCCGTGGCCGGCTTCCAGCTGTACATCCTCAAGGACCACACCGACCTGCCCGCCGGGCTGAGCGCCGAGGAGGCCGTGGCGATCCTCATGCCGCTCAACTCCGTCGCCATGGTCGTCTCCACCGTGCTCGGCGGCTGGCTCTCGGACCGGTTCGACCGCCGCAAGCTCTTCGTGGGCGCCTCCGCCGCGCTCGCCGCCGTCGCGCTGCTCATCCCGGCCGTCAGCAGCAGCTGGCCCGCGATGCTGGCCTTCTCCGTCGTGAACGGCCTCGGCTTCGGCTGCTACATGGCCGTCGACACCGCCCTGGTGACCATGGTGCTGCCCAAGGCCGAGGACGCGGCCCGGGACATGGGCGTCCTCAACGTCGCCAACGCCGGCCCGCAGATCGTCGCCCCTTTCGTGGCCTCGCTCATCGTGTCGCTCAGTGGCGGATACACGGCGCTCTTCCTGGTCGCGGCCGTACTGTCGGTACTCGGCGCGCTGGCCGTGCGCCCCATCCGCAGCGTGCGCTGACCCCGGTCGCCGCACGCACGTACGATCCGGAGCGGGCGCCGCCCCCCGGCCGGCGCCCGCCACGCACCATCCGCAGCGTGCGCCGACCACCGTCGGCGCACGCCGAACACCGCAGGAGAGGCGGCACCGTGCGCCTGCACACGACCACCTGGGGATCCGGTGACCGGACGGCCCTGCTCGTCCACGGCATCATGGCCGACCACCGCACCTGGCGCCGGGTCGGACCGGCGCTCGCGGAGCGCGGCTACCGGGTGATCGCCGTGGACCTGCGGGGGCACGGGGCGAGCGACCGGGCGGCGGGCCCGGAGGCGTACCGGCCCGAGGACCACGCCGACGACCTCGTCGCCTCCCTCCCCTCCGGTGCGGACCTGGCCATCGGGCACTCGCTCGGCGGGCTCGTCCTCGCCGGGGCGGTGGAGCGTCTGGCGCCGGCCCGGGCGGTGTACTCCGACCCGGCCTGGCGCCTGCCGGCCGGTCCCTGCGGCTACCAGGCCGACCTGTTCGTCCGGGGCAAGGCGCTGACCCGGGAGCAGATCAGGGCGTTCAACCCGCACTGGTCGGACGAGGACATCGACATGGAGATGGCGTCGGTACGGGACTGGGACGAGCGCAGCGCCCACGGTCTGACCCCGTTCGTGGGAGCCGACCTGTGGCCTGCCCGGCCCGTGGTGCCCTCGCTCGTCACCCTCGCCGACCCCTCCGCCCTCGTCCGGCCGGAGCACGCCCGGATGCTGGAGGACCGCGGATTCGAGATCCGTACGGTGAAGGGCGCCGCGCACACCATCCACCGGGACGAGTTCGACGGGTTCATGTCCGCCCTGGACGGCTGGATCTGACGTACCGTTCAGGCATGGACGACACGTCGATGGACAGCTCGATGGTGGGACTGCCCGGCCGCGTGACCGGCACCGTCGGCCCCGGTCTCGTCGGCGAGGTGATCGTCCGGATCCGCGGCGGCGCCGAGCACTTCCTCGCGTATCCCGCCTCGCCGAAGGAGCGGATCGAGGTCGGCACGGTCGTGATGGTCATGGAACATCTCCCTCCGCGCACGGTCTATGTCACAGCTGCGTACGACAGTTGACCGAACCGTTGAGTGCGCGCCCGCCACGGGCGCACACTCCCTCCACCGGATCCGCACGGCTCCGGTGAAGGGGGACCTTGTCCATGAGCATCGGCATTCTGGCGGGCGTCGTCGTCGGCGCGCTCGCCGTTCTGATCGGTGTGTTCAAAATGATGTGGCGCGTCGCGGAACCCAACGAGGCGCTGATCATCTCCGGTTCCAACCACAAGAACGAGGGCCTCGGCGCGGGGATGGGATTCCGCATCGTCACCGGTCGCGGCACCCTCGTGCTCCCCGGCGTCCAGGCGGTACGGAAGCTCTCGCTGGACCTCAACGAGACGCAGCTGTCCGTCGAGTGCGTCACCCACCAGGGCATTCCGCTCAAGGTCCGCGGTGTGGTGATCTTCAAGGTCGGTGACGACTTCGTGTCGATCGCCAACGCCGCCCGCCGATTCCTCGACCAGCAGAAGCTGATGTCGGAGCGGGTGCACATCGTCTTCGCCGGTCATCTCCGCGCCATCGTCGGCGGGTTGACCGTGGAGGACATGATCCGTGACCGGGAGAAGCTGACCGGGCAGGCGCGTTCGGCCTGTGGCACGGAGATGGAGAAGCTCGGTCTGATCGTCGACTCGCTGCAGATCCACGAGATCGAGGACCCCACCGGGTACATCAAGAACCTGGCCGCCCCGCACGCGGCCGCCGTCCAGCGGGACGCGCGGATCGCGCAGGCGGAGGCGAACCGGCGGGCGACCGAGGCCGAGCAGCAGGCCGCGGCGCGCATGTCCGAGGCGACCCGCGACAGCGAGATCCTCCAGGCGGGCTACCAGGCCGAGCGGGACCAGGCCTCGGCCCGGGCCCGGCAGGCGGGACCGCTCGCCGACGCCGCCTCGCGCCAGGAGGTCGTCGTGCAGGAGACCCGGGTCGCCGAGCTGGAAGGTCACCGCAAGGAGCAGCAGCTCCAGGCGGAGGTCCGCAAGCCCGCCGACGCGATGGCGTACGAGACCCGGACGCTGGCCGCGGCCGAGCGTGACGCCCGGATCTCGGCCGCCGAGGCCGAGGCGAAGGAGACGGAGCTGGCGAGCGCCGCCAAGGCGACGGCGACCCGGCTCACCGGTGAGGCCGAGGCAGCGGCGCAGCACGCGAAGGGTCTCGCGGTCGCAGAGGCCACGCGCGCGAAGGGCCTGGCGGAGGCCGAGGCGATCAAGGCGCGGGCGGCGGCGCTCGCGGAGAACCAGGAGGCCGTGGTCGCACAGCAGCTGGCCGAGAAATGGCCGGAGATCGTCTCCGCGGGCGCCTCCGCCTTCGGGAACGTCGACCAGATGGTGCTGCTCAACGGCGCCGACGGCATGGCGGACGTCTTCGCCAAGGCGCTGACCATGGGCGGGACCGGTCTGGGTCTGGCCCGGCAGCTCCTCGCCACGATGAGCCCGGCGGCGCAGGAGAAGCCGGGCGGGGCGGCACTGCCGGTGCCGCCGGCGCAGCGCTCGGAGGAGAGCGTGGAGATCCCGGTGGTCGACGGCCGGTAACCGCGTACGAAGGGGCGAAGGGGCCCGGTGCCGTGGAGGGCACCGGGCCCCTTCCATACGATCCGCTCGGCCTCAGTTGTGGCCGAACTTGCGTTCCTTACGGTGGGACGCGTGCTCGACGAGGGGCATCGACGCCTCTCTCGTGGGGGTCGGCGCGCTCTTCTCCTTCGCGGCCGCGTCGGCGCGGTGCTCATGGCCGCCGGTACGGGCTCCCCGGTTCGTCCGGGTCTGTTTCTTGCCCACGATCGTGCCTCCCGTGACGGGTCTCGGACGGTGGTCCGTATGCCCTCAGCCTGGCACGGGGGCGGGAGAGCCGCACGTCAGAGCGGGTGGCCCAGGACTCGCTGGAAGGCGGCGAGGCCCGTGCCGGGCGGTGCGCACCGCCGTGTGGGCAATCGTTCCACTGGGGCGATGGGGGTCCCCCCTGCTCGAGCGAAGCCGAGAGCTTGGGGGAAGGTGGGCACACGGGACGGCGCCCTCTGGCGGCGCCTCCGCGTTCGGGGCCAAAGGGTTCTCCGGGGCTGCGGGGAGATTCGGACGCGCCGGGGCACGGGGAGCGCGCGCGGGGCGGGTGAGGCGCTCTTGCACGCTGGTCGGTGGTGGCTTTAGGTGGAACCAGCGGCTCATCGGACGGGTCCCCCGCGGGGACCCCGAGGACCTGGAGGTGCACGGATGTCGCCGAGCGGCATACCGCGTGGCGGCCCCCCTCTCACCGAGGCGGAGGCGGAGGACCTGCTGCGATGTATCTGCTTCAAGACCGGCCCGCCCCGCACGGTGGGGGTGGAGCTGGAATGGCTGGTGCACGAGCTGCGCGACCCCCGGCTCCCCGTACGGCCGCCGAGGCTCGCGGCCGCGCTGGACACCGTACGGGCCCTGCCCCTGGTGTCGGCCCTCACGTTCGAACCCGGCGGGCAGCTGGAGCTCAGCTCGCGCCCGGCCGGTTCCCTCATGGAATGCCTGGACTCCCTCGCCGGCGACCTGACCGCGGTGCGGTCGGCGCTCGGGCCGCTCGGCCTGACGCTCAGCGGGTACGGGGTGGATCCCTGGCACGCGCCGCGCGGCCGGGTCCTGCACGAGCCGCGGTACGACGCGATGGAGGTCGCGCTCGACCGGACCGGTCCTTCGGGGCGGGCGATGATGTGCGACTCGGCCTCGGTGCAGATCTGCCTCGACGCCGGACTGGAGGAACCGGGCCCGCTCGGTTACCACCGGCGCTGGCGGCTCGCCCATCTGCTCGGCGCGGTGCTCGTGGCCGCGTTCGCCAACTCCCCCGTGCACGGCGGTCGCCGGACCGGCTGGCGGTCGATGCGGCAGGCGCTGTGGACGGACCTGGACCCGCGGCGGGCGCTCGCGCCGTCGCCGGACGGCGAGCCGCGCGCGGAGTGGGCGGCGCACGTCCTGGACAGTCCGGTGATGTGCGTACGGGCCGAGGAGGGGCCGTGGGCGGTGCCGGAGGGTCTGACCTTCCGGGAGTGGCTGCGGACCGGCCTCCCCCGTCCGGCCGATGCCGACGACCTGCGCTATCACATGACGACCCTGTTCCCGCCGGTGCGGCCGCGCGGGCATCTGGAGCTGCGGATGGTGGACGCGCAGCCGGGCCCGGACGGCTGGATGGTGCCGGTGGCGGTGACGACGGCCGTGTTCGACGACCCGGAGGCGGCGGAGACCGTGTACCGGGCGGTGAAGCCGCTCGCGGAGCAGGCGGGTCCCGGTCCGGCCCCGCGCAATCCGCTGTGGCGGGCGGCGGCCCGTGACGGGCTCGCCGATCCCGAGCTGCACGCCGCCGCCCGCGTGGTGTTCTCGGCGGCGCTCGACGCGCTGCCCCGGATCGGGGCGAGCGAGGAGGTGCGGCGGATGGTCGCCGCCTTCCACGAGCGGTACGTGATCCCCGGGAGTTGCCCGGCCGACAACCTCCAGGTGGTGACGTCATGACCGCGACCGACACGGGGACGAGCGATCCCGAGGCCCTGCGCCGGCGGGCCCTCGACGCCCTCACCACCGCCCGGGACCGTACCGCGCTCCTCACCTCCTGCGTGGAGGACGGTGAACTCACCGCGCAGCACTCGCCGTTGATGTCCCCGCTGGTCTGGGACCTGGCGCACATCGGCAACCAGGAGGAGCAGTGGCTGTGGCGGGCCGTCGCGGGCCGTGAGGCGCTGCGGCCCGAGATCGACTCGCTGTACGACGCCTTCGAGCATCCGCGCGCCACCCGTCCTTCGCTGCCGCTGCTCGCGCCCGGCGAGGCGCGGGCCTATGCGGCCGACGTACGGACGCGGGTGCTCGACATCCTGGCGAGCACGCCGCTTGAAGGGCGGCCGCTGCTCGACGCTGGCTTCGCGTTCGGCATGATCGCCCAGCACGAACAGCAGCACGACGAGACGATGCTGATCACCCATCAGCTGCGGAAGGGGCCCGCCGCCCTGACCGCTCCCCCGCCTCCGGTCCTGCGGTCCGGTCCGCTGCCTCCCGAAGTCCTGGTCCCCGGTGGCCCGTTCACGATGGGCACCTCCGAGGAGCCCTGGGCCCTGGACAACGAACGGCCCGCACATCAGCGCCTCGTTCCGGCCTTCCACATCGACACCACGCCCGTCAAGAACGGCGCCTACCTCGCCTTCATCGCCGACGGCGGCTACACGGACCGCCGCTGGTGGCGGCCGGAGGGCTGGGCGCAGATCCGGGAGCACGGCATCGGGGCTCCGCTGTTCTGGCGCCGGGACGGCGGGCAGTGGCTGCGCCGCCGGTTCGGGGTGACGGAGCCGGTGCCCGAGGAGGAGCCGGTCCTGCACGTCAGCTGGTACGAGGCGGACGCCTACGCACGCTGGGCGGGGCGCCGGCTGCCGACCGAGGCGGAGTGGGAGAAGGCGGCCCGCCACGACCCGGTCTCCGGACGCTCCCGGCGCTATCCCTGGGGCGACGCGGATCCGGGTCCGGAGCACGCGAACCTCGGACAGCGGCACCTGCGGCCCGCGGCGGCCGGCAGCTATCCGGCGGGCGCCTCGCCCCTCGGCGTACGGCAGCTGATCGGTGACGTGTGGGAGTGGACGGCCGGCGACTTCCTGCCGTATCCGGGGTTCACGGCCTTCCCGTACAAGGAGTACTCGGAGGTGTTCTTCGGTCCTGAGCACAAGGTGCTGCGCGGCGGCTCGTTCGCGGTGGACCCGGTCGCCTGCCGGGGCACCTTCCGCAACTGGGACCTGCCGGTGCGGCGCCAGATCTTCTCCGGCTTCCGGACGGCGCGCAGCGCGGAGCTCGACTGATGTGCCGTCATCTCGCGTACGTGGGAGGGCCGGTGGCGCTGGGAGAGCTGCTTGTCCGGCCGGAGCACGCGCTGCTGCGCCAGTCCTGGGAGCCCCGTACGCAGGACAGCGGCGTCGTGAACGCCGACGGGTTCGGCGTGGGCTGGTACGCCGAGGGGGATCCGGTGCCGGCGCGGTACCGGCGGGCCGGCCCGATCTGGGGCGACCTGTCCTTCGCGGACCTCGCCCGGGTGGTGCGCTCCGGGGTCTTCCTCGGGGCCGTCCGGGGGGCCACGCTCCCGGGTGCCGACGGGGAGGCCGCGGCGGCGCCGTTCACCGCGGGGCCCTGGCTGTTCAGCCACAACGGCGCGGTCGGGGGGTGGCCGGACTCCGTCGCGGCGCTCGCCGGGGCACTGCCGGCCGGGGAGCTGCTGCGTCTGGAGGCGCGTACCGACTCGGCGCTGCTCTGGGCGCTCGTGCTGCACCGGCTGCGGGCCGGGGACGCGCCGGGGGCGGCGCTCGCCGACACCGTGCGGGAGGTCGCGGCCGCGGCCCCCGGTTCCCGGCTGAACCTGCTGCTGACCGACGGCGATCGGATCGCCGCGACCGCCTGGCGGAACAGCCTCTGGTACCTGTCGGGCCCCGGCCGGGTGGCCGTGGCCTCCGAACCGTACGACGACGATCCGCGCTGGCGGGAGGTGCCCGAGTACACGCTCGTCACCGCCGACCGCACGGATGTCACCCTCACCCCGCTCAAGGAGCCGTCCGCGTGAGCCCGTTCCAGCTGACCCGCACCCTCGCCGCGGACGCCGCCGGCGCCGATCTCCGTGCCGACGTCCTGCACGGTCTGACCCGCTCCCCCAAGGAGCTGCCGCCCAAGTGGTTCTACGACGCCCGGGGCAGCGAACTGTTCGAGGAGATCACCCGGCTGCCCGAGTACTACCCCACGCGCGCCGAGCGGGAGATCCTGGTCGCGCGGGCGCCGGAGATCGCCGCCGCGACCGGGGCCCGGACCCTGGTGGAGCTGGGTTCCGGTTCCTCCGAGAAGACGCGGTTCCTGATCGACGCGCTGCTGCCGGGTCTGGACGCGTACGTGCCCGTGGACGTGTCCGAGTCCGCGCTGGTCGGGGCGGCGGAGTCGCTGCTCGCGGACCGGCCGGAGCTGCGGGTGCACGCGCTCGTCGCCGACTTCACGCGGGGGCTCGCGCTGCCGGGGACGCCGGGGCCGCGTCTGGTGGCCTTCCTCGGCGGCACCATCGGCAATCTGCTCCCCGCCGAGCGGCGCACCTTCCTGGGTTCGGTCCGCGCGATGCTCGCGCCGGGCGACGCGCTGCTGCTCGGCACGGATCTGGTGAAGGACGAGGCGACGCTCGTGGCCGCGTATGACGACGCGGCCGGGGTGACGGCCGCGTTCAACAAGAACGTGCTGTCGGTGATCGACCGGGAGCTGGGGGCGGACGCGGATCCGGCCGCCTTCGACCACGTGGCGGTCTGGGACGCCGAGCGGGAGTGGATCGAGATGCGGCTGCGCGCCCGCCACGCGCTGACCGTGAAGATCCCTGAGCTGGATCTCGTGGTGCCGTTCGCGGCGGGCGAGGAGATGCGGACGGAGGTGTCCGCGAAGTTCCGTCAGACGGGTGTACGGGAGGAGCTGGCTGCGGCGGATCTGGAACTGTCCCGCTGGTGGACGGACAGCGAGGGCAGGTTCGCGCTGTCCCTGGCGACGGTCCGCTGAGCGACGGCCGACGGAGCAGGAGTCGGCTGAGCAGTGGTCGGCTGAGCGACGATCTGCTGAGCCGCGGCCGCCAGAACGCGGCGGTCCGGATACCGAATACTGGATATCGGATCCATTATTCGAATATTGGCTACCATCCGCCGCGCGGTGACGACCCGCCACAGGGACGCGCCCAGCGGATCGTCCCCGACGTACGCGGCGGCCCCGGTGGGCCGGTAGTCGATCCGTACCGGAAGCACGGCGCTTCCGCTGTCGAGCGCCGCCTGGAACGCGGCCGGGCGGAAGCGCCCTCGGGCCCGTCCGCACCAGGTCGATCCCTCGGGGAAGACGACCACCCGGCCGCCGCCGGCGAGCACCTCGGACATCGCCCGGACGGTGCCGGGCAGGGCCCTGAGCCGGTCGCGGTCGATGAAGAGCGTGCCGCCGAGCGCGGCGAGCAGGCCCAGGACGGGCCAGTGGCGGACCTCCGTCTTGGCGACCATCCGGCCGGGCAGCACGGCCGCGAGGAGCGGGATGTCCAGCCAGGAGACGTGGTTGGCGACGACGAGGAGCGGGCCGGTGAGCCCGTCGGCCGTCCCCTCGTACCGTACGTGCACGCCGAAGGCGCGGACCACGGCCCGCACCCAGCTCCGGACGAGGGCGAGGCGCCCGGCCGCGGGGAGCAGCCCCGCGGCCGGGGCGAGCAGGACGCCGAGGAGGACGGTGCCGATCCCGGCGGTCAGCCGGGCCACGGCGAGGACCGTGCCGGCCCGCTCCTCCGGCCGGCCGGGCCCGGTCTCGGGGTGGGCCGTGCAGCGGCCCGGGGTGCAGGGCGCCGTGGGGAGCCACGGCGAGAGGGCCGTGGACCCGTTCACCGCGCCGGGACGAGCGAGAGGAAGTGGTTGAGGTAGCGCGGGTTGGTGCGGCGCATCGAGAGCAGGACGTAGAGGTCGGCGGTGCCGAAGTCGGGGTCGTGCGCGGGGGCGCCGCAGACCCAGGCGCCGAGCCGCAGGTAGCCGCGGAGCAGCGGCGGGAGCTCGGTGCGGCCCTCGGGGCGGGTGATGCCGTCGGGGCTCCACAGCTTGTGCGGGGTGACCCAGTACTCCTCGGGAGCGAGGTGCTTGGCCTTGACGGTGTCCCAGGTGGCGGCGGCGACGGTGCCGCCGTCGGCGAGCGGGATGGAGCAGCAGCCGGCGAGCCAGTTGTGGCCGGTGCGGTTCATGTAGCGGGCGAGGCCGGCCCAGATGAGGGCGATCACGGCGCCGTTGCGGTGGGCGGGGTGGACGCAGGAGCGGCCGACCTCCACCAGGTCGTGCCGGACGGGCGCGAGGCGGGTGAGGTCGAACTCGGTCTCGGAGTAGAGGCGTCCGGCGGCGGCGGCCCGGTCGGGCGGCAGGATCCGGTAGGTGCCGACGACCTCGCCGGTGCCCTCCTCGCGTACCAGGAGGTGGTCGCAGTACGCGTCGAAGGCGTCGCCGTCGAGGCCGGGCTCGGGGCCGTCGAGCAGGGCGCCCATCTCGCCGGCGAAGACCTGGTGGCGCAGCCGCTGGGCGGCCCGGACGTCCTCCTGGTCCCGGGCGAGGCCGACGACGTACCGGGGCGCGGGCTGCTCGGCCGGGGTTCCGTCCTGCGCCGCCAGGTCGCGGGCCTGGGGCTGTGCGGGGACGGACACGGGCGCGGGAAGGGGGACGGCGAGCGTGTGCGTCGGTGCGGTCATGTCGGGCTCCTCCGGCGGACGGAAGGGGAAGGGGCGGGGCCGGGCCGCGTGAGCGGTGGCCCGGCTCCTTGTTTCTTCCGTCACCGGCTGGATTCGACATGACCGTCCGGGGGCTCGCGGATGTGCGAACGCTGAATGCTATTCGGCGAGGGTGTCCGTGATGGCGGTCGAGGCCTCCTTGGCCGCCTTGACGGGGTCCTCGCCCTGGAGGACGGCCGTCATGTACGGCTTGATGGGGTTGTCGGCCTCGACGTCCGCCCACTGCGGGGAGTTGGGGGTGGCCCGGCCGCGTGCGGCGCCCTTCGCCATGACGGCGGTGGCCTCCTCGCCGGCGACGACGGTGGCGAGGCTCTTCTTGTTGGGCACGTAGCCCATGGCGCGGGCGAGTTCGGACTGCCATTTCTCGCCGGCGAGCGCCTTGACGACGTCGAGGGCCGCGCCGCGCTGGGGCGCGTTCTCGGGGATGATGAGGTCGGAGCCGCCGGTGAAGACGGCGCAGGGCCGGCCGGCCTTCTTGCCGGGTATCGGGAAGTAGCCGAGCTTGTCCTTGAGGTCGGGGTTGGCCTTGAGGATGGCGGCGACGGCGCTGGGCGTGGCGATGAGCTGGGCGACGTCGCCCTTGGCGAACACGTCGGCCTGGGGCGGGGTCTGCTCGTCGGCGTTCTTCGGGCCGGCGCCGAGGGCCTGGAGCTTCTTGTAGAAGGCCATGCCGCGCTGGGCGGCCGGGCTGTCGAGCGCGCCGGTCCACTGGCCGCCCTTGTCGACGGCGAGTTCGCCGCCCTCGTCCCAGATGAAGCCGGCGAGGGTGTACCAGTCCTGTCCGGCGAGGTAGATGCCCTGGGAGCCGTTCTTGTCGAGCTTCTCGGTGTCGTCCAGCCACTCGGCCCGGGTGGCCGGCGGCTTGTCGATGCCGGCGTCGTCGAACAGGTCCTTGTTGTAGATGACGATGCGGTTGGCCGCGTACCAGGGGATGCCGTACTGGGCTCCGGCGATGCTGCCGGGCTCGGCGAGACCGGGCAGCCAGTCCTGGCTGCCGAGGTCGCGGACCGACTCCAGGGTGAGGTCGAAGAGCTTCTCGGTGTCGGCGTACTGGGCGACCTGGGTGTTGCCGACCTCGATGACGTCGGGGCCGCCGGAGCCCTCGATGGCCTCGGTGACCTTCTTCCCGATGCCGGTCCAGTCCTGGATGGTGACCTTCAGCTCGACCCCGTCGTGCTCCTGCTCGTACGCCTCGGTGAAGCGCGTGAGGAAGTCCTCGCTGACGCTGTCCCGCATGAGCCAGACGTTCACGGTCTTCGTCCCGCCGTCGCCGCCCGGCAGCATCCCGCAGCCCGCGAGGGCGAGCGCGGTGGCGGCGGCCAGGGGGCAGGCGAGATGGCGGTTCTTCACGTGGGTCACCTTCTGCTCAGGTTCAGCACAGGGTCGTGCATGGGGGCTGACCCGGCATGGGGGGACCGAACGGGGTGTTCGCGCGGGTATGTGGCCTGGATTCTGGTCTGGACCAACGAGATGGTCAAGTCCTTGACGATCCCGTTCCGCACCCGGATGGACGGCATGTTCCGTTACCCACGGTAGTTACCCGTGAGTCGCACGGCCCCCGTCGTGTCGCGCGCCGACGCGCCCTGGGGCACCGTGGAGGGACCGCACCGAGAGGAGTTCGGCCCCCATGTCGAATCACACCTACCGCGTCACCGAGATCGTCGGCACCTCCACCGAGGGCCTCGACGAGGCCATCCGCAACGGCATCCAGCGCGCGTCGCAGACCCTGAGGGGCCTCGACTGGTTCGAGGTCACGCAGGTGCGCGGCCACCTCGTCGACGGTGCGATCGAGCACTACCAGGTCGGTCTGAAGGTCGGCTTCCGCCTGGACGACGAGACCTGACCTGCGCCGGTACGCGTCAGGTGCGGCCCTCCTTCTCCTGAGCCTCCCTCAGGACCTCGGAGGGCTCCGCCCAGCGGGCCCGTACGACACGGAAGCCCGCCGCCTCCGCCGCGTCGCACACCGCCACGTCGTCGTCGACCAGCATCCTCACCGTGCGGTCGGCGGCGAGGCGGCGCAGGATCTCCACCTTGGTCACCCGGGCCGGCCGGAAGTCCCGGTTGCGCCGCATGTGGATGTCGCCCTCCGGGAGCCCGTACGCGGCCAGCCACTCCAGGGTCGACCGGCGGCAGCGCTCGGGCCGCCCGGTGAGGTACACCACCTCGCACTCCCCGGCCGCCTCGCGGCAGAGCGCGACGCCCTCCTCCAGCGGCGGATCGTCGGGCGCCGCCGCGAAGAAGCCCTCCCAGTCCTTGGGCTTGCGCTCCAGGAAGTGCTGGCGGTGCGCGGTGGCGGCGAGCGTGTTGTCCAGGTCGAAGACGGCCAGGGGCCTGTTGTCCGATGTCACGGGCCCCAGGGTAGGAGGAACCCTCGGAACCCACCCCGGGAATTCCTCCCGGGAACCTCACCCCGGGGACGCCGCGTCCGGGAATCCCTCCCCGGAGCACCTCCCCGGAAACCCCTGCCCGGGAGCACCTCCCTGGGAACCCCCGCCCGAGAACCCGTCCCCGGGAACCCCCGCCCCAGAGCACCTCCCCGGGAACCCCCGCCCGAGAACCCGTCCCCGGGAACCCCGGCCCGGGAATCCCTGTCGGTCCCGCGCGTTGAAGCCTCTGTGAGCACCTTCCCCGACGGCATCCGCTTCTCCGTCCTCGACCGCTCCCGCACCCGGGAGGGCGAGGACGCCCCCCAGGCGCTGCGCGACACCGTGCGCCTCGCCCGCGAGGTGGAGGCCCTCGGCTACCACCGCTTCTGGGTGTCGGAGCACCACGGCGTGCCCGGAGTGGCCGGATCGGCGCCCACGGTGCTCGCGGCCGCCGTCGCCGCCGCGACCTCCGCCGTCCGGGTCGGTACGGGAGGGGTGATGCTCCCGAACCACCGGCCGCTGGTCGTGGCCGAGCAGTTCGGTGTGCTCGAATCCCTCTTCCCCGGCCGGATCGACATGGGGATCGGCCGCTCGGTGGGCTTCACGGACGGCATCCGCCGGGCCCTGGGCCGGGATAAGGACGACGCAGACCGCTTCGCGGAGCAGCTCGACGAGCTCCTCGGCTGGTTCACCGGCGCGCAGACGGCCCACCCGCAGGTGCACGCCCGGCCCGCCGAGGGGCTGCGGGTGCCGCCCTTCGTCCTCGCGACCGGGGAGGGCGCCGGGATCGCCGCGGCGGCCGGACTTCCCCTGGTCATCGGCGACCTGCGGCGCCGCGACCGGCTGCTCGCGGCCGTCGACACGTACCGCGCCGCCTTCCGCCCCTCCGTGTGGGCGGCCGAGCCGTACGTGGTCGTCGCGGGGACGGTCGCGGTGGCCGCCACCGAGGCGGAGGCGCGGCGGCTGCTGACGCCGGAGGCCTGGTCGCTCGCGTACTCGCGCACGCGCGGCGTCTTCCCGCCGCTCGCCGCACCCGAGCGGATCGAGGGTCTCCCGATGACGGAGAAGCAGCGCGGCTTCTACGAGTCGGGGCTCGACGGGCACCTGCACGGCACGGAGGAACAGGTGGCCGAGGGCCTGGAGCGGGCGGTGAAGGAGACCGGGGCGCAGGAGGTCCTGGTCACCACGAGCACGTACGACCGGATGGCGCTGAGCGACTCGTACCGCCGCCTGGCCAGGGCCGTCGGCCTGACGCCGCGGGGCGCCTGAGGGCTCTGGAGCGGGCGCGCACCGGGCGCGACCAGGGCAAACGCGGACCATTGGATACAGTCGGCCCATGCAAGACGCCCCCCGCGATCCGTACGTCCGTGTCCGAGGTGCCCGCGAGCACAACCTCGCCGGTGTCGACGTCGACATCCCGCGCGACGCACTCGTCGTGTTCACCGGGGTCTCCGGCTCCGGCAAGTCCTCGCTGGCCTTCGGGACGATCTACGCCGAGGCGCAGCGCCGCTACTTCGAGTCGGTGGCCCCGTACGCGCGGCGGCTGATCCACCAGGTGGGGGCGCCCGCGGTCGGCGAGATCACCGGGCTGCCGCCGGCGGTCTCGCTGGAGCAGCGCCGTTCCTCTCCGAACGCCCGGTCGTCCGTCGGTACGGTGACCACGCTCTCGAACTCGCTGCGGATGCTGTTCTCCCGGGCCGGCCGCTACCCGGAGGGCGCGGAGCGGCTCGACTCCGACGCCTTCTCCCCCAACACGGCGGCGGGCGCCTGCCCTTCGTGCCATGGGCTCGGCCTGATCCACGACACGAACGAGGAACTCCTCGTGCCCGACCCGGGCCTGTCGATCCGTCAGGGGGCGATCACCGCCTGGCCGGGTGCCTGGCAGGGCAAGAACCTGCGGGACGTGCTCGACACCCTCGGCCACGACGTCGACCGGCCGTGGCGGGAGCTCGACGCGAAGGACCGGGAGTGGATCCTCTTCACGGACGAGCAGCCGGTCGTCACCGTGCACCCGGTGCGGGAGGCGGATCGCATCCAACGCCCCTACCAGGGCACGTACATGAGCGCCCGCCGCTACGTCCTGCGTACCTTCTCCGACTCGAAGAGCCCGACCCTGCGCGCGAAGGCGGAGCGTTTCCTCACCAGCGCGCCCTGCCCGGCGTGCGGCGGCGGCCGGCTGCGGCCCGAGGCGCTCGCCGTCACCTTCGCCGGGCGGAACGTCGCCGAGCTCGCCGCGCTGCCGCTCACCGCCCTGTCCGGTCTCCTCTCGACGGCCGCGGCGACGGCGACGGACGCCTCGGAGACGGCGCGCGTCCTCACCGGGGACCTCGTCGCCCGCATCGGCACGGTCACCGAACTCGGCCTCGGCTACCTGAGCCTGGACCGCGCGACCCCCACCCTGTCCAACGGCGAGCTCCAGCGGCTGCGGCTCGCCACCCAGCTGCGCTCCGGCCTCTTCGGCGTGGTGTACGTCCTCGACGAGCCCTCCGCCGGGCTGCACCCGGCCGACACCGAGGCGCTGCTCGTGGTCCTCGACCGGCTCAAGGCGGCCGGGAACTCGGTCTTCGTCGTCGAGCACCACCTCGACGTCGTCCGGCACGCCGACTGGCTCGTGGACGTCGGTCCGCGCGCCGGCGTGCACGGCGGTCGGGTCCTGCACAGCGGCCCGCCGGAGCAGCTGTCCGGTGTCGAGGCCTCCGCGACCCGGCGGTTCCTCTTCGACCGGGAACCCGCCCCCGCCCGGACGGTACGGGAGCCGGCGGGCTGGCTGCGGCCGGGGCCGGTCACCCGGCACAACCTGCGGGCGGTGGACGCGGCCTTCCCGGTCGGCGTCCTCACCGCCGTCACCGGCGTCTCGGGCTCCGGGAAGTCCACCCTCGTGGACGCGCTCACCGAGGAAGTGGCGGGCGTGGGACGGCTCGTGACGGTGGACCAGCGTCCGATCGGCCGCACGCCGCGCTCGAACCTCGCCACGTACACCGGCCTGTTCGACGTCGTGCGCAAGCTGTTCACGGAGACCGAGGAGGCCAGGGCCCGCGGGTACAAGGCGGGCCGCTTCTCCTTCAACGTGCCCGGCGGCCGCTGCGAGACCTGCCAGGGCGAGGGCTTCGTCTCCGTCGAACTCCTCTTCCTGCCCAGTACGTACGCCCCCTGCCCCGACTGCCACGGCGCCCGCTACAACCCCGAGACCCTCCAGGTGCGGCTGCGCGGCCGCACCATCGCCGAGGTCCTCGACCTGACCGTCGAGTCGGCCGCCGCCTTCTTCGAGGGCACCCCCGCCGCCGCGCGGAGCCTGCGCACCCTCCTCGACGTGGGCCTCGGCTATCTGCGGCTCGGGCAGCCGGCCACCGAGCTCTCGGGCGGCGAGGCGCAGCGCATCAAGCTCGCCTCCGAGCTCCAGCGGCCGCACCGCTCCCCCACCACGTACGTGCTCGACGAGCCGACGACCGGTCTGCACCCGGCGGACGTCGAGGTCCTGATGCGCCAGCTCCACGGCCTCGTGGACGCCGGGCACTCGGTGATCGTCGTCGAGCACGACATGGACGTCGTCGCCACCGCCGACTGGGTCCTCGACCTCGGCCCCGGCGGCGGCGACCAGGGCGGCCGCGTGGTGGTGGCGGGTCCCCCGGACCGGGTGGCGCGGACGGCGGACAGCCGCACCGCGCCGTATCTGGCCCGGGCCATGGGGTTCGACGGACGCCGCTGAACCCCTGGCCTCGGGGTCAGGCCGCCGTGTCGAACGTGTAGTGGCGGGTGTGGTCGAGCATGTCCGCGGGGGTCACGTCGTTCCACGGGCGCATGGTGTCGCCGATGTCGACGACGTTCGCGGTGCCGGCGGCCGGCAGGTACGTCGACCGGGGGTGGCGGGCCTGCCAGTCGGCCCACAGCTTGTCGATGAACGCGTGGTGCAGCCAGAACACGGGGTCGTTGGGGGAGACTCCGGTGCCCATCTGCCCGCCCACCCAGACGTGGACGCGGTTGTGGAGGTTCACTCCGCGCCATCCCTCCAGATGGTTGCGGAATCCGTCCGAAGAGCTGTTCCAGGGGGCCGTGTCATAGGTCTCCATGGCGAGGACGGAGTCCACTTCGGCGCGGGTGGGAAGCTGACGGCCGCCGGCGCCCAGGTCGCGCCGGAGGTAGTCGCGGCCGTCGACGCGGACGTTGATCGTCCAGCGGTTCCCGGTGCGGGCGAACGGCCCGTCCGTGACCTGGCCGTCGCGGACCCGCCCGGTGCCGCCGAGGAAGTCGGGCGCCCAGAGCGAGGAGCGGGCGGTGCGGTCGGTCGTCCAGTCCCAGTACGGGAGGGTGACGCCCGGGTCGACGGACTGCAGTGCCTCCTCGAACTGTATGAGGAAGCGCCGGTGCCAGGGCAGGAACGAGGGCGAACGGTGGCCGACGCGGTCGCCGCTGTCGGTGTCACTCATGATGAAGGCGTTGTGCGTGGTGACGAAGGTGTCGTACCGCCCGGAGCGCTTGAGCTCCAGGAGCGCGTTGACGAAGCGTCGCTTCTCGTCGGCGGTGAGGGTGGCCTGGTTCTTGCGTACGGTCATGGTGGTGCGGCTCCTGGATCGGATCAGACGAGGGTGAGGGGTACGAGCGGGGCGCCCTGGAGTTCCCGGACGGCCGCGCGGGCCAGCGCCTTGGGCGTGGCGACGGGCTCGTAGTGGTTGATCACGCTGATCCAGGTGCCGTCCGCGTTCCGCATGACGTGCAGTTCCTGACCGTCGATCGTCACGGAGTATCCGCCTCCGTGGTGGCCCCCGTGATGGCCGCTGCCGTGCGAGGGGCCGCCCTGGATACGGCGGCCCTGGTAGACCTCGTCGAACGAGGCGGGAGCCGGGTCGGCCACGGGCACGGCGGCCCGGGGCGCGGCGGCGGCGGTGCCGGCCAGGGCGAGGCCCGCGACGGCGCCTGCCGTGCCGGCCGCGACGCCGAGGGCCCGGCGACGGGTGATGCTGGACATGAGAACCCCCAAATGGTCTGTGCGACCGGGGGGTCTGGTCATGTACCCCCCGGTGGCCACATCAGTACCGGGGGGTGTCGGCGAGGCGGAAATCGCGTACGACCGGTTGGCTGCGAAATGGACAACATGCCACGGTAAGTACACTTTTGAACGGAGTTGATCTTGCTGTCGCGAGGCGCGGGAGCACCCCGGAGTGAAGATCTTACGGAGGGAGTGATCGTTTCGTGAACGATCTTCGGTTCCGGGGTGCTCGGTGTGGCGGAGCCCACGCCGACAGACTGTCCTGATCCGGTCCTGATCCGGCCTGATCCGGCCTCAGCCCCGGGGGGCCTTCCTCCGTGCCCGCAGCCACTCCCGGTTCATCGCCGCGATCGACGGCAGCGGGATGCCCTTCGGGCAGGCCGTGGCGCATTCGCCCGTCAGGGTGCAGCCGCCGAAGCCCTCCGCGTCCATCTGGGCCACCATGTCGAGGACGCGGGTCTCGCGTTCCGGGGAGCCCTGGGGCAGGACGTTCAGATGGTTGATCTTGGCGGAGGTGAAGAGCATCGCCGAGCCGTTCGGGCAGGCCGCCACGCACGCGCCGCAGCCGATGCACTCGGCGTGCTCGAAGGCGGAGTCCGCGTCGGCCTTCGGGACGGGTGTGGCGTGGGCCTCGGGGGCCGAGCCCGTCGTGGCCGTGATGTAGCCGCCGGCCTGGATGACGCGGTCGAAGGCGGAGCGGTCGACGACGAGGTCCTTGACGACGGGGAAGGCGGACGCCCGCCAGGGTTCGACGTCGATGGTGTCGCCGTCGCGGAAGGACCGCATGTGGAGCTGGCAGGTCGTGGTGCGTTCCGGCCCGTGCGCGTCGCCGTTGATGACGAGGCTGCACGCGCCGCAGATGCCCTCGCGGCAGTCGTGGTCGAAGGCCACGGGGTCCTCGCCGCGCAGGATGAGGTCCTCGTTGAGGGTGTCGAGCATTTCGAGGAAGGACATGTCGGGCGAGATGCCGTCGACCGCGTAGGTGGCCATGGCGCCCTCGGTGCCGCCGTTCTTCTGGCGCCAGACGCGCAGGTTGAGCCTCATGCGTAGCTCCGCTGGGTGGGGTGGACGTACTCGAAGGCGAGGTCCTCCTTGTGGAGGACGGGGGCGGCGCCGCTGAATTCCCAGGCGGCGGCGTACGCGAACTCCTCGTCCCGGCGGGCGGCTTCACCGTCCGGGGTCTGGGACTCCTCGCGGAAGTGGCCGCCGCAGGACTCGGCGCGGTGGAGCGCGTCGAGGCACATCAGCTCGGCGAGTTCCAGGTAGTCGACGACCCGGTTGGCCTTCTCCAGGGACTGGTTGAACTCCTGGCCCGTGCCGGGCACCTTGATGCGGCACCAGAACTCCTCGCGGATCTCGGGGATGCGGCGCAGGGCCTTGGTCAGGCCCTCCTCGGTGCGGGCCATGCCGCAGTACTCCCACATGAGTTCGCCGAGTTCGCGGTGGAAGGAGTCGGGGGTGCGGTCGCCGTCGACGGAGAGGAGGAGGTGGAGGCGGTCCTCGGTCTCGGCGAGCACGTCCCGTACGGCGGGATGGTCGTCGGTGACGGGTTCGCCGTGCGGGTGGCGGCCCAGGTAGTCGTTGATGGTGGCCGGCAGGACGAAGTAGCCGTCGGCGAGGCCCTGCATGAGGGCGGAGGCGCCGAGCCGGTTGGCCCCGTGGTCGGAGAAGTTGGCCTCGCCGATGGCGAAGAGGCCGGGGACGGTGGTCTGGAGGTCGTAGTCGACCCAGAGTCCGCCCATCGTGTAGTGGACGGCGGGGTAGATCCGCATGGGGACCTCGTACGGGTTCTCGGCGGTGATCCGCTCGTACATGTCGAAGAGGTTGCCGTACTTCTCCTCGACCTCGGCCCGCCCCATGCGCTTGATCGCGTCGGCGAAGTCCAGGTAGACGCCCTGTCCGCCGGGGCCGACTCCCCTGCCCTCGTCGCAGACGTTCTTCGCGGCGCGGGAGGCGATGTCGCGGGGGACGAGGTTGCCGAAGGAGGGGTAGATGCGCTCCAGGTAGTAGTCGCGCTCGTCCTCGGGGATGTCGGCGGCGGGACGGGTGTCGCCCTGCGCCCTGGGCACCCAGATGCGGCCGTCGTTGCGCAGCGACTCGCTCATCAGGGTCAGCTTGGACTGGTGGTCGCCGGTGCGCGGGATGCAGGTGGGGTGGATCTGGGTGAAGCAGGGGTTGGCGAAGTACGCCCCGCGCCGGTGTGCCCGCCAGACGGCGGTGGCGTTGGAGTTCATGGCGTTCGTCGACAGGTAGAAGACGTTGCCGTAGCCGCCGCTGGCGAGGACGACGGCGTCCGCGTAGTGGGTGGAGATCTCGCCCGTGATCAGGTCGCGGGCGACGATGCCGCGGGCCCGCCCGTCGACGACGATCAGGTCGAGCATCTCCGTACGGGCGTGCATCTCGACGTTGCCGGCGGCGATCTGCCGGGACAGCGCCTGGTAGGCGCCGAGGAGGAGCTGCTGGCCCGTCTGGCCGCGGGCGTAGAAGGTGCGGGAGACCTGGACGCCACCGAAGGAGCGGGTGTCGAGGAGTCCGCCGTACTCGCGGGCGAAGGGGACGCCCTGGGCGACGCACTGGTCGATGATCTCGACGGAGATCTGGGCGAGGCGGTGGACGTTGGACTCGCGGGCCCTGAAGTCGCCGCCCTTGACGGTGTCGTAGAAGAGGCGGTGGATGGAGTCGCCGTCGTTGCGGTAGTTCTTGGCGGCGTTGATGCCGCCCTGGGCGGCGATGGAGTGGGCGCGGCGCGGGGAGTCCTGGAAGCAGAACTGGACGACCTGGTAGCCCTGTTCGGCGAGGGTGGCGGGGGGGGGGGGGGGGGGGGGGGGGGGGGGGCGGGAGGGGGGGGGGGGGGGGGGGTGGGGGGGGGGGGGGGGGCTGGGGTTGCCGTTCTGGCGGCCGGGGCC
>NZ_JBVJWR010000002.1:4884-62386 GCF_055602235.1 Streptomyces sp. NPDC037410 | reverse complement strand
CGTCGGCGGAGTCGGCGTCGAGCCGCTTGGACAGGGCCTCGTCCCCCCCCCCCCCCCCCCCCACCCCCCCCCCCCCCTCCCCACCCCCCCCCCCCCCCCCCCCCCCCCCCCCCAGGCCGGTGCCGACGACGATGATCCGGTGCTTGCGGCGGTTGGCGGGGTTGACCAGCCTGGCCTGGAAGCGGCGGGCGTCCCAGCGTTCGGCGATGGGCCCGGTGGGCGCCTTGGCGTCGGCGATGGGCTCGCCGGTGACGTAGTCGAGGTAACTCATGTCAGCTCACCACTCCGGTCATGACGGCGACGGGGACGGAGACGAAGCCCGCGGTCAGGACGAGCGCGAGGGTGTTCGCGAGCGCCTTGAGGAGGCGCTCGCGGCGGGCGTTGCCGACGCCCAGGGTCTGGGCGGCGCTCCAGAAGCCGTGGCGGACGTGGAGGCCGAGGGCGAGCATGGCGACGATGTAGACGACGTCGCCGTACCAGGTGGAGAAGGTGTCGATGACGTTCTGGTAGGGCTTGCCCTCCTCGAAGCCGCCGGGGTGGACGGTGCCGGTGGTCAGGTCGAGGAGGTGCCAGACGATGAAGAGGCCGAGGATGATCCCGCCCCAGCGCATGGTGCGGGTGGCGTACGAGGCGCGCTTGCGGCGGTGGACGTACGCGGTGGGGCGGGCCTTCAGGTCGCGCCGGCTGAGCTGGTACGCGGAGACGGCGTGGGCGACGACGGCGGCGAGGAGCACGATCCGGACGATCCACAGCGCCCAGTGGTGGTGCAGGACCGGGGCGCCCATGACGCGCAGCCAGTGGCCGTAGGCGTTGAACTCCTCGGGGCCGAAGAAGACCTTGAGGTTGCCTGCGACGTGCGCGACGAGATAGCCGAGCATGATCAGTCCGCTGACGGCCATGACCGTCTTCTTGCCGATGGTCGACGACCAGAAGCCACGGGACGGTGTCGGTGTGGGGGACGTCGGGCGGGAGGCCGTCCGCTCCCTCGTGGGTGCCAGAGCCATGTCCTCGACGCTAGGGCCGGAGGGCCCGAGAGGTCCAAGACATGGTCCGGCTGATCTCGATAGGCTGCACCTATTCGTATCCCCTACGCTGGGGTCATGCAGTTCCAGCAGCTCCTCTACTTCGTCGCCGTGGCCGAGACCCGGCACTTCACCCGGGCCGCCGAGCGCGTCCATGTCTCGCAGCCCTCGCTCTCCCAGCAGATCAAGGCGCTGGAACAGGAGTTGGGCGCGGAGCTGTTCAGCCGGGCCCGGGGGAACATCACCCTCACCGACGCGGGCGAGGCCCTGCTGCCGCTCGCCCGCCGGATCCTCGCCGACACGGAGACGGCGCGCCTTGAGGTACAGGAGCTGGCGCAGCTCAAGCGGGGCCGGGTGCGGCTCGGCGCGACGCCCAGCCTGTGCACGGGGCTCCTGCCGGACGTGCTGCGGGCCTTCCACGACCTGCATCCGGGGATCGAGCTCCTCATCGAGGAGGGCGGCTCGCACGATCTCGTACGGGAGCTGGCGCGCGGCGCGCTCGACCTGGCGCTTGTGGTGCTGCCCCTCCCCTCCCCCTCCCCCGCCCTGACGACGGTCGAGCTGCTCCGAGAGGACCTGGTGGTCGTCTCCGCCGCCTCGGAGCCGGCGCCGCGGCGGCCCGTGCGGATCGCGGACCTGCGGGAACAGCCCCTGGTCATGTTCCGGCACGGCTACGACCTGCGGGAACTGACCGTGGCGGCCTGCCGGGCGGAGGGCTTCGAGCCGACGTTCACCGTCGAGGGCGGGGAGCTGGACGCGGTCCTCGGTTTCGTACGGGCGGGTCTCGGGGTCGCGGTCGTGCCGGCGATGGTGGCGGCGCGGGCGGGGCGGGACCTGCGGGTGACGGCGCTCGCCCGCCCGGGCCTGCGCCGCACGATCGCCCTCGCCCACCGCAGCGACGTGGCCCCACCGCGAGCGGCCCGCGAACTCCAGAACCTGCTGCTACGCCGCACCTGAACCGGCTACGGGCGGCGCCCCGCCCCGTTGTGGGCAATCGTTCCGCCGGGGCGGAACGGGTGGGCACAACGGGCCCGCGCCCTGCCGGCGCCAGAGGTTCCGCGCCTGGACCCGCATGTGCGGCGCACAACGTGGTGCGGGTCAGGGCGCGGAACGCGGAGGCGCCGCTAAGGGCGCCGTCCCGTGTGCCCACCCGTCCCGCCCTGCGGGACGATTGCCCACACGGGCGCGGGGCGCGGGCCCACACGGGCAGGGGCGCGGCCCCCTGGCGTCAGACCGCGTCCGCCAGGAGCAGCGAATGGATCCGGTCCGGCGCCCCCGGGCGGGCGTAGTACCAGCCCTGGGCCGTGTCGCAGCCGAGGTCGCGGAGTTGCCGTGCCTGCGCCCCCGTCTCCACGCCCTCGACCGTGACCGCGAGTTCCAGGCTGTGCGCCAGCGAGACGATCCCCTCGACGATCTTGAGGTCGACCGGGTCCACGGGGTGCTGCTGCATCCCGCGGGTGAAGGACCGGTCGAGCTTGAGGACGCTCACCGGCAGCCGCCGCAGGTTCGCCAGGTTCGAGTAGCCGGTGCCGAAGTCGTCGAGGGCGATGTCGACGCCCATCTCGGCGAGCTGTCGCAGCGGCTTCAGCAGGTCCTCGTCGGCGCCGATGAGGGCCGACTCGGTGACCTCCAGGCACAGTGCGCCCGGTTCGAGGCCTGAGCGTTCCAGGACGTCGACCGTGTCGGCGACCAGGCGCGGGTGGTGGAGCTGCGTCGGGGAGAGGTTGACGTTGATCCGGAGCGGGCCGCCGTCGGAGTGCCGGGTCTGCCAGAACCGGGCCTGGCGGACGGCCTCCTGGAGGACCCAGCGGCCGAGCGGCACGATGAGGCCGGTGTCCTCGGCGAGGGGGATGAAGCGGTCGGGGCCGAGGACGCCGTGCTGCGGGTGGCACCAGCGGACGAGGGCCTCCGCGCCGTGCACGCTGCCGTCGTCGAGGTGGACGAGCGGCTGGTACTCGATGAAGAACTCGCCGCGCTCCAGTGCGGTCGGCAGGGCCGTGGTGAGCCCGTGCCGGGTGATGGCGCGGGCGTCGGCCTCCGGGTCGGCGAGTTCGAAGCGGTTGCCGCCCGCCGACTTGGCCCGGTACATGGTGATGTCGGCGCTGCGGAGCACCTCGGCCGGGGTGCGTTCCCCCGCCGGGCCCTCGACGATGCCGAGGCTGCCGCGCACGGTGAGTTCGCGGCCGTCGATGCGCAGGGGGGTGGCGAGGGCGGCGAGGATGCGGTCGGCGAGGTCGGTGACGTCCCGCTGGCCGCCGGCGCCGGTGGTGAGGGCGACGAACTCGTCGCCGCCGAGGCGGGCGACCATCTCGCCGGCCCCGGTGACGCAGCTCTGCAGCCGGTCGGCGACCTCGACGAGGAGCCGGTCGCCGGTGGAGTGGCCGAGGCTGTCGTTGATGACCTTGAAGCCGTCGAGGTCGAGGTAGCAGAGGCCGAAGCGGGCGTTGTCGCCGGGGGCGAGCGCCTTCTCCAGGCGTTCGAAGAACAGGGTCCGGTTGGGCAGTCCGGTGAGCGCGTCGTGGGTGGCCTCGTACCGCAGGCGCAGATGGAGCAGGCGCCGTTCGGTGGTGTCCTCCATGAGGGCCAGCTGGTACTGGGGGCGGCCGTCGGCGTCGCGGAGGAGCGAGACGGTGAGGTTGGTCCAGAGAACCGTTCCGTCACCCCGGTAGTACGGCTTCTCGACGCGGTAGTGCTCGCGCTCGCCGCGGACCAGCTCCTCGTACAGCTTCCAGACGTGCGGCCCGTCCTCCGGGTGCACCCACTCGCTGACCTTGCGGCTGCGGAGCGGGCCCTCCATGCCGCCGAACATGCGGGTGAGGGTCTCGTTGACCTCCAGGACGTTGCCGTCGAGGTCGGCGATGCCGATGCCGATCGCCGCCCCGTCGAAGACCGCGCGGAAGCGGCTCTCGGTGGCGTGCAGGGCGATCTCGGCGGCGCTGCGGGCGGCGAGCGCGGAGCGGGCGATGGCCTCCTGCTCCGCGAGGGTCCGCTCGCGCAGGGCCTGCGCGTAGCCGGTGGCCATGGCGTGCTGGAGCCGGGCGCAGCGGGCGCGCAGTTCCTCGGCGGCGAGGTCCGACTCCGCACCGCAGTAGAGCACCAGGTACGAGTCGACGACGCCGAGGCTGCGGCCGAGCGCGTCCGGGTCGGTGCAGTGGGCGCCGACGAGGGCCGCGCCGGTGCGCTGGGCCGGTGCCGTGTCGAAGGGCCGGGCGTGCAGGGCGTCGCACAGGGTGCGGGCCAGCGGCAGCAGATGCCCCTCGAACTCGGCGCGGGTCAGCGAGGTGGCGGTGACGGGGAAGATCGCCCGGCTCCAGATGGTGACGAACCGCCTGAGTCTGTCCTCCGGGCCGTCGGCTTCGGCGACGGCGCCGGACGGCTGCGACGGGACCTTCACGCCTTGCGCCCCACCCCTGCGAACCCGGAGAAGGCGTACGGATCCTCCTCCTCGGCCGGGCTGTCCGGCCGCCAGAGCGGCATCGGGACGAGTCCGGGCTCGACCAGTTCGGTGCCGTCGAAGAAGCGGGTGATCTCGGCGCTCGACCGCATCACCAGCGGGTTGCGGATGTTGCGGTAGACGCCGACGGTGCCGCCGGCCTGTTCCTCGGGGAGCGGGATGCCCTCGTACGAGGCGTGGGTGAGGACGACGAGGCTGCCGGGCGCGAGGGCGTCGATCAGCTCGGCGACGGCCTCGTACGGCCGGTCCTGGTCCTCCAGGAAGTGCAGGACGGCGACGAGCAGCAGGGCCACCGGCCGGTCCAGGTCGAGGAGCCGGGTCACCTCGGGGCTGTGGAGGATGTCGGCCGGCTTGCGCAGGTCGGCGGGGACGACGGCCGCGCTGTCGTCTCCCTCAAGGACGGCGCGGCTGTGGGCCACGGCGACGGGGTCGTGGTCGACGTAGACGACCCGGGCGGCGGGGTCGGCGGCGCGGGCGACCTCGTGCACGTTGCCGAAGGTGGGTATGCCGGAGCCGATGTCGAGGAACTGGGTGACGTCGTTGTCAACGGCGTGGCGGACGGCGCGCCGCATGAAGGCGCGGTTCGCCTGCATGATCTTGGGCAGGCCAGGCATGAACTCCATGGCCTTGCGGGCCGCTTCCCGGTCCACTTCGAAATTGTGCGAGCCGCCCAGATAGAAGTCGTACATACGGGACACGCTCGGTACCGAAATGTCGATACCGGGCGGAGCCCAGGCGGGACGCTCCATCGATGTCTCCAACAAGTCGCCATGGGGGATGCGGCCATGTGTTCGCGGCCGGTGTTCGAGGTGAGGCTACTGATCACCCGCCGAGAGAGCGAGTAGAAACGGAAATTAGCGGTCCGTTCTTGGTCACACGCCTTTGGCACGTGCTCCTGGAACGCAGACTTCACGCCTTCAGGCTGTGCAAATTCACGTGCATATGATCGTGCGTCGGCTTCCGGGGACGTGCCGGTCGCGCCCGACGGTGCCCCAGGTCCCGTCCGTACCTCGGCTGTTGCCGCGTCCGGGCCCGGTCGCCGGTGCAGGATGCCCTGTCGGCCACCCCGGCCGACAGGGCGACAACCGGACAGTTCTGTGCCGGAAGGCCTGAACGGGCCCTGTCGGCCACCCGTCCGGAATCAACCCGCCCGCCAATACCGGGCATTGCGCCGAATCCACCTCCGACACCCGGCGAAACGTCAAACCCGCACATCCGGAGATCCCCTCCATCTGACGAATCCCGGCCGTTTCCGCCCCGGCGCGCCGGCTCTGTGATCAAGCTCGACGGCGTGTCTCCGTACGCATCACTCCTCGCGCGGCTGCTTGCGGCCCTCGGGCTCGTGTGGCTGATCGCCACACCGGTGCCCGTCGCCGCCGACGCCTGCGCCTACGCCTCGACCGACTCGGGCGGTTCCCAGATCGTGGTGGCCGTCGCCGGCGGCGGCCACCACGACGACGACCGGAACGGCGACGGCCAGGGGAACGGTGGCGGGAAGGGCCACGGGAAGGGCAAGGGTCACGAGCACCACGGCAACGGCAAGGGCAAGGGTCACGACCATCACGACCACCCCCATCCCTGCCACCCCGAGCCGTCCCCGCCGTGCCCGACGCCCACCCCGAAGCCGACGCCTCCGCCGTCTCCCACGCCCGAGCCCCCGGCTCCCTCCCCGAAGCCGACTCCCGAGCCGACTCCGCCGCCGAGGCCGAAGCCGACGCCCAAGCCCGAGTCGCCCCCGCCGCCCGAGCCGGTTCCGCCGCGCCCCGCGCCGCCGTCCCCCGCGCCTTCGACCACGAGGCCGCCCGAACCGGCGCCCGCGCCACCCGCGCCGTCGCCGACCCCGCCGCCCACCGTGCGGCCCCGGCCGCCGTCCCCCGTGGCGCTGCCCCACTACCGCCCCGTGACGCACACCAAGCAGAAGGGGGGCACCTCCGTCGTCACCGCGACGCTGATGATCACCGCCCCCGCCGTGCTCGCGACCGCGATCCTGCGCCCCCGGTCCAAATGACCCGCCGTCCCCCTCACCCGTCGACTCACCCGTCGACCCTCTGAATCCCGCCGGAGAATCCGTGTCCGAATGGCTTGTTCTCTCCCTCGCGATGGCCGCCGCCTGCGCCGTCGTGCTCACCATCGTCGTCATCAACAACCGCCGGCTCCCCGAGGACGACGACCCCAGCGAGACCCCGGACGTCATCGAGTACATGACGATGATGATCGGCGTGATCTACGCGATCGTGCTCGGTCTCGCCATCGCCGGCGTCTGGGAGGCCCGGGGGGCCGCCCAGGAGACCGTGCGGCAGGAAGCCCAGGCCATGCACGAGATCTCGGCGCGCGCCGAGGTGTACCCGCCGGCGGTCCGCGACAGGATCCGCGCCGACGTCGACGCGTACGTGTCGTACGTGGTCCACGACGAGTGGACGCACATGTCCGAGACGGGCGAGCTCAGCGACGAGGGCACCGCGCTCCTGGAGAAGGTCCGGCGCAGCGTCACCGACTACCAGCCCGCCAACGACTTCGAGGGGCAGGCGTACCAGCCGCTGGTGGACCAGGTGGGCGCCGCCGACGACGCCCGGGGCGCACGCGGGCAGAGCGCCGGGGAGACGATGCCGGGCGTCGTCTGGTTCGGCCTGATCATCGGGGCCCTGGTGACGGTCGGTCTGATCTTCACGCTGCAGATCCGCAGGACCGGCCGGGAGCTGCTGCTCGCCGGGCTCTTCAGCGTCCTGATCGCCTTCCTGCTCTTCCTCATCTGGGACTTCGACGCACCCTTCGGCCGGGGCATCTCGGCCACCGCCGCGCCGTTCCTCGATCTGTTCCCGCAGGTCACCCAGTGAGCCGATACGTACGAATGGGCCGCCCGGGGGACAACGGTGCCCCATTCGCACGTCTGGGATCGCGGCTGTGGTAATGCGCTCCTAGCGTTTCGGGCATCGAGGGGCACGGTCCTTCGCGGGAACCCCCTTCCGCGGCTGCCCCTCGGGACCCGGAGGATTCACCATGCGCGCGATACGTGCCGCGTCCACTGCCCTGTTGGGGGCGGCCGCCCTGGCTCTGGCCACCCCCGCCGCCCTCGCGGCGGACGGTGCTCCCGCGACCGGTTCGCGGGTGGCCAGGGCCAAGGCACCGGGCGATTTCGTCGTGTCGCCCTCGGTCGTCGCCCCGGGGGGCCGGCTGACGCTGAGCGCCCCGGGCTGCGCCAGTACGGCGACGGCCTCCGCCGGCATCTTCGA
The DNA here is from genome assembly GCF_055602235.1 of Streptomyces sp. NPDC037410. Lineage (NCBI taxonomy): Bacteria > Bacillati > Actinomycetota > Actinomycetes > Kitasatosporales > Streptomycetaceae > Streptomyces > Streptomyces sp. NPDC037410. The sequence goes on along the minus strand of NZ_JBVJWR010000002.1, from coordinate 54,680 downwards.
CACCGCGACCATCGCGCCGGGTGCGTCGGTGACCGTCACCGTGGACACGGACGCCAAGCGCGGCGCCGTGTACACGGTGCTGTTCAACTGCACGGGCGGCGTGCAGGACACCGTCGCCCTGTCGATCAGCGGTACGTCGACCGCCACTCCCACCATCAGCGCCACGGTCCTCGCTCCCCCGCGCGGGGTGCGGGGCGGTCTCGGCGGCTCGATGGGCCCCAGCTCCACCGAACTGGCGGCGGGCGGGGCGCTGGCCCTGGCCGCGGCCTCGGGCATCGTCTACGTGGTCCGGCGCCGCTCCGGCGCCCGCCGGCGTCACTGAGCGGGCGGACCGGGCGGTGCCGGTGGCCCGGACCGGAGCGGTGTACGGCGTCCGCGGACGCCCGTCGCCCCCGGGTCCCTGAAGGGACTCGGGGGCGGCGGGCACAGCGGGCCGACCGGGAGGTTCGGCCGGTCAGACCCCTGCGCCGGTCACACGCCGGCGGCGGACGACGAAGAGCCCGCCGCCGAGGGCGGCCGCGGCGACGAGGCCGCCGCCGACGGCCATCTCCGCGGAGCTGGGAGCCATCGAACCGCCCAGACCGCCGGCCGCGCCCTGTCCGGCGATGACCCGGAACGGCTGGGTGAGCGTACGGCCGTTGCACTGGACCGCCAGGTTGTACTGACCGGGCGTGGCGTTGTCGAAGATGCGGGCGGTCGCGGTGGACACGCCGTTGACGGCGGGGCCGAGCGTGACCGTGGCGAAGGCGTTGGACGTGACCGTGCCACCGGCGCAGCCCCGGACGGTGATGGTGAGGATCCCGCCCTGGTGGACCGCGAAGGGGGACACGGTGACGCCGTTGGAGCCGTCACCGCCCCGCTCGGGCTGGAACTGGTTGATGGTGACGTTGCTCGGCCCGTTGGTGGCGGTGGCGAGGGGGGCCGCGAGCCCGACCGCAGCGAGCGCGGTGGCGGCCACCGCCAGAGTGCGTGCAGCACGCATGGTTGAACCTCCAGTGGAAGACGCCCCAAAGCGGTGCTCCGGGAGATTCGACGAGTACGCCTTCCATGACGAACCATCACAAGCCGGTGCGAGCCGTGCATGTCGGCACTGGGCCACCCCGGTGAGGCGACACGCCGGGGACGGAGTCGCCTGAGCCGACGGAACCCCAGGTCAAGCCCGTCCGGGGTGCTTATCTGACGATTACTCGGATGGGTCAGCCCGGTTGTCACCCGCCTGCCCTGCGCGCCCGCTTCCGCCGGGCGGCCGCCGCAGGCCCGCCCCTCCGCCGCCCGGACACCCGTCCGGCGGCGGCCCCCACCCGTTCGCCCCGTCCGGCGCGACGGCCCGTGCGACCGCCCTTACCGTTCTGACGACGCCGAGAAGGGAGAACCATGCCCCCGAAGGACTTCCGCGTCTTCGAGCGCAGGAGACGCCAACCCTGGGGCGTCCTGGCCCTCGCCATGCTGTCCGGCCTCGCGATGATGCGCAACGGGGTGGACGTCAACCTCGGACCGCCGCAACCCGCCGCGGCGGCCCGGCCGGTGGCCCGCCCGGTCGTCCCCCCGCCGGCCGCGAGCACCGGCCTGGAGCCGCTGCCCTACGCCCCGGCGTCACGGGTCAAGATCCCGGCGATCCAGGTGGCGGCCCCCATCATGGACGTGGGCCTGGACGAGAACGGCTGGGTGGCCGCCCCGCCGCCGGAGGACCCCAACCTCGCCGGCTGGTACCAGAACGGCATCGCGCCCGGCCAGCGCGGCACCTCCGTCCTCGTCGGCCACGTCGACAACACGAAGGGCCCCGCGGTCTTCTACGGCCTGGGCTCCCTCCAGAAGGGCCAGCACATCGAGGTCGAGCGGTACGACGGCCGGGTCGCGGTCTTCGAGATCTACGGGGTCGAGGTGTACGCCAAGGACGACTTCCCCGGCGTGCAGGTCTACGCCGACAACGGCGAGCCGGAACTGCGGGTGATCACCTGTGGCGGCGGCTACACGCGGGCGCACGGCTACGACGGGAACGTCGTCGTCTACGCGCGCATGGTGGGCTCGCGCTGACGTTCCGTCAGGACGGAAGGGCCCCGGCACCTCGTGTGCCGGGGCCCTTCGGCCGTGACGGGCGGTCAGCGCCGGGGGACGGTGATCTGGTAGCCGGAGTCGAGGAGTTCGGGCAGATAGCGGCGGAGCGCGGCGACGCTCTGGGAGCGGTTGCCGCCGGCGTCGTGGGAGAGGACGACGACGCCGGGCGCGGCGCCGTCGAGGACGCGGCGGACGATGCTGCCGGTGCCGGGCTCCGTCCAGTCCAGGGTGTCGACGGTCCAGGCGAGCGGCTCCATGCCGAGTTCGGCGCCGATCTCGAACGACAGCCGGTTCCAGGCGCCGTAGGGCGCGCGGTACCAGAGCGGGGGCGCACCGAGGGCCTTCTCGATGACCTCGCTGGTGGATCCGAGCTCCTGGCGGATCCGGGAGGGCCGCAGCTTGGGGATGAGCGGATGGGACCAGGAGTGGTTGCCGACGATGTGGCCGTCCTCCTGCATCTCCCGCAGCAGGTCCTGGTTGTCCACGGCCATCTCGCCGCAGACGAAGAACATCGCCCGGCAGTCGTAGTGGCGCAGGGTCTCCAGGATGCCGGGGGTGTACCGGGGGTCTGGTCCGTCGTCGAAGGTCAGCACCATCGAGCGGCCGACCCCGGACATGCTGAGGAAGGGCCGCCGGCGCACCGGCGGCAGCGCGCGCTTGAAGGCCGGGGGCGCGTACTCGGTCATGGGCTGGAGCCGGTACGCGGAGGGGCTCAGCCGGGCGGCGTGTGCCTGCGGCCCGGCGGCCGGGCCCGCGCGTCCCGCGCCGGACGGGCCCCGGGGCGGGGCGGCGGCGCCGGTGGCCGTGTCGGGCGTGGCGAGCCGGTCCGCCGCGAGGGCTCCGACGGTGGCGGTGGCCCCGAGGGCGGCGGCGAGGCGGAGGACCGCACGGCGCCCGCTGAGCATCTGATCCTTTTTCATGACCAATGGTCCCTACGGGCGAGGGCCCGGGCAGCTCAGCGACACCGGCCACCTGTCCGAAAACACCCGATGAGCCGATAGCCTCGGAGGGTGAGCGAACAACAGCCCGACCGGTTCGAACGCGGCACCGACGGCCCGAAAGTGATCATGGCGGGGATCGACGGCTCGGCCTCCTCCCTGCGCGCCACGGCCTACGCGGCCGGGCTCGCCCGGCGCCAGAACGCCCTGCTCGCGCTCGTGTACGTGCAGCCGGTGATCCCGGCGGGCGTCGCGCTGGGCGCGCCCGTGACCGGGACGACCGAGGAGATCGCCGACGAGCTCGTCGAAGAGATCCGGACGTCCGCGGAGAGGGTCAAGGACCTGTGGCGGATCCGGTGGCGGTTCCACACCTACCGGGGCGACGCGTACACGGGCCTGGTCCAGGCGGCCGAGGAGCTGACGGCGGACGCCGTGGTGGTGGGCGCCTCGGAGTCGGCGGGCCACCGTTTCGTCGGCTCGGTCGCCGTCCGCCTGGTGAAGGCGGGCCGCTGGCCGGTCACCGTCGTCCCGTGACCTGACCCTCCCTCCTCACCTCCCCATCACCAGGCCGTCCTTGGCGGCTCCCCGGCCGAGGACCACCTGCCGGACCGAGTCGCGGATCTCCTCCTGGTGCGCGTCCCCGCCCTCCCCCGCACCGAGGTTCACCACGCGGCCGCGCGCGGTGTCGAACCACTGCGGGAGGAACTCCGCCCTGGTGACCTCCCAGCGCCCGCCGGGTGTCCTGGGCGGGGCGAAGGTGAAGCGGCCGATGCTGCTCTGGTTGCCGCGCGGGTCGTAGGCGCCCTCGTAGTTGATCATGTCCCCGGCGATCTGGTCGCCCATCCCGTAGATGATCCAGGTCCCGTTGACCTTCTCGTAGGGCTGGGGGACGTGTGCGTGCGTACCGATGATCAGATCGATGTCCGGGCGGCCGCCGCTCTGCGAGGCGGTCAGCGCACGACCCAGGGAGAGCTGCCGCTCGTCGGGTTCGGTCTGCCACTCGGTGCCCCAGTGGACGCTGACCACCACCACGTCGGCCCCGGCCGCGCGGGCGGCGCGCGCGTCGGCGATCACCTGCTTCTCGTCGAGCAGCTTCACGGCCCAGGGCTGCCCCTCGGGCAGCGGATAGCCGTTGGTGTCGTAGGTGTAGGCGAGCTGGGCGACCGTGGCGCCGCCGGCCTTGAGCAGGGTGGGCCGGGCCGCCTCCCCGGCCGTACGGGCGGAGCCGGCGTGCCGGACGCCGGCCCGGTCGAGCGCGTCGAGGGTGCGGCGCAGGCCGGCCGCGCCGTCGTCGAGGGTGTGGTTGGAGGCGGTGGAGCAGGAGTCGTAGCCGGTGGCCTTGAGCGCGGCGGCGATCTCGGGGGGCGACTTGAAGGCGGGGTAGCCGGTGTAGGGCCCGCCCTTCTCGCCGTACACGGTCTCCATGTGGCAGACGGCCAGGTCGGCGCCGGAGACGACGGGCTTCACGCCGGAGAGCATGGGCCCGAAGTCGTAGCCGCCGTCGTCCGCGTCCTCGGCTGCGCGCCGGATGATCGAGTCGTGCGGGAGGACGTCGCCGGAGGCGACGAGGGTGAAGCCGGCGGGTGCGGAGGCCCCGCCGGGGGCGGCGGACGGCACGCTCGGGCGCGCGGCCCCGGTCCGCCCGGTCGCGGCCCCCGGGGTGGGGCCGCCGGCGGCCGGGCCGCTCCCGCCGCTCCCGCCACTCCCGCCGGTGCAGCCGGTCGCCGCCGTGAGCAGGAGCGCGGCGAGCGCCGCCACCCCCGCGGGTCTGGTGCGTGAGGTCATGTGCGGCACTCCGCCCGAATCATGTGATGAACATCTGTTCTGATGAATTGATGTCCTCGGAAAGCCGCAGTCAAGGGTCAAGGCCGCACCGGGTGACGAACCCCGCTGAAACGGACGCACCGACTCCGCCTGACCGTTCGCCGTACCATTCGCCGCTCCGTGCGACCGTTCGTCGCAGACCGTTGTCCGTTCCCTGTCCCTCGCCGTCCGGATGCGCTCGTATACGGCCCGGACGACGAGGTGCGGGAGAGGCGGGCGGAACATGACGACGACGGCGGCGAGAGCGAGGACCGACGAGCGGACCCTGGCGGAGCTGCAGCGGGACCACGGTCCCGCCCTGCTCGCCTTCCTGCTCGGGCTGACCTACGGGGACCGGCAGCGGGCCGAGGACCTCGTCCAGGAGACCCTGGTACGGGCCTGGCTCCACCCCGAGGCCTTCGACGGCCCCTACACCTCGATGCGCCCCTGGCTCTTCACTGTGGCCCGGCGCCTCGCCATCGACGCCCGCCGCTCACGCCTCGCCCGTCCCGCCGAGATCGGCGACGGCGTCCTCGCGGCGACGCCCGACCCCGCCGACGCCACGGCCTCTGCCGAGGCCGCGCTCGATGTACGGGCGGCCGTGCGGGAGCTGAGCCCCGAGCACCGCGCGGTGCTCGTCCGGCTCTACTTCCACGGCCTCACCGTCAACGAGGCCGCCGTCGACCTCGGCATCCCCGCCGGGACCGTCAAGTCCCGCTCGCACTACGCCCTGCGGCAGCTCGGCCGCTCCCTGCCCGGCTACCGACCGCACCGCGCGGCGGCGGCCTGAGCCCGAGGCCGGGGCCGTCGCCCGAGGCCGGGGCCGTCGCCCGAGGCCGTCGTCGGGGCCCGCGCCGGGGCCGCGGCCTCAGCCCGGGCCCGGGGGCCGTTGCCCGGGCTCGCGCCGTGGCCCCACAATGACGCCGTGACGCTGACACTCGCCGCCGCCGAAAAGGTCCTCGCCGACAACTTCGCCCCCTGGGTGCTCGATCTGGGACTCACCGTCGAATCAGTCGACGGCCACGAGGCCGTGCTCCGGCTGCCCTGGTCGGACCGGCTGGCCCGGGAGGGCGGCGGCCTCTCCGGCCAGGCCCTGATGGCCGCCGCCGACACCGCGACCGTGATCGCGGTCACCGCGGCCCGGGGCGGCTTCGTGCCGATGACCACCGTCCAGCAGTCGATCAGCTTCCAGCGCGCGGTGGTCGGCGCGGACGTCCTCGTACGGGCCCGGCTCACCAAGACGGGCAAGCGGATGGCCTTCGCCGACATCACCATGACCGCCGAGGGCACGGAGGAGACCGCCGCCCACGCGACCGCCGTCTACGCGCTCCTGGGCTGAGCGGACCCGGATTCCCCGCCCCTCCCGCCACCCGTGACCCGGCCGGCACCAGTAAACCCACCCGTACCGATCCGGCCGGGAAACGTATCCGAAACCACACGGGCGAGTTGAGCAAAGCGGGACCCGCGGGCGCCCTTCACGGAGGAGGCTCTCCCCCGGGCCCCTGACGTCCGGGGCCCTCACATCCGGGAGAAGGTGGGAGCGTTGCTGCCCGAGAGCACGAACGGCACCGGCGGCACGAGCGGCGGCGGCCTCGCCGTCCCGATGGCCTGGCTGTGTGCCGAGTACCTGGCCGACGAGGTGCTGCGGGCCGCCGCGCTCGTGGCGCCCGGCTCACTGGAGTACCGGGCCGGCCTCCAGGCCCTCGCCCTCACGGTCCACCTCGCCGAGGAACCGGGCGGGCCGGCCGGCGCGTGGGTCTCCTGCCGGGTCGACGAGTGGCTGCGGCACACCGCGTACGACCGGCCCTGGCCGCCCTGGGTCGAGGAGCGGCTCGCCGCGCGGCAGGCGGCGGGCGGCGACGGGCCCGACCTGGCGCTCGCCCGGACCGCGTGGAGCCGGCTGCGGGACACCTGGATCCGCGCCGCCGACCTCGACGGCCGGACCGACCCCGAGGGCCCGGTCGACGAGGCCGAGCAGATCTGGCTCCCCGCCTGGAAGCTGGGCCTCCCGCTCGCGCATCTGTCGCTGCACCTGCGCTGACGCCCGCTACGGGGCCGAAGGATGCACCCCCGGACGGTACTTGGGGACGCGTACCGTCACCTTCATCCCCGCGCCGGCCCCGGTCTCGATGACGAGCCCGTGCTCCGCCCCGTACACCTGGCGCAGTCGCTCGTCCACGTTGGACAGGCCGATGCCGGAGCCCGCCGGGTGCTCCCCGCACAGGACGGCGCGCAGCAGCTCCGGGTCCATGCCGATGCCGTCGTCCTCGACCGTCACCACCGCCTCCGCGCCCGCGTCGCGGGCGGCGATCGTGACCCGGCAGCCCCGCTCGCGGTCCTGGAGGCCGTGTTTGACGGCGTTCTCGACGAGGGGCTGGAGACAGAGGAACGGCAGGGTCACCGGCAGCACCTCCGGGGCGATCTGCAGGGTCACCTTCAGCCGGTCGCCGAAGCGGGCCCCGGCAAGCGCCAAGTACTGCTCGATGGCACGCAGTTCGTCCGCGAGCTGGGCGAACTCGCCGTGCTTGCGGAAGGAGTAGCGGGTGAAGTCGGCGAACTCCAGGAGGAGTTCCCGGGCCTGCTCCGGGTCGGTGCGGACGAACGAGGCTATCGCCGCGAGGGAGTTGAAGATGAAGTGCGGGGAGATCTGGGCGCGCAGCGCGCGGATCTCGGCCTCCACGATCCTGGTCCGCGAGCGGTCGAGTTCGGCCAGCTCCAGCTGGACGGAGACCCAGCGGGCCACCTCGGTCGCGGCCCGCACGAGGACGGCCGACTCCCGCGAGCCGTAGGCGACGAGCGCGCCGAGGACCCCGTCCTCGCCGGTGAGCGGGGCGGTCACCGCCCAGCGCAGCGGGCACGCCGGGTCGTCGCAGCCGCTGTGGGCGGAGCGGCTGCGGCCGGTCGCCAGGGTCTCGGCGGCCTGCTCGGACACGTGCGCCCGGTGGTGCGCCTCGCCGGGCCCGTCCCAGGCGAGGACCGCGCCCCGGTCGGTGAGGCAGAGCGCCTCGGTGCCGAGCAGCGAGCGGAGGGTGCGGGCCGCCTTGCGGGCGGTCTCCTCGGTGAGTCCGGCGCGCAGCGGGGGTGCGGCGAGCGAGGCGGTGTGCAGGGTGTGGAAGGTGGCCCGTTCGACGGGGGTGCCGAGGTCGGAGTCGGCGGCCGGGCCGCCGCGCCGGGCGGCGAACCGGCCCAGGACGAAGCCGGCGGCGAGCAGCACGGCCCCGGCTGCGGCCGCGGCGGCGAGGGCGATGCCACTCATCGGCGTGCCTCCTGGGCGGGGACGGGAACCGTGCCGGTGATCTCCTCCGGGAGGTGGAGCCGGGCGAGGATGGCGGGGGTGCCGGGCGGGATCCGGCGGGGGGTGGCGAGCGAGACGAGCACCATCGTCAGGAAGCCCAGGGGGACGGACCAGACGGCCGGCCAGGCCATCAGGGTGTGCGGCCAGCCCGCGGGGGCGAGTCCGGCGCGGGTCGCCATGACGGCCGCGAGGGCGGAGCCGCCGCCGAGCAGCAGACCGGCCATCGCGCCGGGCGGGGTGAGCCGCCGCCACCAGATCCCGAGGACGAGCAGCGGGCAGAAGGAGGAGGCGGAGACCGCGAAGGCGAGACCGACGGCGTCGGCGACCGGGACCTTGGAGGCGACCACCCCGACGGCGAGCGGGACGGCGGTGGCGAGCAGGGTCGCGAGGCGGAAGTGCCGTACGCCGCGGGAGGGCAGCACGTCCTGGGTGAGGACCCCGGCGACCGACATGGTGAGCCCGGAGGCGGTGGAGAGGAAGGCGGCGAAGGCGCCGGCCGCGAGGAGCGCCCCGAGGAGGTCGCCGAGGAGTCCGCCGAGGATCCGGTCGGGCAGGACGAGGACGGCGGCGTCGGCGGAGCCGGTGAGGGCGAGTTCGGGGGCGTAGACGCGGCCGAGCGCCCCGTACAGGCCGGGCAGCAGGTAGAAGGTGCCGACGAGGCCGAGCACGACGAGGGTGGTGCGGCGGGCGGCGCGGCCGTGCGGGCTGGTGTAGAAGCGGACGGCGACGTGCGGCAGTCCCATGGTGCCGAGGAAGGTCGCGAGGATCAGTCCGTACGTGGCGTACAGCTGGTGTCCGTCGCGGCCCCCGGCGAGCGGCTGGGACCAGCCGAGGGGGTCGGAGCCGCTGGCGGCCCGGTCGGGCAGGGGTGCGCCCGGGGCGAAGGCGAGCGAGGTGCCGCCCCGGACGTGGTGGGCGCCGGGGGCGAGGGTGACGGTCCGGTCGGTGTACGCGACGGAGTCGACGCTGCCGGTGACGGTGACCGTGAGCGGGGCGTCGAGCCCGATCCGTACCGTGTCCGCGAGCTTGACCACGGTGTGGCCGCGCAGCACGGCGGGGGCGTCGAACCGGGCCCGGGGCGCCCCGTCCCCGTACCAGGCGGCCAGCAGGAAGAGGGCGGGGACGAGCAGGGCGGTGAGCTTGAGCCAGTACTGGAAGGCCTGGACGAAGGTGATGCTGCGCATCCCGCCCGCGGCGACGGTGCCGGTGACGACGAGGGCGACGAGCAGCCCGCCGACCCAGTCGGGGGCGCCGGTGAGGATCTCCAGGGTGAGGCCGGCGCCCTGGAGCTGCGGCAGCAGGTAGAGCCAGCCGATGCCGACGACGAAGAGGCTGGCGAGCCGCCGGGCCTGCGGGGATTCGAGGCGGGCCTCGGCGAAGTCGGAGAGGGTGTACGCCCCGGAGCGGCGCAGCGGGGCGGCGACGAGGACGAGCAGGACGAGGTATCCGGCGGTGTAGCCGACCGGGTACCAGAGCATGGCGGGGCCCTGGACGAGGACGAGTCCCGCGATGCCGAGGAAGGAGGCGGCGGAGAGGTACTCGCCGCTGATGGCGGCGGCGTTGAGGCCGGGCCGGACGGTCCGCGAGGCGACGTAGAAGTCGGAGGTGGTGCGGGAGATGCGCAGGCCGAGGGCGCCGATGAGGACGGTGGCGAGGACGACGGCGGTGACGGCGGCGACGGCGTAGGTCTGGTTCATGCGGGGTGGTTCACCGTTCTCATCGCTCGACGAGGCCGGTTTCGACGAGGCCGGTTTCGACGGAGCCCGTCTCGGCGAAGCCCGTTTCGACGGAGCCCGTTTCGACGGAGCCCGTTTCGACGGAGCCCGTTTCGACGAGGCCGGTGAAGTCGCGTTCGTTGCGCTCGGCGCGGCGGACGTACCAGTGGGCGATGGCCCAGACGACCGGGTACACGCCGAAGCCGAGGGCCGCCCAGACGAGCGCCTCCGGTGCGGGCAGCGCGAGCAGCAGCGGCAGCGAGCCGACGAGGAGGGCGAGGGCCCCAAGGGCGGTGAGGCCGGCGCGGAGCTGGCTGCGCATCAGGGAGCGGACGTAGGTGTGACCGAGGGTGGTCTGCTCGTCGATCTCGGAGCGGGCCGGGGGGTGCGGGGCGCGGAGACGGGCCACGGTCCGGTCGCCGACCGCCGAGGCGTAGGTGACGGTCTCGCGCCGGGGGCGGCGCGGGGGTGGGTGCTCGGACATCGGCGTCCGCTCTCTCGCGGTCGTGTGGGTCCGTGGAGTCTACGCAGCGGGATCCGGGCGCGGTAGACGTGTGGTCGGTCAGCCCCCGGCCCGGCGCATCAGGAGGTCCCGCAGGTGGCGGGCGTGGCGGCGGCTGACGGCGAGGGCGGTGTCGCCGAGCCGGACGGAGGTGGCGCCGCCGTCGAGGCGGAGTTCGTCGACGCGGGCGAGGGCCACGAGGTGGCTGCGGTGGATGCGGACGAAGCCGCGGGAGGCCCAGCGCTCCTCCAGGGTGGAGAGCGGGATGCGGACGAGGTGGCTGCCGTGGTCGGTGTGGAGGCGGGCGTAGTCGCCGTGGGCCTCGACGTACGCGATGTCGTCGACGTTCAGGAACCGGGTGACGCCGCCGAGCTCGACGGGGATCTGTTCAGCGGCTGCGGGGGCGGTGACGGCGGTGGCGTGGACCAGCTCGTGGACGCGGCGGACGGCCTCGGCGAGGCGCTCGCGGCGGACGGGCTTGAGGACGTAGTCGACGGCCTTCAGGTCGAAGGCCTGGAGCGCGAAGCCCTCGTGGGCGGTGACGAAGACGACGAGCGGCGGGCGGGCGAAGCCGGCGAGCAGCCGGGCCACGTCGAGGCCGGTGAGGCCGGGCATGTGGATGTCGAGGAAGACGACGTCGATGCCGTCGTCGCCGTCGGGGCCGGTCTCCAGGGCGCGCCCGATCCTGCGCAGGGCCGCGGTGGCGTCACCGGCGCCCTCGGCCGTCCGCACTCGGGGGTCGGCGCGCAGCAGGTAGAGCAGCTCGCCGAGGGCGGGCTCCTCGTCGTCGACGGCCAGGACGCGCAGCATGCGGCGGAGTCTATGTGAGCGGTGGCGCTCTCTCCTCAGGCAGCGGCGCTCTCTATGCGCATCAGGCAGCGGCGGTCTCTATGCGAGTCAGGCAGCGGCGCTGTCTATGTGGGTCAGGCAGTGGCGCTGCCTATGTGGGTCAGGCAATGGCGCTGTCCATGCGAGTCAGGAAGCGGCGCTCTCTATTTGAGCAGCTTCGACAGGCGTCGGTCGGCGAGGGGCTTCCCGCCGGTCTGGCAGGTGGGGCAGTACTGGAGGGAGGAGTCGCTGAAGGAGACCTCGCGGATGGTGTCGCCGCAGACCGGGCAGGGTTCGCCGGTGCGCCCGTGGACGCGCAGGCCGCTCTTCTTCTCGGCCTTGAGCTTGCCGGCGGCGAGGCCGTGGGAGCGTGCGACGGCCTCGCGGAGGGTGGTGCGCATCGCCGTGTACAGGTCGGCGGTCTCTTCCGGGGTGAGGTTCTGGGTGGGTTTGAAGGGCGACATCTTCGCGGCGTGGAGGATCTCGTCGCTGTAGGCGTTGCCGATGCCGGCGATGAGGCTCTGGTCGCGCAGGGCGCCCTTGATCTGGCGCCGTTCGCCGGCGAGCAGGGCGGCGAACCGCTCGGGGCCGAAGGCCTCGGCGAGCGGGTCGGGGCCGAGGCGGGCGACGCCCGGCACCTCCTGGGGGTCGTGGACGAGGTGGACGGCGAGGCGTTTGGTGGTGCCGGCCTCGGTGAGGTCGAAGCCGTCGCCGCCGGTGAGTGCGGTACGCAGCGCCAGCGGGCCCTTGCCGGGTTTCGGCGGTCCGGAGGGCAGCGGGTCCTGCCAGCGGAGCCAGCCGGCGCGGGCCAGGTGGATCAGGAGGTGGAGTTCGCCCGCCGCCCCGAGGGTGGTGAGGTCCAGGAACTTCCCGTGCCGCCCGACCGCGGTGACCTCGGCGCCCTCGACGGCGCTCAGGGGCGGGTCGTACGTCTTGAGGACGCTGATAGCGACGGGCAGGACGCGGGCGATCTCCTTGCCGACCAGGTGCGCGTCGAGGAACTCGCGGAGCGCTTCCACCTCGGGTAGTTCGGGCATGGCTCCACCCTGCCGCACGGGTGGCCGGGACGCGCGTCAGGCGGGGGCTGCGGCGCCCTCGTCCCCGGGCGGGTCGAGCAGGTCGAGTTCGGCGGTGAGCGCGGCGGCCAGGGCGTCGAGGTCGGGGACGGCCGCGCCGTCGGCGACGAGGCCGATGTGGACCTGGCCGCCGTACGGGGACATGGCGACGGCGAGGGCCTGGCCGCGGGCGAGCGGGGCCATCGGGAAGAGCGCGCGCAGCGGGGCGCCGCCGAGGGAGAGCGCGGAGCGGGGCAGCGGCACCTGCGTGACGAGGAGGTCGAAGAGGAGGCGGGCGGCGCCGGCGGCGAGGGGGGCGCCGAAGCGGTGGGCGAGCGGGTGGAGTTGGTCGGCGAGGAGGGCGACGGCGCCCGCTCCGCGGTGGGGTCCGGCGGCCTTGTTGCGGTCCATGGCGTGGCGGACGGCGGTGAGCCGGCCGGCCGGGTCGGCTTCGGTGACCGGCAGGTCGAGCAGGTATCCGGAGAGGCTGTTGCCGGGGCCCGCGGGGGTGCCGGGGCGGCGGCGGGAGACGGGGACGAGGGCCCGCGGGTCGGCGCCGGGCAGGGGCAGGCCGCGTCCGTCGAACCAGCGGCGCAGGGCGCCGGCGACGAGGGCGAGGAGGACGTCGTTGGCGGTGCCGCCGGTGCTGCGGCGGATCCGGTGGACGCGGTCGAGGGGCAGGGTGGCGGTGGCGATCCGGCGCGTACCGCTGGGGTCGGCGGCGAGCGGGGTGGTGGGGCGCGGGTCGAGGTGGCCGGCGCGGGCGACCGAGGAGCCGACGACCGAGGCGCCGACCTCGACGGCCCGGCCGAGGTCGCCGAGGCGGTCGCGGGCGATGCCGAGGAGGCGGCCGGGTCCGGGGAGCCAGGAGCGCGGGGGGACGGGGCGGGGGCGGCCCACGGGGCGGCGGCCCGCGGCGATCTCGTCGAAGATCCCGGCGCCGATGGCGACGGCGCGCATGCCGTCGGCGAGGGCGTGGTGGAGTTTGACGAGGACGGCGAAGGAGCCGTCGGGGGCGCCGCTGAGCAGGTACATCTCCCAGGGCGGCAGGCCGCGGGCGACGGGGCGTTCCATGAGTTCGGCGGCGAGCCGGGCGGCTTCGGCGGGGAAGTCGGCGCCCTGCAGGGTGATCTCGTGGACGTGCCGGCGTACGTCGAAGTCGGGGTCGGGGGTCCAGGCGGCGCCGCCGACGGGGAACAGGACGTCACGGACGCGCATGCGGAGCCGGGGGACGGCGGCGGCGCGGCGGGCGAGCAGTTCCCGTACGTCGGCGGGCTCCTGCCCGGCGGTGGTGGGTGGGGGGCCGAAGTGGGCGAGGGCCCCGAGGTGCAGGGGGTGCTCCGTGGATTCCAGGTGCCAGAAGGCCAGGTCCAGGGGTGCCAGTAGCTCGCTGCTCAAGTTGTCCTCTTGTCTGCGATTTCCTGCGCGGTGAGACCGGTGAACGAAGTCAATCGCATACCGTCAGTTACGGTCAAGTACGATCAGTTCACGCTCAGTTAACAAGTTCAGTGCTCCACAGTGAACTCGCACCACACGCACTTCCCGCCGCCCCGTGACTCCACACCCCACGCGTCGGAGAGCCGGTCGACCAGGAGCAGCCCCCGCCCGGACACGCCCGCCTCCCCGGCCTCGCGGCGCCGGGGCAGGGCACTGGACCGGTCCTCCACCTCCACCCGCAACCGTCGCGGGGGCCCGGTGAGGATCCGCAGGGTCACGATCGCCCCGCCGTCGGTGTGCATCAGGGCGTTGGTCATCAGCTCGTCGGCGACCAGTTCGATCTCGTCCGCGCGCTCCCCCGCGCCCCAGGCCCGGACGGCGGCCCGGATCATGTGCCGGGCCGAGCTCAGCGCCTCCGGGTCGTTCTGCGCCACGTGCTGCTGGAAGCGGCCGGTGCCCTGCGGGTGGTACGTGCCGTGGCGGCGCAGCAGCAGGATCGCGACGTCGTCCTCGCCGCCCCGCTCGGCGACGACGTCGCAGAGGTGGTCGGCGAGCTGCTGGAGGTCGGAGGGGCCGCGCCGGACGAGCGAGGAGAGCCACTGGAGGCCCTCGTCGAGGTCGGCTCCGGGCTTCTCGACGAGCCCGTCGGTGTAGAGCATCAGCGTCTGGCCGGGGTCCAGTTCCAGGGTGGTCACGGGGTAGTCGAGGCGGCCGAACTCCGCGGAGAGCCCGAGCGGCAGCCCGCCGACGACCGGGAGTCTGCGGCAGCCGCCGTCGAGCTCCCGGATCAGCGGGTCGACATGGCCGGCGCGTACCACCTGGACGACCCCGGTGGCGAGGTCGACCTCGGCGTACGTGCAGGTGGCGAAGCGTTCGGTGTCGAGCTCGTGGAGGAAGACCGAGGCGCGGGCCATCACCGTGGCCGGAGGGTGCCCCTCGGCGGCGTAGGCGCGCAGCACGATCCGCAGCTGCCCCATGACGGCGGCCGCGTGGGTGTCGTGGCCCTGCACGTCGCCGATGACGCAGCCGACCCGGCCGCCGGGCAGCGCGATGATGTCGTACCAGTCGCCGCCGATGTCCCGGCCGAGGCGGGCCGAGCGGTAGCGGACGGCGGTCTGGGCGCCGGGCACGTCGGGGATGCGGCGCGGCAGCATCGCCTGCTGGAGCCCTTCGGCGAGGTCGTGCTCCTGCTCGTAGAGCATGGCCCGCTGGAGGCTCTGGGCGATGCTGCTGCCGAGGGCGACGAGCAGGGTCCGCTCGTCCTCGCTGAACCCGGTCCGGTCGCTGTAGAGCAGGCCGAGCGCGCCGATGGGCCGGGCCTGGGCGATGAGCGGCAGATAGGCGGCCGCGGTGATGCCGAGGCCGCTGATGTGCGGCCAGAGCACCGGGAAGGACTCGGCGAAGTCGCGGGCCGAGTCGATGAACCGGGGGCGCAGGGTGCGGACGACCTCGCTCATCGGGTACGGCTCGTCCACCCGGGTGAACCGGGTGCCCGGCACGAAGGCGCCGTCCGGTCCCTCGGCGACGAGATGGATGCGCCCGGCTTCGAGGAGGCCCATGACGAGGCTGGCCGCGCCGAAGTGTTCCAGCGCGCGCGAGTCGTTGAGCAGGTCGATGACGTCCTGCACGGTCCTGGCGTCGGCGAGGGCCGCCGTGGTGCCCTCGACGACGCCGGCGCGCCGCCGGCGCCCTTCGTCGAGGCCCAGGCGGGCGGCGGACTCGGTGAGTTCGTGGGTGGCGTCGCGCAGGACGCCGATGATGCGGACGGGCCGCCCGGTGCCGTCGCGCTGCACGAGGCCCTGGGTGTGGGTCCACTGGTGGCTGCCGTCTCGGCGGCGGATGCGGAAGTACGCGCCGTACTGCTCGCTGCCGTCCTTGAGCGCCTGGGCGACCAGGGTGTCGAGGCGGCGGCCCTCGTCCGGCAGCACCCGCGGAGCGAGGCTCGCGGGCCGGCCGTCGTACTCCCCGGGGTCCATGTCGAAGACGTCGAGGGCGGCGGCGTCCATGGTCATGGCCCCGGTGAGCAGGTCCCAGTCGAAGCCGCCCATGCGGAAGGCGGAGCCGTAGTCGGCCAGGATCCTGGTCCTGGCCTCCCGCTCCCCCGAGTCGTCCGGCGCGTGGTGCGGCCGCGCCATCGCCTCACCGCCCCCGCTGCCCGCGTTCATGGGGCCACGCTAGGCGCAGGCAGCCCGGCGCGCACCAGGAAGATCCGTTTCACCCCTGGAAGGTCTCCGGCTGGTCGGGCAGCGGACCGGCCGGGAAGAGCTCGTCGCCCGGCGGGGTCCCGTCGGGGACGGTGGGCGGTTCGGAGGGGGGTTCCGCGAAGGGGTCGGGGACGGTCCCGGGGTCGGTGTACGGGTCGGGGACCGGTTCCGTGTACGGGTCGGGGGCGGGCGGCAGCGGTGCCGTCGGGTCGGTGCCCGTGCCGCCGGTGCCGGACGGGTCGGGGACGTCGGGCAGCGGGGTCGCGGGGGCGGGCCGGGCGGGGTCCGGGGGGACCGGCACCGGGGAGGCAGGGTCCGGGGCGGTGCCGCGGTCGGGGGCCGTCGGGTCGGGGGTGCCGGTGCCGGAGAGGGCGCAGGTGTCGGGGTCGCAGGCCGGTGCCGTGTCGGGCGTCCTGTCCTCGTCCCCGTCCGTGCCCGTGCGCCGTTCGATCCAGCTGCGGTCGGTGGTGTTGACGATGACCAGACTGGGGACGGGGGAGCCGGCCGGCCGGACGGTGATCACGCGGTCGGGGTCGAAGCCGTCCCACTGGTCGCCCTGGTGGACGCCGCCGCGGTCGGCGGCGGGGCTGCGGAGCGGGTTGCCGCAGGCGCAGCGGACGCGCGGGGAGCCGTACTGGTCGACGAGGACGGCGGTGCCGGTCTGCAGGACGGCCTGGAAGGCGTTGGCCCGGCCCTCGCGGTAGCCGTGGTCGGTGACGCGGGTGTCGGCGCGCAGGGCGACCGGGGTGAGCCCGCGGAGCCAGTCGGCGAGCTTGGTCTCGGGGATGCCGGAGGCCTCGGCGAAGGCGCGGGCCTTGGTGCGGTCCCCGGTGAGGAGGGCGACCTGCCGTTCGACGTCGCAGCTGCCGATCGCGCGGGTGCCGCCGTAGAGGCCGGGAGTGGAGCCGGTGACCTCGCGGACCTGCTGCGCGTCCTCGCCGGGCGGCCGGGCGGCGGCGGTGGGCGGTGCGGTGTTGCGGACGGTGGAGGCGGTGAAGGGGTCGGGCCCGTGGGCGCCGAGCGGCTGGAGGAAGACGTCCTGGATGGGTGCGGCGGCCGGTTCGCCGCCGGCGCCCTCCCACACGTTCGTGCAGCCCGTGAGCAGCAGGGCCGAGACGAGGCCCGCGGCCGCGGGGCGGGTTCGCCGCGCACGGCGGAGGGATGAGCACACCTGGTTCTCCCGACTTTCTCTCCCCCGGGCGCGGCGCCCGGTTGCGGCCAGTGCCTCATGTCTGTCGCAGTGCGTGGGGCGGTGCAAGCGGAGAGCGGCCGAGCGGGTCGGAGCGCTCGGCCGGGGTGGTGACGGGTGCCCCTCCGGACACCCGCTTGAACACGTTCAAGAAAAGCTCTACGCTCGACTCGCCAGTTGAACACGTTCAAGTGGGGGTGTGTGGGATGACCGCGCTGTCGGTCCTGGTGAATTCGGTCGTGATGATCGGCATGTTCTGGGTCGTGCCGACGGGGCTCGCGCTCGTCGACGGCCCCCGGCCGCCCGGGTGGGACCGGCTCCGGCGCGTCTGGCCCCTGCTCGCCGCCCCCGGCGCCCTGGCCCTCTGGCTGCCCCGCTCCGCGGCCGCCACCGCGCTCGCCGCCGCCTACGCCCTCGCCACCCTGGCGCTCGCGCTCCAGGCCCCGGCCCGGCTGATGCTGACCCGCTCCCTCCGGCCCGGCGAGATCGCCGTCCTCTCCGCCCTGGTGGCCCCGTCCGTCGCGGGCCTGGCGCTGGTCGCCGAGCGGGCCTCGTACCCGCTGTTCGGCTTCGACCTGGACATCCTCGCCCTGACCGTCCCGCACTTCCACTTCGCGGGCTTCGCCGCCGCCCTGGTCGCCGGGCTCGTCAGCCGTACGTCCGACGGTCCCGCCGCCCGCTTCGCCGCGCTCAGCGTCCCGGCCGGCACCCTGCTCGTCCTGCTCGGCTACTTCGTCGACGACTGGGCCGAGCTCGCGGGCGCCGTCGTCCTGACCGCCGGCATGGCCGCGGTCTCCGTGCTGACCCTGCGGGAGCGCCGCGAGCTCGCCGCCGACCGGCTCACCCGGGGCCTGCTCGCCGTCTCCGCCCTGGTCCTCTTCGCCACCATGCTGCTCGCGCTCAGCTGGGCGCTCGGCGAGGCGACGGGCCTTCCACACCTCTCCCTGACCTGGACGGCCGCCACGCACGGCCTGGGCAACGCCCTCGGCTTCGCCGTCTGCGCGCTCCTCGCCCGCCGCCGCCTCGCCACGGACCACACCACTCCGGCCCCTCTCCCCCGAACGGAGCTTCCGGCATGACCCGCCTGACGCACGACCTCTCCCGTCCCCGCCCCGGCCTCACCTACCGCGAGGTCGGCGCCACCCGCGCCCCGGAGGCGCTCCCCGCCGGCTACCACCACCTGCGGCACAGCGCGGTCGTCGGCCACGGCAGGGCCGCCTTCGAGACGGCGGGGGCCGCCGTGACCACCTGGCGGATGCACCGCGCGTCCCGGGCGCGCGTCCGTGCCGACGCCGAGCGCGCCGAGCCCGGCGTCCGCCTGGAGGTGGCGCTGGGCGCGGGCCCGCTGCGGATCGGCGTCCCGTGCGAGGTGATCTGGACGGCGTACGAAGAGAACCGCACCGGTTTCGCGTACGGCACCCTGAGCGGGCACCCGGAGTGCGGCGAGGAGTCCTTCGTCGTCGCGCTCGAACCGGACGGCACGGTCCGCTTCACGGTCACCGCCTTCAGCCGCCCCGCCGCCTGGTACACCCGGCTCGGCGGGCCCGTGATCCCGCGCCTCCAGCACGCGTACGCGCGTCTCCTCGGACGGAACCTCCGGCGCCTCGTCAACGCGTGATCCCGGGCCGATACTGGAGGGGATGGAGTGGTTCACCGCACCCGACCAGTGGCTGAGCCGGATCGTCTTCCAGCGGGGCCTCGCCGGGCTGTACTGCGTGGCGTTCCTTTCGGCAGCCCTCCAGTTCCGGGCGCTGATCGGGGAGCGCGGCATGCTCCCCGTACCGGAGTACGTGCGCCGGACCCGCCCCCGGCACACGCCCTCGCTCTTCCACTGGCGCTACTCCGACCGCCTCTTCGCGACCGTCTCCTGGTCCGGCGCCGCCCTCGCGCTCGCGCTCGTCGCGGGCGCCGGGGACGCCGTGCCGCTGCCGGTGTCGATGCTGCTGTGGCTGGTGCTCTGGGGTCTCTACCTGTCGATCGTGAACGTGGGGCAGACCTGGTACGCCTTCGGCTGGGAGTCCCTGCTCCTGGAGACCGGGCTCCTCGCGGTCTTCCTCGGCAACGACGACACGGGCCCGCCGGTCCTCGTCCTGTTCCTGCTGCGCTGGCTGCTCTTCCGCGTCGAGTTCGGCGCCGGGCTGATCAAGATCCGCGGCGACCCCTGCTGGCGGAACCTGACCTGCCTCTACCACCACCACGAGACCCAGCCGATGCCCGGCCCGCTGAGCTGGTTCTTCCACCATCTGCCCCGGCCGCTGCACCGGGTGGAGGTCGCGGCCAACCACGTCGTCCAGCTGGGCGTGCCGTTCCTGCTGTTCACCCCGCAGCCGGTGGCGACGGTGGCGGCATGTCTGATGGTGGCGACGCAGCTGTGGCTGGTGCTCTCCGGCAACTTCGCCTGGCTGAACTGGATCACGATCGTGCTCGCCCTGTCCGTCGTGGACGCCTCCCCGCTCACCGGCGCGCACCCCCAGCCGGATCCCCCGCTCTGGTACGTGGTCGTGGTCGTCGCGTTCACCGCGTTCGTCCTGGTACGGAGCTACCGCCCGGTGCGCAACCTGCTCTCCCGGCGCCAGGCGATGAACCGCTCGTACGACCCGTACCACCTGGTCAACAGCTACGGCGCGTTCGGCACGGTCGGCCGGGTCCGGGACGAGATCGTCGTCGAGGGGACCGACGACCCGGTGCCGCACCCGGACACGGTGTGGCGCGAGTACGGCTTCAAGGGGAAGCCGGGCGATCCGCGCCGGCTGCCCCGGCAGTTCGCCCCGTACCATCTGCGGCTCGACTGGCTGATGTGGTTCGCCGCGCTCTCCCCCGGGTACGCGCGTGATTGGTTCGGCCCCTTCGTCGAGCGGCTGCTCGAAGGCGACCGGGACACCCTGCGGCTGCTCGCCCACAACCCGTTCCCGGACGAGCCGCCGACCCTCGTCCGCGCCCGGCTCTACCGCTACCGGTACACGACCTGGCACGAGCTCCGGACCACCGGGGCCTGGTGGCACCGCACGCTCGTACGCGAGTACATGCCGCCGATCCGCCTGCGGGAACCCACGGACACCGCCCGCTGAACGCACCGGTGCCCCCGCGCCGCGGACGGCCGGGGGCACTCGGGGTGAGGCGGAGGGATCAGTCGATGCCGGGCAGGATGTGGGGCTCGGCCAGGTCCTCCTCGTAGCCCGCGAGACGGATCGGGGCCGCGTGGGCCCAGACGTCGAGGCTGCCGAGTTCGCCGTTCCTGCGGGGCCGGTCCTTGCGTTCGGCCGGTCGCGGTTCCTGCTTCGTCAGTTCGGGTGTCACCGCGCACTCCTCTGTGTCGCGTCAATGTGGGACAGATGCCTGGCGGTCGCGGTGGCGCCGTTCGGGGCGGGACCGCGGCCTTGGTGGCAGGCCTGTCCCAGGGCGGCCGTGAGGATGGTGTGGCTCCTCGGTGGCCGACCGTGCGCCTCACATTAACCAAATGAGCGCGCCTGCGCTCTACCGGGCTGCAAAGTGTGACGCATTCGGGTGAAGCAAGACGGAAAAGCGCCCCACCGGGCCGGTGGGGCGCTCTTGCCGAACGTACGGGACCTGCGGTATTCCCGGCCTACCAGTTGGCGGGGGCGTAGTCCTTGAGGAAGACGCCGTAGAGGTCCTCGCCCGCCTCGCCGCGCACGACCGGGTCGTACACCCGGGCCGCGCCGTCGACGAGGTCGAGCGGCGCGTGGAAACCGGCCTCGGCGAGGCGCAGCTTGTCGAAGTGCGGGCGCTCGTCGGTGATCCAGCCTGTGTCCACCGAGGTCATCAGGATGCCGTCGGTCTCGAACATCTCGTGGCCACTGGTCCGCGTCACCATGTTCATCGCGGCCTTGGCCGCATTGGTGTTCGGGTGGCCGGCGCCCTTGTAGCCGCGGCTGAACACGCCCTCCATCGCCGACACGTTCACGACGTAGGCACGGCCGCTGGCCGCCTTCTTCGCCGCCTCGGCCATCGCCGGCCGCAGCTTGCTGATCAGGATGAACGGCGCCGTGTAGTTGCACAGCTGGGTCTCGAGGAGCTCCACCGGGGAGATCTGCTCGATGCTCTGCACCCAGGTGTTGGAGTCGACGACGTCCGGCACGAGGCCGCCCGCGTCGATGGCGGTGCCGTCGAGGTGCCGGGCGATGCTGGCGTTGCCGGCGACCAGGGCGAGGTCGGCGACCTGCTGCGCCTCCAGGTCCCGCACGCCGACGGGCAGCTCGGACGAGCCGACGAGCTCGCCGACCGCGCCCGAGTTGAACGCGCCGATCACGTGGTGGGCGGGCAGCTCGCCGGCGGGCAGCGGGGCCGTCTCGCCGTCGACGAGCGCGGCGTACGCCGAGGGCAGGCGGCGCACGGTCTGCGTCGCGTTGTTGATGAGGATGTCGAGCGGGCCGGCCTCGGCCATCTGGTCGGCGAGCGCGACGGCCTGCGCGGGGTCGCGCAGGTCGATGCCGACGACCTCCAGGCGGTGCATCCAGTCCGCGGAGTCCTCCATCGCCTTGAAGCGGCGGATGGCGTCCTTGGGGAAGCGGGTGGTGATGGTGGTGTGGGCGCCGTCGCGCAGCAGCCGCAGCGCGATGTACATGCCGATCTTGGCCCGGCCACCGGTGAGCAGCGCGCGCTTGCCGGTCAGGTCGGCGCGGGCCTCCCGCTTGGCCCGGTTCTCCGCCGCGCACGGCTGGCAGAGCTGGTGGTAGAAGTAGTCGACCTCGACGAACCGCGTCTTGCAGACGTAGCAGGAGCGCGGGCGCTGGAGTATCCCCGCGATCCGCCCCTCCTCCGTGACGGAACTGGGCAGCAGGCCCTCGGTCTCGTCGTCGATGCGCTGCGCGGAGCCGGTGGCCGTGGCCTCGGTGACCGCCTTGTCGTTCGCGGTCTTCGCGGCCCGGCGCTCCTGGCGGCGGCGCTGCTTCACGGTCCGGTAGATCCCGGCGGTGGCGCGCCGGACGGTGATCGCGTCCGGGTGGTCGACGTCGATGTCGTCGAGCTCGTCGAGGACGCTCAGGCAGACGGCCAGGCGCTCGGGGTCGATGCCCGGCCCGTAATCCTGGTTTTCTTCGGTCACCGTCATGGCCTTCGGGTTCCTCGTTCGCTCGTACGTCGCCGCTCGCGGGCATTCAAAGACCCAACTTTACGGAGCGGAGGGCCGCGCCTCCAAACCCGTTCGGGGTGCGTGGTCGAAGACACAGTCGCCGCACAGCCCGCCGCCCGGCGAGCGGTAGTAGAGGCAGCAGCTGGTGCGCCGCAGCCGGGGGCCGCGGACCGTACCGGCGAGGTCCGGGTGGTCCAGGAGCCCGGAGACCAGGGCGGCGGCCCGCTCGGCCGCCTCCGGCCGCCCCTGGGTACGCGCCCAGCGGATCAGCTCGCGCAGGGCGCCGGCGAGGGCGGAGCCGGCGTTGCCCCACAGGAGCCGCACGGAGAGGGCGCCGTCGCGGCGCAGGGCCGCGTGCAGCGGGACGAGATGGGCGTCGAGCACGGCCGCGCGCAGCTCGTCCACGGTCGCGGGGCGGGTCGCGGAGCCGGCCCACCACAGGTCGTCGGGCGCGGCCAGGGCCCCGTCCCAGAACAGCTCGGCGGGGTCGAGGGCCGGGAAACGGCCGTGCAGCGCGGCGGGACCGAGGGCGGTGGACCAGAGCCGGGCGGCGAGCCCGAGATGGGCGACGGAGGCCCCGACGCGCCGCTCGGAGGCGCCGATCCGGGCGGTGACGTGGTCCACGCGCGCGGTGAGGGGGCCGTCCTCCCCCGCGTACAGACGGGCGAGCGGGCGGTGCGCGCCGCCGGTGTCGGGGGCGGTGGTCCGCAGGACGAAGAAGCCGCCCGGCTCCCCGCCGTCACCGCTCGCGCCGAGTCCCATGCACGCCCCCGCCCTCACGTCCTGTCGTCACGTCCTGTCGTCGCCCCACCGTAACTCTCGGAAGTTTCCCGTCGCCGAGAGCACTCCGCCGCCTCCCCGATCCGGGCGGAAAGGGCGCTTTACACCCCTTCTGACCTGCGCGGGCGTACATCCGAGGTCGTATGCGGGGGCCGCGTACTGCGTAGGTGGTAGGGCCGAAGACGTCCCCTGGTACGACGACGCGAACGGCCGATCGGAGAGATCGTGGAAGGTATGAGTCCACTCATGCTGTCCGTCGTCCTGGCCCTGGCCTCCGCGGTCGCCTACGCGGCCGCGGCGATCGTGCAGGAGCGCGTCGCGTCCTCGGCCGCGGGTCCGCGCTACGCGCCGCTGCGCAGCCCGGCCTGGTGGGTGTCCGTCCTGCTCAACGGCTTCGGCGCGACGCTGCACGTCGCCGCCCTCGCCTACGGGCCGCTCAGCCTGGTCCAGCCGCTGGGTGCCCTGACGATCGTGTTCGCGCTGCCCATGGCGGCCCTGTTCGTCGGCCGCAGGGCCGGGCGGCGGGCCTGGCGCGGCGCCCTGATGGCCACGATGGGCCTCGCCGGGCTGCTGAGCCTGACCAGCGGCGACGAGGCCGGGTCCCTGGCCGACGGCGAACGGTGGCTGCTCGCGGGCGCCACCTTCGGCGCGGTGGCCGTCCTGTTCACCGCAGCGCACCTCGTGGGCCGGTCCGTGCTGCGCAGCATCGTGCTCGCCGCGGCGGCGGGCGTCTCCTTCGGCATCGCCTCGGTCCTCACGAAGGCGGTGGCCGAGGAGTGGACGCCCCGGTCCCCGCTCGCCGAGTGGACGGGACTGCTCGTCCTCTCGGTGTTCGCCGTGACCGGCCTCCTCCTGTCCCAGGCCTCGTACCGGGGTGCGGGTCTCGCCGCGCCGCTGGCCACCGTCACCGTGGTGAACCCGGTGGTCGCGGCGGCCGTGGGCCTGACACTGTTCGGCGAGAGCTTCCGCTACGGCACGGCGGGCACCGTCGCCGCGCTGATCTGCGGCACGGTCGCCGCGGCCGGCCTCGTCCAGCTCACGCTGGACCGCATGACGTCCGCACCGGACTCGCTGTCGGTGTCATCCGCCCCGATGGAGTCTTCCTTTCCGGACTCAGAGGACGACTCCCCGCGCCCGGAGGTAGGCCAGCGGGTCGATGTCGGAGCCGTACCCGGGACCCGTCCGGATCTCGAAGTGGAGGTGCGGTCCCGAGCTGTTGCCGGTCGACCCTGACCGCGCGATGCGCTGACCGGCGTGCACCCGCTGACCCTCGCGGACGGTGAGGGCGGAGAGGTGCCCGTACTGGCTGTAGCGGCCGTCGTCGTGGCGCACGACGATCTGGTAGCCGTACGCGCCGCCCCACCCGGCCGAGACGACCCGGCCTCCGGCGACGGCCTTGACCGAGGTGCCGGTGGGCACGGGGAAGTCGACGCCGGTGTGGTATCCGCTGGACCAGGACGAACCGCGGGTGCCGTAGCGGGTGCCGATGTCCGCGGAGACGGGCGCGGAGTAGCGGGGGGCGCTCGTCTGGGAGGCGGGCTTGGGGGCGGGGCGGGTCGCGGGCCTGGGGGCGGGGTGGGTCGCGGGCTTGTGGCTCGTCTTGGTGACGGGCTTGGGGCTCGGGTTGGTGCGCGGCTTGGGGCTGGGCTTGGGGCTCGGGATGGTGTGCGGCTTGGGGCTCCGATTGGTGTGCGTGGTGGCGGCCGCGGGCTTCCGGGCGGGGGCCTTGGGGAGAGCGGCCTGGGCGGGGGCGGCCTTGGGAAGGGCGCCCTGCGTGGGAGGGGCGGCCTTTTTGGGGGCCGCGATGTCGGCCGGCCGGGCGGCCCTGGGGGCCGGAAGGGCCTTCTTCGGCTTCCCCGGTGCGGTGATGCGCAGGGTCAGGCGCTGGCCCGGGAGGATGAGGTCGGGGTCGTCGCCGACGACGGCCCGGTTGGTCTCGTACAGGCGCTGCCAGCCGCCCTTGACGTGCTCCTCGCCGGCGATCTTCGACAGGGAGTCGCCGGGCGTCACCGTGTACATCTCGCGCACGGTGGGAACGGTCGTCGGACCGGCGCTCGGCGTCGTCTGCTCGGGTAAGGCGCGCTGCCCGGGCAGGGAGGCCGTACGGACGGCGTTGCCGCCCCCGGCGCGCAGCGCTGTGACGTCCGGGGACCCGCCGCCCCGGGCGAGCCCCGCGCGGGGGCCGCAGGACGGCCACGCTCCGGGCCCCTGGCCTTTCAGGACACGTTCGGCGATCGCGATCTGCTGGTCCTTGGAGGCGAGGTCGGCGCGCGGCGCGTAGTGCGTGCCGCCGTACCGCTCCCAGGTGGACTGGCTGAACTGGAGACCGCCGAAGTAGCCGTTGCCGGTGTTGATGTGCCAGCTGGAGGAGGACTCGCAGGAGGCGACCTTCTCCCAGACGTCCAGCGAGGCGGCCTGCGCGGCGCCGGCACCGATCAGCGGCAGGGCGGCGCCTCCCGCGGTGACGGTGAGCGAGGCACGGTTGATCCGGCTCGGCTGGTGGCGGCGGTGACGTCCGCGTACGGCCATGGGCCCCCCTATGAACACAGCAGCGGCCGTCCAAGTTAGGGGTGGCGCACGCTCCGTGACAAGGGTCGCGCGGAAGCGCGGACGTCTTCTGTCACCTCCGCGCCGCCTCCGGCCCCCCGCCGGCGGGCCCGGGCTCGGGCCGGGGCTCGGGATCCGGTACGGGCCCACCCGGCTGGGGCGCGGGCGGGGGCGCCGGATCCGGCGGGGTCGGCACCGGGTTGGGCGGGGGCACGGGCGGCGGCGAGGGCACCGGCGGCGGGATGGGCGAAGGGGGAAGCGGATCGGGGAAGGGGTGAGTCATGACGGACCTCTCGGTCGACGGGTCTCCCCTGTACAGGGTCTGCCCGACAGGGGGTCCCGCATGCGCGGAGTCCCCATGCATGGGGTCGCTCAGGCGCGGGGTCCCACAGGGGGGTCTCCCCTTCCAGGGTCACCCGGCCGCCTCACCGGCGCCCGCCGGATCCGGCCCCCTCGGCTCAGACCTACGCGGGCACGGCGTGCGGGGCGCGCACGGTGTCGGTTCCGGGGACCGGCGCCGAGGCGTCGCCGCCCAGCTCCACGATGCGGTTGTCGCCGTCGACGTGGACGACGCGCGGCACGAAGGTACGCGCCTCCGCGTCCTCCATCTGCCCGTAGCTGATCAGGATCACCAGGTCGCCGGGGTGCACCAGGTGGGCGGCCGCACCGTTGATCCCGATGACACCGGAACCGCGCTCGCCCTCGATGACGTAGGTCTCGAGGCGGGCCCCGTTGTCGATGTCGACGATGTGGACCAGCTCGCCGGGCAGCAGATCCGCCGCCTCCATCAGCTCCGCGTCGACGGTGACCGAACCCACGTAGTGCAGGTCTGCCTGGGTCACGGTGGCGCGGTGGATCTTGGACTTGAACATCGTACGTATCATCGAGGTACTCCTGGACTTAGGCTCCCTGCCTGCGTTTTTGCAGGTCAAGGGCTGTTTCCTCACCCTACAACGAGTCGCAAGTCCAGCTGACCCCAGGTTTTCAGGACCCACGCTGACCACTTGCCGACTTTCCTGACGCGTCGCCAGGTGATGACAAGGGGCTGCGGCGCCCCTCCCGCCCCCACCATGACGACCCCACAAGCCTACGCAGCACGCTCTCGGCTGCACCCGTGATCACCGTCACCTACCCCAGCAGGCCCAGCGGTGCTTCCAGGTCCCCCTACGGACCGCGAGGGAGGCACCCGCATCTCGCCAGATAACCAAGGCGGGAAGCAGCGCGGCTCCTAGCCGGCGTCCGCGATCCGTACGACCAGCTTCCCGCGGCCGTGTCCGCCCTCCAGGCGGCGTATCGCTCATTGATCTCTTGAATGCTTCCGAAGCGAGGCCGGTCCACCCGCGCTTGCACGATCCAGTTCGAGTGCGAGGTTGTCCCGCCATGGGATACCGGTGCGGCCCCCGGAGCGCATGCCGTCGATCAAGGACATCGGTTCCAGGTCGGCGGCCGTCCCGGCTTTCGCCCGTGGGCAACAGCGGTTCCAGAGTGGCCCATTGCTCGTCCGCCAGATCTCCGCGCACCATGATCCGAGATCATCGCGCGCGGTCAAAAGGCGTCTGTGCTGTCTTCAGGTTGGTGGTGCGCTTCGGCCGCGCACGAGCGGCAGGTACACCTCGTCGACGATCTCGACCAGGACCTCGTCGGGCGCGGTGGGGACGCCGCGTACGACGAACTCGTTGCGGAGCAGGGTCATGGCGACGGTGGCGACCCTGGGGTGGAGGGCCTCGGGAGAGGCTTCGCCGCGTGCGATCGCGCGCCCCAGGATGGCCAGCCAGGGGGCGGCCGCCGCGTCGCCGGACTGTTCCTGGAGTTGCGCCAGGAGTTCGGCGGTGCCACCGGAGGCGGCGAGGAGCTCCCGCAGGATCGCGCCCTGGGGGGAGCTCCAGTAGCGGTTCGCCTGACGCAGCCACTCCAGGACGTCGCCTCGCAGGCTGCCGGTGTCGGGCGGCTGGACGGCCGTGGCGAGCCGCTGGTAGGCGGCGATGGCGAGGGCGAGCCGGTTGGGCCAGCGGCGGTAGAGGGCGTTCTTGTTGGTACCGGCACGGGTGGCGACCTTGTCCATGGTCAGTCCCGAGAATCCGGCCTCGGTGAGTTCGTCAGCCGCCGCCCGCAGGATCGCGTCCTCCAGGGCGGCTCCGCGTCGCCGTGTCTGCCCGACAGCCGGCTGACCCATCGGCCCCATTGGACCCATCGGCCCCGTCGGCTTCTCCGGCATGACCCCTACCCGCTATCGATACTCGGCGTACCTCTCCATTGTGACGACGTGCCCAGACCCTCGGCAAATAGGGTACGGTCCGTACCGTAAGTCTTAGCGGTCGGAGAGGGAGCGACGCATGCGCGCCAAGGGCATCAGCTACGACACCGGATTCGCCTCGAACGGCCACCTCGGCCGTGAGCGCTTCGATGCGGAGGTGGTGCGGCGCGAGCTGACGATCATCCGCGACGACCTGCACTGCACCGCGGTCCGCATCATGGGCGGGGACCCGGACCGGATCGAACTCGCCGCGGGACACGCCGCAGACCTCGGGCTCGAAGTCTGGTTCTCCCCCTACCCGCTCGAACTGACCACCGACGAGATGCTGTCCCTGTTCGCCGACTGCGCCGAGCGCGCGGAGCGGCTCAGGCGACGCGGAGCCGACGTCGTGTTCGTCACCGGCGCCGAACTGAGTCTGATGAACAAGGGATTCCTGCCCGGCGACAGCACCGACGAGCGCGTCGCACTCCTGAGCCGCCCCGAGCGGGTGCGCGAGCACATCGGCGAGGCCGGCGCCAGGGTCAACGCGTTCCTGGCCGAGGCCGTGGCAGTGGTCCGCGGACGCTTCCACGGCAAGGTCACCTATGCCGCCGTACCGCTGGAGAACGTCGACTGGGCCCCGTTCGACATCATGTCCCTCGATCTCTACCGGTCGGCCGAGATCGCCGACCGGTTCGCCGCGGGCGTTCGGCACCTCGTCGAGCAGGGCAAACCGGTGGCCATCACGGAGTTCGGCGCGGCCACCTATCGGGGCGCCGCCGACCGGGGTGCTCGTGGCCTGGAGATCGTCGAGTACGACGGGGACACCCGCGCGCCGCTGCGACTCGACGGAGAGTACGCCCGTGACGAAGGCGGTCAGGCGGCCTGTCTGCGTGAACTGCTGGAGGCGTTCGACGCCGGAGGCATCGACACGGCCTTCGTGTTCACCTTCGCTCTCTACGACTTCCCGCACCGCCCCGACGGCGACCCCCGCGACGACCTGGACCTGGCCAGCTACGGCATAGTCAAGGTGCTCGAAGACCGCCCCGGCGCCACCTTCCCCGGCATGCCGTGGGAACCCAAAGCCGCGTTCACCGCACTCGCCGACCGCTACCGCGACTGAACGGCGCCGAAGCGGCGGTGTAGGGATCCCGCATCCCCGCCGCAGTCCTGGAGCCGGCCGAGCCGGGTGGTGTGCTTGATCTTCCGTCGGCGCAGGTAGTGCCGGTCACGCAGCGAGGTGTTCGCGCGATCGTCCCCGCGTCGATCAGGTCCTCGTCGTCGCGAAGCTGGGCGGGCGGGGCCCGTCTGCCAGGACTCCTCAGCGGCTGCGTGGGCTCACGGTTCCGCGTTGCGCAGGGCGGTCAGGCGCCGTCGGTACTCCTCTTCGTCGATCTCACCGCGCGCGAGTCGCTCGCTCAGGATCTGCTCGGCGGGCGCCGCGGGCCGGGACGCCGGCGGCCGTTCCGCAGCACGGTCCAGTGCGCGGAAGGCCATCACCGCAACAGTGATGAGAAGGCCCCAGAACAGCACCATCCCGGCTGACATGGCGAACCAGCCCCATCCGTTCAAGCCGTTGCCGTACCAGAACATCATGGCCATTCACACTCCCGACAACCGGGCCGGCAGGAGCCGGACGCCCCTGCCTCCGGCCCGTCCGACACTTCCACCGTGTCCGGTCCAGGACGCCGCGCACAGGGCCGACCGGCCCCTGGCAGTGGGCCGGTCGGCCTCGGAAGGGAACGGCTGGCACCTGGGGCCGGGCACGCGGCTGCGGCAGTGTGGTGGCACACCCTGCTTCCGGATTGCCGGCGGGAGGCCACCATGGTCCGGAACCCGGAGAGCCCGCCCGTCGCGGATGCCCCGCGACCGTGGCAGATGCTGCTCCTCGCCACCATCGGGTTCACGCTCTGTTTCTGGGCGTGGGCGCTGCTCGCCCCGCTCGGCCCTCGGCTCCGTGACGACCTCGGCCTCAGCTCCTTCGAGCAGGCGCTGGTGGTCGCCGTGCCCGTGGTGGTCGGCGCGCTCGGCCGGATCCCGGCAGGAGCGCTGACGGACCGCTGGGGCGCCCGCAGGGTCTTCCCCCTCGTCGCGGCCCTGACGATCCTCCCCGTGCTGTACTTGGGGCACCTGGCCGACTCGTTGCCCGAGGTGATCGCGGGCGGCTTCCTCCTCGGCCTCGGGGGTACGGCCTTCGCCGTCGGGGTGCCGTTCGTCAACGCCTGGTACCCACCCGCACGGCGGGGCGTGGCTCTCGGGATCTTCGGCATCGGCACCGGGGGAACGGCCTTGTCGGCCTTCACCACCGTCCAACTGACCGACGCCGTAGGACGGGCGTTCCCGTTCGACCTCGTGGCCGGCTGCCTCGCCGTGTACGCCGGAATCGCCTGGTTCCTGCTCCGCGACCGCCCGGGGCGCGCGGTGGCGACGGCGACGCTTTTCTCGCGCACGGCCCTGGCCGTGCGTACGCCGGCCACCTGGCACCTCGCTTTCCTGTACGCCGTGTCCTTCGGAGGATTCGTCGCGTTCAGCGTCTACCTGCCGACCTACCTCACCAGGGCGTACGAGCTGGGCCGCTCCGACGCGGCGCTGCGGACCGCGGGATTCGTCGTCCTCGCCGTGGCGATGCGGCCGGTGGGCGGCTGGCTGTCGGACCGTACCCACCCCGTACCCGTCCTGACGGTGTCGTACGGGCTCGTCGCGGCATGCGCCCTGGTCGCGGCCTTCGAGGCGGAGCTGGTCCCCGTGGGAACAGCCGCCTTCCTCGGCATGGCCGCCGGCCTGGGCGCCGGGTCCGCGGCGGTCTTCGCGCTGGTCGCCGCTCTGGTCCCGGCCGAGCGGGTCGGCTCGGTGACGGGAGTGGTCGGGGCGGCGGGCGGTCTCGGGGGCTTCTTCCCACCGCTCGTGATGGGAGCGGTCGACAGCATCGCGCACGACTACACATGGGGATTCGTCCTCCTCGCCGTCACCGCGGCGGGCGCGGGAACCCTGGCGGCCACCGCTGTCCGGCGACGCGCCCGGGCGACCGCGGGCCTGTGACCGCGGTCGGCGAAGCCGCCGAGGAGGCCGCCGCCCGGCGATTGGGCCCTTCGGCCCCTCATCCGGGCCTGGGTGGCCGTAGCTCCGGTTCCTTCGGGAGGTTGGCATGGAAGGCATGAAGTCCGACCGGGCACTCCTCGTCGCCACCGGGGTTCGCAAGATCTACCGGACGGGATCTGTGGAGGTCACCGCCCTGGACGACCTGGATCTCCTCGTGCGCCACGGGGAGATGGTGGGAGTCATGGGGCCGTCCGGTTCCGGAAAGACCACGCTGTTGAACTGTCTGTCGGGGCTCGACGACATCGACGCCGGCCGGGTGGAGGTCGACGGCCACGATCTGTTCGCGATGTCCGACGCGGCGCGCACGGAGCACCGGGCCCACACCATGGGGTTCGTCTTCCAGGCGTTCAATCTGATACCGGTCTTCTCCGCGGTGGAGAACGTCGAACTGCCCCTGCTGCTCGTCGGCACCCGGCCCCCTGAGGCACGCCGCAGGGCACTGGCCATGCTCGACAGGGTGGGCCTCGGCCACCGCGTGGAACACCGGCCGAGCGAGATGTCCGGGGGTGAACAACAGCGGGTGACCATCGCCCGTGCCCTGGCCGGCAGCCCCGCCATCGTGTGGGCGGACGAATCGACGGGCAACCTCGACAGCGCGATGGCCGACCAGGTCATGGACCTGTTGTGCGAGCTCAACCGGGCGGAGGGCCAGACGATCGTCCTGGTCACCCACGACAGCGCCATCGGCGCCCGCGTCCCCCGGCTGATCCGGATGCGGGACGGACGGCTGGTCGACGACGTCCGCCAGTCCGTCACCGTCTCCGCCGCGATCCCAGACGTCCCTTTGAGCTGACCATGTACCCGAACCTCCTCGTTCCGCTGCTCATCGTCCTCGCGCTCGCCCTCGCGGCCCTGGTGCTGGTGGCCGTCCGGCAGCCGGTGTCACGGCGGCTGGCCTTCCGGCAGGTCGCCCGTCGGCGCACCGAGGCGGCGCTGGTGATCGGCGGGTCGATGCTCGGCACGGCCATCGTCATCGGGGCTCTGGTCGTCGGCGACACCTTGAACTTCTCCGTACGACAGGAGGCGTACCGGACCCTGGGGCCGGTGGACGAGCGTGTCGTCGCACCCTCCGGACCGACCGGGCGGACCGTCACCGAGCGGCTGGCCGCCCTGGCGGGCGATCCCGATGTCGACGGCGTCCTGAGCGCCCGAGCGACCCCGGCATCGGCTGTCAGCACCACCGGCGATCGCACGGCCGCCGAACCGCGCGTGCTGGCCTGGCAGGTGGACTTCGACGAGGCGTCGCGCTTCGGCGCACCGGCTGGGCGATCCGGTCTCGGCGGACCGGATCCGCAGCCCGGCCAGGTCGTGGTCAACGAGCCACTGGCCCGGTCCCTGAGTGTCGGAGCCGGGGATCCGGTCACGCTGTATCTGTTCGGAGCGCCGCGGACGTACCGGGTCGAGCGTGTGGTGCCGGAGCAGGGTCTGGCGGGGGTCGGCCTGGGGGGCAGGCTGAACCGCGACGTGTTCCTGGCGCCGGGCGCCCTGGACTCCGCCGCACGCGCCTCCGGTGCGGAGCCGCGCTCGGTCACCTTCGTGTCCAACCGCGGCGGCGTCGAAAGCGGCGAAGCCCTCACCGACCGGGTGAGCGACGACATCCGGAAGGCTCTGGGCCCGCTCGCCGGCCAGACGTCGATCGAGACTCCGAAGCACACGGTCCTTCGGGACGCGAAGCAAGCCGGGGACTCCCTCGGTGCCCTGTTCCTCATGATCGGCAGTTTCAGCATCATCGCGGGCGCACTGCTCCTGGTGAACATCTTCGTGATGCTCGGCGAGGAACGGAAGTCGCAGATGGGCATGGTGCGGGCCGTGGGGATGAAGCGCTCGCGCCTCGTCGGGTCCTTCACCCTCGAAGGGGCCACCTACGCGTTGCTGTCCGCACTGCCGGGCGTGGCCATCGGGGTCGCCGTCGGCTGGGGCGTCGCCGTGGTGGCGGCGCAGATCTTCCAGGGCTGGTCCGTCGGCGGAAGCAGTCTCCGCATCGCGTTCGCCGTCACCCCCACCAGCATCCTCAACGGACTGGCCATGGGCCTGCTCATCGCCTTCGCGGCGATCCTGGCGACCAGCGTGCGCATCAGCAGGTTCAACATCATCGCCGCCATCCGCGACCTCCCGACCACGCCCGGCCAGGGGCCGGGCCGCCGACTGCTCGCGGTCTCCACCACCCTGGCCATCATCTGCGCCTTCGTGTCCGTGCCGGCCGTGGCACGCAGCCAGCCCGACGCGACGTACCTCGTGCCGGCGCTCGCCCTCGCCTTCGCCACTCCGGCACTGCTGCGCGTCCTCCCCCGTCACGCGGTCACCACCCTGGTCGCAGGAGCCGTTCTCTCCTGGACGCTCCTGGCGCCCGTCGTACGCCCCCGGATCTTCGACACGCCGTCGATGTCCGTGTACGTCATCCAGGGCGCCCTGGCCGCCTTCTCCGCGGTGGTGCTGGTCAGCGACAACCAGAAGACGCTGCTGCGCCCCGTACGACGCCTCCTCCAACGCCCGACGGAGGGCGGCCTGGCGGCGCGGCTCGCCGTCGCGTACCCCTTGGCCAAGCGGTTCAGGACCGGCGCGACGCTGGTGATGTACACGCTGATCGTGTTCGTCCTCGTCCTCCTGACGGAGATCTCGGGCATCCTCCGCGCCGGAGTGGACGGAGTCGTCGCCGATGCCACCGCCGGATACTCCCTGCGGCTGGACTACAACCCGCAGGTCGCCGGAGACCGGCTCGCCACCGAGCTACGGACCGGCCCCTCGGCCTCCGGGATCTCCGCCGTGACACCGCTGCTCAACGCCACGGGCAGGGCCACCGATCCAGGGCACCGCAGCACTCGGCCGCTCGACATCGCCGCCGTCGGGGTGCCCGACGGCGCGATCACCGGCATCACCTTCCGCGAGCGGCTGCCCGGCCTGTCCGACGACCCGGCGGTGTGGCGCGCACTGGCCACCGATCCTCGTTACGTCGTCATCGACGGCTTCTTCGGCAGCACCGGCGGCCCCGCGGGCGACTACTACGACCCCGGAGACACCCTCACTCTGACGGATCCCCGCACGGGTCGCAGCGAACAGAAGGTGATCGCCGGCGTGCTCAGCAACGGCATGGTCTTCTACCCGGGTACCGGCGCCAGTTCGACGACGTACCCCGTCGTGTCGAGCGACCGGGCGACGCGCGAGCTCTTCGGCGTGCAGGCGCAGAACGCCTCCGCACTGGTGAGAACCAGCCCCGGCACCTCACCCGACGCCCTGGCGACCCAGCTGCAGGGTGAGCAGCTCTCGTCCAGCCTCGTCGCCACGCCCATCGAGTCCGACATCCGCCGCCAGTTCGACTCCAGCACCGCGTTCTTCCGCCTCATGCAGGGTTTCCTCGCCCTGGGTCTCGGCGTGGGCATCACCGGCCTCGGCGTCGTCATGGTCCGAGCCGTACGCGAACGCCGGCGCACCATCGGCATCCTGCGGGCCCTCGGCTTCCGGGCGTGGACCGTCCGGCGGTCCTTCCTGTGGGAGAGCGCGTTCGTCGCCGTGGAGGGAATCGTGCTCGGATCCCTGCTGGGCGTGCTCACCACGTGGCTGATGTACAGCAACAGCGCTGCCTTCGCGGGCCTCGACGGAGGCTTCCCGGTCGAATGGGCCAGCATCTGCGGCCTGGCCGCGGCCACCTTCGCGGCATCCCTCCTGGCCACGATCGGGCCGGCGCGCCGTGCCGCGGGGATCCGTCCGGCGCTCGCGGTCCGCGTCACGGAGTGACGTGCGCCCGCGGACGGGCGGTCTGCGCGGTACGCGTGCCCATCGGTCCGGGGCAGCCGGGGGACGCCGTCCCGTCGATCGGGTCGTGGTGAATGCGGCGTGGAGGAGCCGTCATCGCCGTCAGCCTCTCCACGGTGGCGGCGACCATGGCGGGCGGGCCGCTCACGTAGGCGACACGCCCGGACCAGTCGCCGTGCCGGACCGCCGCTTCGGCGAGCGGGCCGTCGTCGGCGGCCCCGGGGCCCTCACCGATCACCGGAACGACGCGCAGCCAGGAGTGGCGGGTCTCCAGCTCGGCGAGAGCGGCCGTGTCGTACAGGTCCTCCAGCGTGCGGGCGCCGAGGAACAGGTGTGCGCTGCGGCCGTGCGGGCGGCGCACGGCCAGCTCGTCCAGGAGTGCCTTGGCCGTGGCCCATCCCGTCCCACCCGCCACGACGAGTACGTCGTGCGTCGGACCGTCGTCGAGCGTCATGGTTCCCTGTGCGGGCCCGATGCGCAGCGGGTCGCCGACGCGGGTGTGCGACACGAGCGCGTCGCTCACGCCGCCCGGGCCCGTACGCCGGATGTGGAACTCCAGCTCTCCGTCCGTCCGCGGCGCGCAGGCCATGGAGTACGGCCGCCAGGCGTGCGGCAGCAGCGGCGATTCAAGCCTGGCGTACTGTCCCGCCCGGTACGGAAAGGGTTCCGCGGTGCAGACCCGGAGGACGGCGACGTCGGGACCGCACATGCGGTGTTCCGTCACCGTCGCGTTCCAGAAGGCGGGCTCGGCCAACGCCTCGTGCGCGCCGCCGACCATGGCGGCCACGGCGAACCTCACCATCCGCACCCAGGCCCGCTCCATCTCCTGGGCCCATCGCTCCCCGGCACTGCGCCGCAGGGCTTCGACGAGCGCGGACTCGAACACCTCGTAGTGCACGGGCCGCACTCCCAGCTTGCGGTGGTCGCGGCCCAGTCGGGCGCAGTAGTCCGCCACCTCGTCCGGCCGGTCCAGGTGGTCGATCAGGTACCAGAAGGCCCTTTCCAGGTGCGCCTGCTGGAAGTCCATCGAGTCGGGGAACAGCCCGCGCAGATACGGATGCTGCTCGAACATCGCCTGATAGAGGTGATCGATGAGGTCGCTGAAGGGGGTCACCGATGGCAGATGGCGCTTGATCGTCTCCTGGTCGCCGGTTCCGTCGAACGAGCGCGCGCCCTCCGCCGGCCCCTCGGTCCCGCGCGAGGAGAACAGCTGCCGGCGCAGCCGCATCGCGTCCTGGCGCGCGAGGAGCGCGTGGTACTCGTCGTAAGCGTCGCCTGTGATGGTGCTCAAGTGCCTGCTCTCTCCGTGCCGTATGTCCCGGGGCTCCACCCCGTCCCTCCCGGCGTCCGGACGGCGGGCGCGGGGCCGGCCCGGCCAGGACCGGCGCGCACGCGGAGCGATGACCACCGTGGGGGGGGGGGCGGCCGAAAGCGAAGAGGTGGGGCCGGCAACCCGTCCCACGCGGGGGGGAGGCAGGCTTTCCCCGCCTTCCCCCCACCCCCCCGCCCCCAACAAAAGGGCCGTTAGGCCCTTTCGCTCCGTGTCTCCGTCCTCACGTCGGCAGCAGCGCGATGCTCATCGCCACGACCAGGCCCGCGCCAAGGCCGACAGCGAGGGCGAAGGCGTACGGGGTCGGACGGGATGTCCTGCGGGGCGGGGCCGAGTCCAGGGCGGCCCAGCAGGCGGCGTCCTCCCGTTCCTCGCGGTGGCGCCGAACCGCCGCGCCTACGCGCGCCGTGGCGCTCGCGGCGACACCCGCCGCCGCCACGGCGGGGAGAAGCGGAGCCGGGACTCCGACGAGGAGCAACAGCGCGATCACACCGGCCGTCGTCCAGCCGGTCACACACGCCGTCGCGGCCAGGCGCCGGGAGGCCGGACGGTCGGCGCCCGCACGCAGGTCGACGAGCGCGGGGACGTACCAGACGCACCCGGAGGCGGTCACGACACCCATCCCCAGGGCCAGGACGGCTGCCGTCACCGGACGCCCGCCGTCTCGTCGGACCGGTTCTCCAGTCGGTCGAGGGCGGCGGTCTCAGGGTGGTGCAGGTCGAACGCCGGGGACTCGGAGCGGATCTTCGGCAGGGTGAGGAAGTTGTGCCGCGGCGGCGGGCAGGACGTCGCCCACTCCAGTGAACGGCCGTACCCCCACGGGTCGTCGACCTCGACGCGCTTCCCGTAACGGCCGGTCTTCCAGACGTTGTAGAAGAACGGCAGGAAGGACAGGCCGAGGAGGAAGGAGCCGATGGTGGACACGGTGTTGAGGGCGGTGAAACCGTCGGCGTTCAGGTAGTCGGCGTACCGGCGGGGCATTCCCTCGGCGCCGAGCCAGTGCTGGACGAGGAAGGTGGCGTGGAAGCCCACCGTGAGGGTCCAGAAGGTGATCTTGCCGAGCCGTTCGTCGAGCATCTTGCCGGTGAACTTCGGCCACCAGAAGTGGAAGCCGGCGAACATCGCGTACACGACGGTGCCGAACAGCGTGTAGTGGAAGTGCGCGACGACGAAGTACGAGTCGGAGACGTGGAAGTCCATCGGGGGCGAGGCCAGGATGACGCCGGTCAGACCACCGAAGGTGAAGGTCATGAGGAAGCCGGTGGCCCAGAGCATCGGGGTCTCGAAGGACAGTGAGCCCTTCCACATCGTTCCGATCCAGTTGAAGAACTTCACGCCGGTCGGTACGGCGATGAGGAACGTCATGAAGGAGAAGAACGGAAGGAGCACGCCACCGGTGACGTACATGTGGTGCGCCCACACGGTCACGGACAGACCGGCGATCGCGATGGTCGCGGCCACCAGACCGATGTAGCCGAACATCGGCTTACGGCTGAAGACCGGGACGACCTCCGAGATGATGCCGAAGAACGGCAGGGCCAGGATGTACACCTCGGGGTGCCCGAAGAACCAGAACAGGTGCTGCCACAGCAGCGCTCCGCCGTTGCCCGGGTCGAAGACGTGAGACCCGAACTTCCGGTCGCATTCGAGCGCGAAGAGCGCCGCCGCGAGGACCGGGAACACCATCAGCACGAGCAGCGACGTGAGCAGCACGTTCCAGGTGAAGATCGGCATCCGGAACATCGTCATGCCCGGAGCGCGCATGCAGATGATCGTGGTGATGAAGTTGACCGCGCCCGCGATCGACCCGAAACCGGAGAGGGCGACGCCCATGATCCACAGGTCGGCACCGAGGCCGGGCGAGTGGATGGCGTCGGAGAGCGGCGCGTAGAGGAACCAGCCGAAGTCCGCGGCCCCGCCGGGGGTGAGGAAGCCGCCGGCCGCTATCAGCGAGCCGAAGAGGTAGAGCCAGTAGGCCAGCATGTTCAGACGGGGGAAGGCCACGTCCGGCGCGCCGATCTGCAGCGGCATGATCCAGTTCGCGAAGCCGGTGAAGAGCGGCATGGCGAAGAGCAGCAGCATGATCGAGCCGTGCATGGTGAACGCCTGGTTGAACTGCTCGTTCGACATGATCTGCGTGCCGGGGCGCGCCAGCTCCGCGCGCATCATCAGGGCCATGACACCCCCGATGACGAAGAAGAAGAGCGCCGAGCAGAGGTAGAGCGTGCCGATCTGCTTGTGGTCGGTGGTCGTCAGCCACCCCACCCACGAGGGCCGGACCGGCCGTATGGGGCCCTCGGCGGGCTCCGGGAGACGTGTCTCCCAGGCCTTCATCTGAATGCTGCGTGCCTCGTCCACCGGACGACGACCTCCCATTCCACGTTGCGTGCCAACGGGCCGGGAAGCGTCCTCGTACGGGGGCTGCCTCGGGCGCTTCCCGGCCGCCGCCACATGATCGGCGGAGGGCACCCGGGGCCCGATAGGGTCGAACAGTCCTTCCGCGTGGTGCGGGGCAGGGCCGAACGGCCCTCTCTTCAGCGCTCGCACACGACGTACGCTGCAACGCGTACAGCCCCCACGAGAGTCAACGAGAGCCGACAGCACGCATGCCTGACACTTCGCCGCACGAGCCCCCGTCCTGGCCTCGCCTCGACGTCCCGGACCGGATGCACGGCCTGCTCACCGCGGTGATGGACCTCGGCCGCGATCTCGAACTCCCGCAGGTGCTGCGGAGCATCGTGGAGG
Organism: Streptomyces sp. NPDC037410; assembly: GCF_055602235.1. Lineage (NCBI taxonomy): Bacteria > Bacillati > Actinomycetota > Actinomycetes > Kitasatosporales > Streptomycetaceae > Streptomyces > Streptomyces sp. NPDC037410. The sequence goes on along the minus strand of NZ_JBVJWR010000002.1, from coordinate 16,086 downwards.
CCGCCGTCAGTCTGACCGATGCCGAGTACGGGGCGCTCGGCGTGATCGACGACCGGCAGAAGCTGTCCCAGTTCCTGCCGGTGGGCATGGCCGACGCCGTCGTGGCACGGATCGGTCCGGCGCCCTGCGGCCACGGCATCCTCGGCGAACTCATCAGCAACCCCACCCCCCTGCGGCTCACCGACCTCACCCGGCATCCGAGCAGCTTCGGCTTCCCTCCGCACCATCCGCCGATGCGCACCTTCCTGGGAGCACCGATCCGTGTGCGGGACGAGGTCTTCGGCAACATCTATCTCACCGAGAAGCGGGGCGGCGGCGCCTTCGACGCCGACGACGAAGCGGTGCTCACCACGCTGTCGATGGCGGCGGGCGTCGCGGTCGACAACGCCCGCCTCTACCACGACAGTCGTCGCCGGGAGCACCGTCTGGAGGCTCTGGGCGAGATCACCCGCACCTTGCTCGCGGGCACCGACACCGACGGGGTGCTGCGCCTGATCGCCCGACGGGCCATGGAGGTGGCCGACGCCGATCTCGCCGCCGTGCTGCTCCCCTCCGGGCCGGCCGGCCCGGTGGCGACGGGCCCCCTCTCGACCGGCGATCTGACCGTGCATGTGGCTCACGGCGACACGGCAGAGCTCGTCCACGGAGCCGTTCTCCCGGCGTCCGGTTCGCTGGCGGGCCTCGCTGCGAGCATGCGCGGGCCGGTCGTCACGACGGATGTGCGCACCGATCCGCGGGCGCTTCCGCTCGGCGGGACGACCGGGGACGAGCACGGTCCCGTGGTGGCCGTTCCGCTCCCCGTCGACGCTGCCGTGTGCGGGGCCCTGCGGCTGAGCCGGAGAGCCGGGCGGCCGGGCTTCGACGTCGCCGAGACCCAGCTGCTCAGCGGTTTCGCCGATCAGGCGGCGATCGCACTCGAACTCGCCCGGCGGCGGGCCGAGTCCGAGGAACTGGCCGTGCTCCACGACCGCGACCGCATCGCCCGCGATCTGCACGACGTCGCCATCCAGCGGCTGTTCGCCACGGGCATGACGCTGCAGAGCGCGACCCGCGTCGTCGACCACCCCGGAGCCGCGGAGCGGATCACCCGCGCCGTGGACGATCTCGACACCACGATCCAGATCATCCGGTCGACGATTCTCCAACTGCGCACGACCGACGACGACCGCGGCGGACCCGCGCTGCGCCGGCGCATGGCCGAGACGGTCCAACTTGCCGCGCAGCACCTGGGGTTCGCCCCTTCGCTGCGCATCCTGGGCCCGGTCGACACCGGTGTCCCCGAGCCGCTGGCCGAGCACGTTCTGGCAGTGACGGCGGAGGCGCTGAGCAACACCGCCCGGCACGCCGGGGCAGGACGGGCCGAGGTGGTGCTCTCGGTCACGGACTCGGCCGATCGTCTCGTACTCACCGTCACCGACGACGGTACCGGGCTCGGGGCAGCCACCCCGACGGGCGGGCTGGTCAACATGCGCTCGCGCGCGACACAGTCCGGGGGAACCCTGCGCCTGGAGGAACCCCGGGAGGGTGGCACGCGGGTCACCTGGAGCGCTCCGCTGTCCGCCGACTGAGCCCGCACCGCCTTCCCGGGGCGTCCCCCGCTACTGAAGGTTCCCCTGCGGCTCCCGGAGTCGCTCGGCGATCATCGCCGCCTGGATCCGCCGCCCCACCCCCAGCTTGCCGAGGATCGACGACACCCGGTTCTTCACCGTCTTCTCCGCGAGGAACAGCCGCTCGCCGATCTGGCGGTTCGTGAGGCCCAGCCCGATGAGGTCGAGGATCTCCAGCTCGCGGGGCGAGAGGCGGTCGAGCTCCCCGGGCGCGGCCGTCTCGGGCGCGGGCTCCGGCCCCCGTATGCGCGCCATCACCCGGCTCGTCATCCGAGGGTCGAGCAGCGACGTGCCGGTCGCCACCGTGCGGACGGCGGCGACCAGATCGGAGCCGCCGATCTGCTTCAGCACGTAGCCGGCCGCGCCGGCCATGATGGCGTCGAACAGGGCCTCGTCGTCGTCGAAGGAGGTCAGCATGAGACAGGCCAGGCCCGGAAGCTCCGCCCGGAGTTCGCGGCACACCTCGACGCCCTCGTGGTCGCCGCCGGTCGCGCTGCCCAGGCGTACGTCGAGGACGGCGACGTCCGGTCGCACGGCGGGGATCCGGGCGAGCGCCTCGCGGGCGGTGGCCGCCTCGCCGACGACCTCGATGTCGGGCTCGGCTTCGAGCAGATCGCGCACGCCCCGGCGGACGACCTCGTGGTCGTCGAGAAGGAAGACCCGCACCCGTGCGGCGGCGGGGAGGCCGACCGTGGGGGCGGCCGGAAGAAAGGGACGGGGCTTCACCGAGAACTCCTGGGCAAGGGCGGTACGGCCGCCACGACAGCGGCGGTTTCGCGGCCGCGGCGAAGCACGGCCGCCTGCGAAACGAGCGTCAGTATGGCACCGGCCCCTCGGGGCCGAACGGCCCTGGTCGGGTAGGGCCGTTCGGCCCTGTCAGCCGGTCCGCTCTCCGTGATCGACTCACCTCCGCGACCCGGGGCGCCGGCCCCGGTGCGGCCCGGCCGTCCCCCAGGCCCGTGGCCGGCGCACCCGGGCCGCAGCCGAAGGTCCCGTACTGCCTGACCCCGCCGGCTCACAGCAGGCCCTGCCAGTAGTCCCAGAAGCGGGTCCCGATCAGCATCAGCACGCTCGCGCACCAGACGGCCGGCACGACCCATTGGAACTCCACGGCCCAGGCCACCACCGACCTGGGCGCACGCACGATCCCGTGCCTGAGGTTGTGCACCGTCGTGTACCAGAACATGACGATCGTCGCGGCCCAGGCCAGGCAGCACCAGAGACACAGTGCGCCGATCTCGTAGAGCGCCTGGCTCATCAGCCACATGCAGAAGCCCACGCCGAACAGCGTCCCGAGTTGGAGCCCGAGCCAGAACCAGCGGCGGTAGCGTGCCCCGGCCAGGGCGCCGACACCGATCGCGACGACGACGGCGTACGCGACGAGGCCCGGCATCGGGTTCGGAAACCCGAACACCGACGCCTGTTCGCTGCGCATCACGTTGGTACAGGAGAGCACCGGGCTGAGATTGCAGGACGGCATGAACCCGGGGTCCTCAAGCAGGAGGAACTTGTCGAGCGTGATCACGAACGAGGCGAGGACACCGAGCCCGCCGGTGACCACCAGAAGCCACGCGAAGGCACGGGTGGCTCCGATCGTACGGTCGGCGGGCGCCTCGACCCTCGAGGCGGTGGCGGGGTCACGCAGAGCGCTGGTCATCTCGGACTTCCCTTGCGGTGGTCAGGTCTGGGGCTGGGGCCGTGGCTGCCTGATGTACGGCCCCGCGAGCCGCCCCCACCGGCCACACGACCTCCACCGTCACTCCGCGCGTACGCGCGTACGCGACCATGTGCGCGGTGGCGTCACGCCCGTTGGACGGCGAGCCGTCCCAGACGGCCAGGAGCCGCCCGCACTGGTCGATCAGCGCTTCGTCGGCGCGCACGCAGGCGTCGCGGTCGCTCGGGTCGTAGGCCAGCAGGCGGACCTGCTCGGCCAGCGCCATCACCTCCCGGGCCGGACCCAGGTCGAGCGGCGGCAGCGCCGCGGGCACCGCACCCTGCGCTGGAAGGAGTACGACGAGCCGCCGGCCCGATGCCCGCACCGCACGGCCGAACGCCGCCGAAAGACCGGAACCCACCCGGACGAGACCGGGCGCCGGATCCCCGAGCCGCTCCATGCGCACGCGCAGCTCGCTTTCCACGGCTCTCAGCGTGTCCGGGGGCAGGTCGGCATGTCCCACCGCCGCGATCATCGATTGCCCTCGCTTCCTCGCCCTCCGGGCGTTCGTCAGCCGTTCCGTCACCGGGCCGGTCCGGCCCGAGCCCAGTGAACCGGGCCCGGTCACCGGGCCGACAGGGGCCGAACGGCCCTTCCGGGCTTCGACCGTGTGCCCTGTACTGAGGGGCGTCGGGGCTGCCGGTCCCGCCCCGCGCCGGCCGCGCGACCACAGCGAACCCCTGGGAAGGCACCGTGCACGACAAGGCAGTCCATGACGTGAAGGACCCGTGGGGCGGGCCTGACGCGGACCTGCGGCGCACCGTCGAGCTGGACCCCGGCGAGGCCCTGCGGCTCCTCTCCGGGACTCCCCTCGGCCGGATCGTCTTCACGCGGCACGCGCTGCCCGCGATCCGTCCCGTCCACCACATCGTGGACGTGGGCGACATCGTCATCCGCACCCACGAGGACGCCGCCCTCACGACGCGCGCCCAGGAGGCAGGTGCCCGGGGCGTGGTGGTCGCGTACGAGGCCGACGACATCGACATCGACGCCCGTCTCGGCTGGAGCGTCGTGGTGACCGGATACTGCCGCCTGGTCACCGACCCTCAGGAGACCGCCCGTTACAAGGCGGCGATCCGCCCCTGGACCGACCACCCCATGGACCAGGTCGTCCGCATCCGCCCGGACCTGGTCACGGGCATCCGCCTCGTCCGCGTCGGCTGAACTGCCCCACGCGGAAACGCTCCGGGACCTGTCCGGTCCCGGAGCGTCCCGCTGTGGGGCCGACCTCGTCGCGGGGGCCGGTTGCGGCAGAGAAGACGAATGCCACGCGGCCCTGCGAGGCGACCCACCCATGTGCGTGCCTTTCGCGCGAGAACTGCCGGTGGACCTCCGACCCGGGTACCGGAGCGTCGGTGGGCCGGAGGTCCCTCAGCAGTGAACGCGAACGGAACACCCTGGCAGTAGGGGCCGAACGGCCCCATCAGCGCGGTGCGCCGGTGACGTCCACCCCCACCTACGACACTGTTGCCGATTTTCGCAATTAACAGTTTGCGACCATAGAATCGTGGAGTGAACGAGAATCTCCCCCCGTGCCCCCAGTGCTCCAGCACCTACACCTACGAGATGGGCGCCCTCCTGGTCTGCCCCGAATGCGGTCACGAGTGGTCGGCCGCGACCGTCGGCGAGGCGACCGCCTCCGGCGAGAAGGTGATCAAGGACTCCGTCGGCAACGTCCTCGCCGACGGCGACACGGTGACCGTCGTCAAGACCCTCAAGGTCAAGGGCAGCCCGACCGGCATCAAGGCCGGCACCAAGGTGCGCAACATCCGCCTCGTGGACGGCGTCGACGGGCACGACATCGACTGCAAGGTCGACGGCTTCGGACCCATGCAGCTCAAGTCCAGCGTGGTCAAGAAGGCCTGACCGGACTTCCGGCACCACGACCTCACGTCTCCATGAATTGCATAATTTGGCAATTCGATACATGATGTGTTCGCTGTGTCCGTAGGTAGCCGCGGGCACAGCACCAAGCGATGCCTTCGCACACGCGAGGCGACGAGGAGAGTGCGCGACCGTGTCGGTTCCGCTGTACCAGGCCAAGGCCGAGTTCTTCCGGATGCTGGGTCACCCGGTCCGCATCCGCGTCCTTGAACTCCTGCAGGAGGGTCCGATGGCCGTGCGGGACCTTCTGGCGGCGATCGAAGTCGAACCGCCCGCACTCTCCCAGCAGCTGGCGGTCCTGCGCCGATCGGGGATCGTGACGTCGACCCGCGGCGGGGCGACCGTCGTCTACCGGCTGGCCGGGGGCGATGTGGCCGACCTCATGCAGGCCGCCCGGCGCATCCTCACCGAGATGCTGGTGGGGCAGAACGAGCTCCTCGCCGAGCTCCGGGAGGCCGAGGTCTCGCACCGGTGAACACCGTACTGACCAGGCTGCGGTCCCTCCTGCCCGTGCGCGCCGACTTCACCGCCATGGCCCGCAACCCGCGCCGGGACCTCTTGGCCGGGCTGACCGTCGCCATCGTCGCGCTGCCGCTCGCGCTCGGCTTCGGCGTCTCCTCCGGTCTCGGTGCCGAGGCCGGCCTCGCGACCGCCGTCGTGGCCGGGGCGCTCGCCGCGCTGTTCGGCGGTTCGAACCTCCAGGTGTCCGGGCCCACCGGCGCCATGACCGTCGTCCTCGTCCCCATCGTGGCGCAGTACGGCCCCAGCGGCGTGCTCACAGTCGGGCTGATCGCCGGGTTGATCGTGGTCGGGCTCGCCCTGGCCCGGGCGGGCAGGTACATGGCGTACATCCCCGCCTCGGTGGTGGAGGGCTTCACGCTCGGCATCGCGCTGGTGATCGGGCTTCAGCAGGTGCCGAACGCCCTCGGTGTCCCCAAACCCGAGGGCGACCGGGTCCTTGAAGTGACGTGGCGCGCCCTCGCGGAGTTCGTCCGGACCCCGAACTGGACGGCTCTCGCGCTCGCACTCGGCGTCGCCGCCGTGATGCTCGTCGGCGCACGGTGGCGGCCGGCGATCCCCTTCTCCATCGTGGCGGTGATCGCCGCGACCGTCGTCACCCAGGCGTTCCACCTGGACGGGGCCGCACCGATCGGCGATCTGCCGGCCGGGCTCCCCGTCCCCTCTCTCGCTTTCGTCGACCTGTCGCGGCTGGGGTCCCTGATCGCGCCGGCGCTTGCGGTCGCCGCCCTTGCCGCCCTGGAGTCGCTGCTCTCGGCGCAGGTCGCCGACGGCATGACCGTGGGGCAGAAGCACGACCCGGACCGGGAGCTGTTCGGCCAGGGCCTGGCGAACCTCGCGGCGCCCCTGTTCGGTGGCGTCCCCGCGACCGGCGCCATCGCCCGTACGGCAGTGAACGTCCGTACCGGCGCGTCCTCGCGGCTCGCCGCCCTCGCCCATGCGGCGGTCCTGGCAGTCATCATCTTCGCCGCGGCGCCCCTCGTGTCGAAGATCCCGCTCGCCGCGCTCGCCGGCGTCCTGCTCGCCACCGCCGTCCGCATGATCGAGGTGGGATCGCTGCGGGCGATGGCGAAGGCGACCCGTTCCGACGCGGTCGTCCTGGTCCTGACCGCCGTCGCCACCCTCGCGCTCGACCTCGTGTACGCGGTGATCATCGGTTTCGTCGTCGCGGGCGGCCTCGCCCTCCGTGCCGTGGCCAAGCAGGCCCGCCTCGCGGAGGTCGGATTCCGGGCGGACCTGCCGGGTGAGCACAGCGAGGAGGAGCACGCCCTTCTGGCGGAGCACATCGTGGCCTACCGGATCGACGGCCCTCTCTTCTTCGCCGCCGCCCACCGCTTCCTGCTGGAGCTGACCGAGGTGGCGGACGTCCGCGTGGTGATCCTGCGGATGTCCCGGATCACCACGATCGACGCCACCGGCGCCCTCGTCCTCAAGGACGCCGTCGAGAAGCTCAACCGGCGCGGCATCGCCGTCATGACCTCCGGGATACGGCCGGGCCAGCGCCAGGCCCTCGACTCCGTGGGCACGCTCGACCTGTTGCGTCTCGACGGGCGGGAGTTCGCCACCACGCCCGAGGCGATCGCCGGGGCCCGTGCTCACCTCCGAGGCGCCGGCGTCCTGACCGACGTACCCCCGCAGCGCACCCGTACGACCGCCGAGGAGCCCGCCCGATGACCGCCGCCACCACGCGCCGCATGGCCGACGTCTCCGGCGCGGAGGCGTTGTGGCTCCTGGAGGGAACGGCCCAGGGGCGCCTCGTCTACATGCGGCGCGAGGTGCCGGTCCTCCGGCCCGCCGTCCACGTCCTGGAGTACGGCCGGCTCATCGTCCGCTGCCCCGTCCAGGCCGACGTGGTCGCCGGCAGGCCGGTCCTGACCTACCAGGCCGACGAGATCCGGCTGCCCGCCGGCACGGGATGGAGCGTCACGGTCTCGGGGCCCGCTGAGCCGGTCACGGACGCCGTCGAGGCCGCCCATTACCTCCGTACGCTGCCGGGCTGGGCGTACGGGCCGCACGACACGCTGCTGCGGATCACCCCGCAGAGCGTGGTCGGTCACCGGCTGGGCACGGTGGAGTCCGCGTGACCTCAGACGTCGAGACCCTCCCGCACCGGCGCGTACTGACGGCGCCCACGGTGCCGGCCTCGGTGCGGCTGGTGCGCGAAGAGGCGGAGGCGACCTTCGACTCATGGGGCATCACCGCCTCGCACCCCACGATGGGTCCGGCCCTGCTCGTCCTGAGCGAGCTGGTCACCAACAGCGTCCGGCACGCCGCCGAAAGGTCCCCGGGCCTCACCGTCATCTTCGCCGCCGGAGAGTACACACTCGCCTTCGCCGTCCACGACCGCCACCCCTACCACCCCGGGGTCGTCCCGACCGGCAACACGGGTGGCCTGGCCACCGTCGCCCAGGTGACGGCCGAGTCCGGCGGCACCTGCGTCCTGCGGCGCGACGCGGACGGCAGCGGCAAAGCCGTCTGGATCACCCTCCCCCTGTGAACACGAAGGCAACGACGATGACCATCGAATGGCGCTACACCACCCACCCCGGCCTCAGTGTGCTCTCCCTGTCGGGGTACCTCGGGGCGGACGCCGTCGGGCGGTTCAGCGGCGCCGTGGGCTGGGTCCTGGCGCGCGGGACCGGCCCGGTCGTCCTCGACCTCACCAGCCTCCGCGGCTGGTCCGCCGGCGGCCAGCTGGCCGTCGCGGACGCGGCCCGTCGGCTCGCGGCCGAGGAGCGCGCGCTCGAACTCGCCGCCATCCCCGCCGACGGGTCCCTGGTCCCCACCGGCGACAACCCGCAGATCCCCGTGCACTGCGACCTGCCCACCGCGCTCGCCGCTCACCTGCATCGCGGTGAGGAGCAGCGCGAATGGTGCAGTGACGACTGGCCCGGCTCTCGTAGCAACACGTCCCCTCGCCGGAACTGACGCTCGAACAAGCGCCGACTCCCAGGCCCCTTGTCGCACGTCAGACGGTGTGCCCCGGTGGCCGCCGGCCCAAAGGCCGCGCCCTGCCGGCCTCTTGACCGGCGGACGAGGTTCGCTCCCCCGCCGGAGTGGCGCGGCGCAGCCGTCCGAGGTCGATGGAGGCCGTCACCGCCACGCGGACACGGGATTCTCAGGAGGCTCCTCTGGATTCATCGCCCATTGCCGATCTCAGCAATGGGCAAGGCTGCCAGCTCGGCGCGAAGGCGCGAGGATGATCCCCATGGCGACAGGTTCCGGGTGGAAACGATGTGCGGTGCGGCCGCGGAAGCGAGACCTCGGGGAGCTCGGGCGGTGGGCACGGTGAGCGCTCCGCTGTACCAACTGAAGGCCGAGTTCTTCAAGACGCTCGGGCATCCTGTCCGCATCCGCGTCCTGGAGCTGCTGAGCGAGCGGGACCACGCGGTCTCGGAGATGCTCTCCGAGGTCGCGGTCGAGCCGGCTCACCTGTCGCAGCAGCTCGCCGTGTTGCGCCGTGCGAACCTGGTCGTCGCACGACGCGAGGGTTCGACGGCGTACTACTCGCCGACCAGCCCCCAGGTGGCCGACCTGCTCGCGGTCGCGCGGTCGATCCTCTCCGGCGTGCTCGCGGGCCAGGCGGAGCTTCTCGCCGATCTCCGGGCAGCGGCACCGGGAGCACCACCACCCGCCTGACGGCGGTTCCGATACCGGCGGCCGTCCCCGCGGCACATGGACAGCGCTCTGCGCTGCAGGGACGGCCGCCTCCCCTACGAAAGACGGCGAACCGGCGGAGTCGCGACCGCAGGGACGGGACAGTCCCATAACTCCGACGACAGAGCGCTCCTTACGACCTCGGGAAAGATTGAGTTCGGGGTGTGCCGGCCTGGTGGTCGAGCAGCAGTCAGTGTCGCGGGCGAGGACGAGTTCGGTGCTTGTCCGTGGTCTGCTGGAACGCATGGCGGCTCGGTCGGAGACCAGGCAGGCGATCGCGATGTGGGTCTCGGCATAGACTTCACGGCGGCCGGTGAACCGCCGGAGCGGGGCCCACTGCCGCAGTTCGGCGATGGTGTGCCCGACGCAGATCCTGGCCGAGGACTTGCGGCGCCGCGCTTCGCGCCAGGCGTACTTGTCGCCGCCGCAAGCGTCGTCCTTCGGCTTCATCGGCCGGGCGCCCACTTGACGGGGAAGCTCCTTGGCCAGCCCTTGGTACCCCGAGTCGACCTTGACTCGAACGCCGGGACGATGGCGCAACTGCGCGGCGATGCCCTCGCTGCGCACCGCCGTTTGATCGTGCATACGCCCCGGCCGGACGACACCGGACGGGAGCATGCAGCCCCGGCCGTCGCTGAACGTTGTCGTTTTGATCGTGTTCTGCCTGCGCTTGCCCGAGACGAATGCCCGGCGGCCGGGTCGGCCCGCTTGCGGACGGCGGACCTGTGTCTCCGCCCCTCGAGCCGCAGCCCGACGCCCTCGGCGTCGGCGTGGGCGGGGGCGAAGACACAGGTCGCGCCGCAGATCCGCGGCGGACCGTTCGCGCGCCCGCTCGTCCACGAAGCTCCACGCCGAGCACGCCTGCCGGGCACCGGGGTCGAGCAGCATCTCGGGGCGTGCGTAGTACGCCTCCTTGAAGCCGTCGGTGCAGTCGACGGGTATCGGCACCAGGGTCACCGTCGTGTGTCCACCGAGGGCCTCGGTCAAGTCCGTGATCGCCGGATAGCGGCGCGCCTCTGTGTCCAGCACCTCCGGCGCGTACTCGTACAGCCAGAAGTCCCGCACGAGATCGGGGTCGCAGGTCAGCACGACCGCGGGGCCCCGCGCCACTCGGCGCATCTCGCGCAGCCCGGCCTTGTAGTCGCTCCACTGGTGCACGCTGAAGGTGGTCATCGCCGCGTCGAACGAATCGTCGCCGAACGGCAGGTGTTCGGCGACGCCGTCGACGGCGGGCGACAGGTGCGCCGGCCGCTGGGCGCGCATCGTCGCCGACGGCTCGACCGCCGTCACCTCCAGCGTTGCCGACTCGTACGACCCTGCTCCGGCCCCGACGTTGACCACCGTGCGCGCCCCACCCAAGGCGGCGGTGATCACCCGCTCGATCCTTGCGTCCGGCTGCCGGTAGGTGGCGTAGCCGCCGCCTATCTTGCCGTAGTCCGCATCCCCTGCGCTGCCGTCCACCCCGCGTTCGCTCATGATCCAAACCTCACCACGCTGTCAACACGTCTATCCCGCTACCGCGCCCAAGGGCGCCGACCTGGAACCAGGGTGCGCAGGTTCTCCGATGATCAACCACCAGGTCAATGCCGGCACACCCGAACTCGATTCCTCCCGAGGTCGCTAGTTAGTCTCTTTTGGGAACTCGCTCGCTCAGTGAGTTTCCATCGGGAACTGACCTCATGGCGCAAGATAGGGCCCATGAGCGCCGCCGTGCGCGGAGGAGTGGAGACGTGGTGATGAGGTCGGTGCCCGAGCGGGACGCCGCCCCCGCGACCCCGCCGGCGGCGGCGGGGGGTCGCGACCGGTGGAGCCTCCTTCTCC
>NZ_JBVJWR010000002.1:0-4874 GCF_055602235.1 Streptomyces sp. NPDC037410 | reverse complement strand
GAGAAATGACCACAGAGAAAAAAGGGGAGACCCGGGAAACCCCGCTGAGAGAGGGGGGGGAGAGAGGGGGGGGGAGGGGTCCCCCCCCCCCCCCCCCCCCCCCCCCCCCCGGCGGTGGTCGGCGACTGGTGGAGCCTGCTCCTCATCCGGGAGACAGCGCGCGGGCGTCACCGGTTCGACGCGCTCCAGGAGGAGCTGGGCATCTCCCGGAAGGTGCTCACCGAGCGCCTGGCGCACCTGGTGGAGACGGGGGTCCTGGAGAAGGTCCCGTACCAGGACCGGCCGGTGCGGCACGAGTACCGGCTGACGGAGAGCGGCCGGGGGCTGCTGCCGGTGCTGCTGTCGATGCAGGACTGGGCGGACCGCTGGGTCTTCGGCGACGGCTCGCTCAGCGGCACCGCCGACGAGGCAGGCGCGGAGGCGCGGCGGGTCGTGGCCCTGGCGGGCGAGCGGCTGCCACGCCTGGAGCTGCCGGGCCACCGGGACGGCGTACCGGTGGACCCGGTGGCCGACGGCGTGGCCACCGTCCTGTTCTGCTATCCGGCGACCGGGAGACCCGGCCCCCTGCCGGACGGCTGGTCGGGCATCCCCGGCACCGTCGGCTGCACGCTGGAGAACCGGCTCTTCCGGGACGCGTACGAGGACTTCCGTGCGGCGGGCGCGGAGGTACGCGGTATCAGCACCCAACGCCCGGACGAGCAGAGGGTGTTCGCGGTCGAGGAGGGCATCCCGTTCACCCTTCTCTCGGACGTCGACCTGCACCTCGCCGCCGCCCTGCGACTGCCCACCTTCCGAGCCGGGCAACTGCTACGGCTGAAGCGGGCCGTTCTGGTGGTGGACCGCGACCGCACGGTGCGGCACACACGCTTCCCGGTGACGGACATCCCGGCGGCGGTGGGCGAGGCGCTGGCGGAGGTACGGCGCCTGGCGGCGCAGGACTGACGGCACCCTCGCGGCCCGCTGCCCGCGACACCTGACGTCGGCCTCTGTGCCCGAAGTCGTCGTGGTCGTGGTGGGACACGTGTGGAGCTTCAACCTGGCCCAGGCGGGAACCACCTCTGACCGGCTCCGGTGATGGTCTCCGCCGGAACGGCGCCGGACCACGACGTCGTCCGGATGACGGGCGACGCCCACGACCGCCGCGGCATCACGGACACCCGGCGCGCCAGCGGTCCCCATGAGGCCTTACGCGATGCGGGGCGTCCGGGTCGCGCCCGACGGCCACAGAACGTCGACCTTGATCCCGCGGGCCCGGGCGAAGGCCACGAGGTGGGCGGTCGGGTCCCAGGCGTTCGATGGAGAGCCGTCCCACACGGCGAGGACCCGCGCACAAGCCCGTAGCAGCGACTCGTCGGCACGTACGCACGATGCGGGGTCCGCCGGATCGAACTCAAGCAGCCGCACTCGCTCCGAGAGCATCAGCAGTTCACCGGCCGCCTTGTGGTCGGATGACCACGGCATGACCGGCAGGCCCGCCTTCGACGGCAGCACGGTGACGAGTGCCATCCCCGCAGCCCGCGCGGCGCGCCCGGCCGCGAGGGGCAGGCCCTGCCCCGCACGCACCAGACCCGCCCTCCCCGCCTTCGCGAACGCGGCCAGGCGAGAGCGGAGCTCGGACTCCAGCAGTGTCAGGGCCTGAGTGGTGAGGTCACCATGTCCTACGACAGCGATCACTCGACGATTCCCTTCTCAAGTCTCATGTCCCGCAGCACCTTCCTGCGTCTCTACTTCGGCGCGTGCTGCCCCACATAGAAGAGCAGCCAGACGAATCCGGCGAAGAGGTGCGTCGCGAAGACGTAGACGAACACGCGCAGCATCACGCCTCGTTCCTTCCACCTCTCCAGGTCCCCTTCGTCGCGTGCTTCCTTCTCGGTCATGTCCTCACCGTCCGACGCCTTCGGTGCCGCCGGCACCCCAGCCCGGGATAGGGAAACGTGCCGCTGGAGAATCGACGGCTCGATCCGGCCCGTGAGGAGAGCGCGCACCGGCTTGGGACCGTCCTGGAGCAGTGCCAGGACACGGATGCACACCGGATGCCTGAGCATCCCGAAGAAACCCCTTGGCCTGGCGCAGCGGGACCCGTGAGGAGTTCACGTCTCACCCCGCTCTCCGACCTCGATGCCGTGTTTGCGGGCGAGACGGAGAGCGTCGTCCAGTTCGTCCTCGGCAAGGGCCGCCTCGTAGGCGTCCTCCGCCTCGAAAGCTGCCTCCAGCCGCGCCCGTGCCGCACGGGCCCGCTCCAGCACCGCCTCGGCGAACGTGCTCACATCACACTCCTGACCAGCGCACTTGTATGACTCATCAACTAACGAATTTACGAATTTCGCAAATCATACTCAACGAAGGCGTCCGGGACCCACTGGCATTGGATCCAGCGCCTCGATACCGTGCCAGAGACAGGGGCGTCGGCGACATCAGCCACAACGGCAGGACCACCATGTTCCGACGGCCTCAGAGAGCCGTGCCCGCAGATCCCCTCGGCCGGCGGGTCAGTCGTTCTCGCAGCAGGTTCACTACGAGGGGTGAGCGCCACCGCCGGGGCAGCCGCACCCTTGAGCCACGCGCGGGCGGACTTGTGCTCGGCGCGGGCGAAGTGGGCCATCGCCAGCAGGCCGACGGGGAAGCTGACGAAGGCCTTCCCCCGGCGTAAGCCTGTCGGATGGGAAGCCGTCGACTCCCACGACGACGGTGCCGAACTCCGGGTGGACGGCATGTCGCTGCTCGGTGATCCTCCTCGGGCGTGTGTCCTGCGGCCGGAGAACCGTTCTTCGGGGCGGCACCTTCAACTCTGACACCGCTCGGGGACACTCAGAATGGGCCGTTCGGTCCCTGTCCAACCCTGTCGGCCCTCCCCGCGCCGGCCGGCCGCGCGGGACGCTGGACTCCGGACGCATCGGCACCCCGTAGGGAGGCCCCCATGACAGCCCAGGTCGTCGTCGGTCTCGACGGCTCGCCCGAAAGCATCGCCGCGGCGGAGTGGGCCGCCCGGGCCGCGACACTCCGCGAGGTTCCCCTCCATCTGGTCCATGTGGACGAAAGGCCGAACACCCCCGAGATCCCGCTTGCCTTCACCCTGAAACTGGCGGACCGCACCGAGCAGTTGCTGCGGGACACGGCGGACAAGGCACGCGCCGCTCATCCCGATCTCGAGGTGACCACCGAACGGTGCCGCGGCAGGGCCGACCAGGAACTGACCGCCTGCGCTAACGACGCCGAGGTGACGGTGCTCGGATCCCGCGCGCTCGGCTCGGTCGTCGGCTACCTCATCGGCTCCGTCTCACTTGCCGTCGTGGGCCGGGCCCGGCAGCCCTGCGTCCTGGTCAGGGAGGGTGAGCAGACGCGCTCCGGCGGGTCGATCGTCGTGGGGGTGGACGTTCTCCACTCGTGCGAGCCCCTGTTTGCCTTCGCCTTCGGCGAGGCCGCCCGCCGAAACCGCCCCCTGCTCTTCCTGCACAGCTGGACCCTGCCCGCCTCGTACGGCTACGCGGCGATCGCGGACCCGAGGTCCGGCCAGGAGCTCGGCTCGGCCCTGGCCGACGGCCTCGACCAGCTGCTGGAGCCGTGGCGGCGGAGTTACCGAGGGGTCGAGGTGGCAGCCAAGGACGTCGTCGGATCCGCCGCGTACCAACTGGTGGAGGCGTCTCATGACGCGGAGCTGGTGGTTGTCGGCCGCCGGGGGAGGACCGTCCCGCTCGGCCCGCACCTGGGCCACGTCGCGCACGCGGTGATCCACCACAGCCCGGCGCCCGTCGCCGTGGTACCGCTCGGGGACACGCCCCAGAGATCGTCTCGCCCGTGACGGCCGGGCGACGCCCGCGCATATTGCCCTTCACCTCAGGGGCCCGCACACCGTCGTAGGTCAGCTCTTGTTTGAAGGGTCGTGCTGGAGTTCGTCGGCGGCAGCGAGGGTCTGCACCATGGCAGTGGACAGCAGCTCCTCGTGCGCGGGTGGCGTGCGGTGAGGTCCATCGCGGAGAACGCACCGTCGTGGATGCGCGGGGAGAGGCGGTCGTGGTGGAGGACGTCGAGGATGTGCCAGTTGCCACTTACGAGGCGGAACATCGCGGCGATGGGCACGGTGCCGCCCGGCCGGGCGTACATGAGCGCCGAACTTCGGTCGTTCCAGCGGGCACTCCAGACGTCAGGAGATGAACGACGAAGGGAAGGGCTCTCATGTGTGAGCCTGAATGGGGCGTGCACGCGTACAGGCGCAACGCCTGGCTGATTTTGCGCGGCTGCGCCGCGTCCGCGACCGGATCGACAGGGAGACGCGCAGCCGCTGAACGTGGAGGCGCTCGCCCGTGATGTGAACTTGTCCACCCGGCCACTGAGTCGCCGGTTCCGGGTCGCCTACGGTGAGTCGGCCTACGCGTACCTGATGACGCGTCGCATTGAGCGGGCGACGGCGGATGCGGACGGCCGGCCATGCCGATGCTGCGGGTACGGCCCGCGATGCGGGACGGCGATCAAGGTGGAGGGGATGCCGGCGTGCGTCGCGCAGCTGGTCGCGCGACCGGTCAGGAATCGAGAAGCCCCGGCCGCCACCCACCCCCTAGCGTGATGGTCATGGCAACCACCGCTTCCACCGCAGCCCACACGTCCCTCGCGTCCGTCACCCTCGAGGTGGCCGACCCCGAGGCCGCCCACCGTTTCTACACGGCCTTCGGTGTGGACACGTACGTACGCCTGCGGGCGTCCGAGGCACACTCGACGGGATTCCGCGGCTTCACCCTGGCGCTCACGGTGTCCGGGCCGGCCACCGTCGACGGCTTCGTCCGTGCCGCCGTCGACGCCGGCGCCACGGTGCTGAAGCCCGCCGCGAAGTCGCTGTGGGGCTACAGCGGCGTCGTCCAGGCCCCGGACGGGACGATCTG
>NZ_JBVJWR010000001.1:575670-623021 GCF_055602235.1 Streptomyces sp. NPDC037410 | reverse complement strand
CGCCTCGAATGGGGTCTCCCCTGCTCGAGCGAAGCCGAGAGCTTGGGGAAGGAGCTATTGGGGCGTTTCGGCAACGCGGCGAGGTGCCGTGCCAGGCGTCGCGGCCCCGGCCATGATCCGCCGGACAGGCCCTAGGAAGGGGCGCTCAGAGCCGGGCCGACTTCAGGGACATGTGGAGCAGGAGGCGGTCCTCGCCGTCGTCCAGGTCCAGGCCGGTGAGCTGCTCGACCCGGGAGAGCCGGTAGTAGAGGGTCTGGCGGTGGATGCCCAGGGCCGCCGCCGTGCGGCCCGCCTGGCCGGCGTTGTCGAGGAAGGCTTCGGCGGTGCGGGCCAGTTCGGTGTGGGCGGGGGCGAGCAGCGGGGCGACGACGGGGTCGATCTCGGGGTGGTAGAGGGCCGCGAGCAGCCGGTACGGGCCGATCCCGGCCCACTCCGCGACCGGGCCGAGCTTCGGCTGGGCCGTGGCGGCGCGGGCCGCCGTGTTGGCCTCGCGCCAGGTCGCCGGGAGCTCCGCGATGCCCCGGCGGGGGTTCGCGATGCCGGCCGGGGCGGCGGCGCGCAGCCGGTCGGCGGCCGTGTGGGCGGGGGAGAGGTCCTCGGCCGTGCGCAGCCGTACGAGGACGGCGAGGGACTCGCCCTCGGGGAGCACGGTGACCGCCGCCGCGCCCGGGACCGCCCGGATCGACGGGGCCTCGCCCCGCCAGGGCGTCACGCAGACGACGGTGTGCAGGCCGTCCGCGCTGGGGCCGAGGGCCACCCGGAGCGCCGCGACGGCCATGTCGCTCTGCCAGCCGCGCCCGGCGGTCAGGACCGCGGCGAACTCGCGCGAGAGGTCGGCGTCCGCGCGCTCCTCGTCGGCGAGGAGGCCGCCGATCCGGGTGGCGACCTCCATCGCGGCCGCCAGCTGGGCGGGCGTGGGGCCCGGCTCGGCGTCGAGCAGCCATACGTATCCGAGGACGACACCCCGATGGCGTACGGGCAGGCAGATGCGGTCCCGGAAGACGCCCGCGTCGGGGGCGGCCGGGATGCGGACCGGGCCGGTCGCCCGGGTGATGCCGAAGCCCTCGAACCAGGCGCGGACCGCGGGGGAGGACTTCCGGGTCAGGATCGAGCGGGTCCTGACCGGGTCCATCGCGCTGTCGTCGTCGCTGTCGTGGGCCCCGAAGGCGATCAGCCCGAAGTCGCGGTTCTCCAGCGTCGCCGGCTCGCCGAGCAGCGCCGAGATCTCGTCCACCAGCTCCTGGTAATCGCCCTTCACGGCCACATTCTCGCACCCGCCGCCGCGCCCGTCAGACAGATGTATGAGGCGCGGGCCACGGATGCGTGACAGCTGTAGATGGCGGACGATCGGAGCGATCCATAGGTTTCACGGTGGTTCTCCGTGCTGTTCCCGGTTCGTTCCTTTGATCCGGGTACGGCCCCGTCCTACCTTTGCCCTCTGGAGGTGCCCCGTGCTGGGTCCCGTGATCCTCGCCGCGTCGCGCAGCGACAAGATGCGCCGTATCGTTTCGGCCGCCCCCGGGACCAAGCAGGTCGTCGCCCGCTTCATCGCCGGCGAGACGGTCGACGACGTCGTCCCGATCGTCTCCGAGCTGAGCGGCCGCGGCCTGGAGGTCACCCTCGACGTCGTCGGTGAGGACATCACCACCGTCGAGCAGTCGTACGCCGCCCGGGACGCCTACCTGGAGCTCATCGGCCGCCTCAAGGAGCTGGGCCTCGGCGCCCGCGCCGAGATGTCCGTGAAGCTGTCGATGTTCGGCCAGTCGCTGGAGAACGGCCACGAGCTGGCCCTCTCCAACGTCCGCCCGGTCGTCGCGGCCGCCGCCGAGATCGGCACCACCGTCACCCTGGACGCCGAGGACCACACCACCCTCGACTCGATGTTCGCCATCCACGAGGAGCTGCGGAAGGACTTCCCGCAGACCGGCTGCGTCATCCAGGCCTACCTCTTCCGCACCGAGGACGACGCCCGCCGCCTCGCCGCGAACGGCTCCCGCGTCCGGATCGTGAAGGGCGCCTACAAGGAGCCCGAGTCCGTCGCCATCCAGGACAAGGCCGAGATCGACAAGGCGTACGTCCGGATCATGAAGATCCTCATGGACGGCGAGGGCTACCCGATGATCGGCTCGCACGACCCGCGCCTGATCTCGATCGGCCAGGAGCTCGCCCGCCGCG
Organism: Streptomyces sp. NPDC037410; assembly: GCF_055602235.1. Lineage (NCBI taxonomy): Bacteria > Bacillati > Actinomycetota > Actinomycetes > Kitasatosporales > Streptomycetaceae > Streptomyces > Streptomyces sp. NPDC037410. The sequence continues at coordinate 620,846 of NZ_JBVJWR010000001.1, read as the reverse complement.
CCGGGCGCAAGCTGGACGAGTACGAGTTCCAGATGCTGTACGGCATCCGCAGCGAGGAGCAGAACCGTCTCGCCGCCGAGGGCCACCGCATGCGCGTCTACACCGCGTACGGCACCGACTGGTACGGCTACTTCATGCGCCGCCTCGCGGAGAAGCCGGCCAACCTCCTCTTCTTCGTCCGCTCCATCCTCACCAAGGGCTGAGCCCACCTCTCACAAGGAGTCACGAGCCTCATGGACGCTGTCACCCAGGTCCCCGCTCCGGTCAACGAGCCGGTGCACAGCTACGCCCCCGGTTCCCCCGAGCGGGCCCGTCTGGAGACCAAGCTCAAGGAGCTGGCCGAGAACCCGCGCGAGCTGCCGATGACCATCGGCGGCGTGAAGCGCCTCGGCGGCGGCGAGGAGTTCAAGGTCGTCCAGCCGCACAACCACAGGGCCGTCATCGGCACCTTCCGCGGCGCCACCCAGCAGGACGCCCAGGACGCCATCGACGCCGCCCTGGCCGCCGCCCCGGCCTGGCGCGCGATGTCCTTCGACGACCGCGCCGCGATCATCCTGCGCGCCGCCGAGCTGCTCGCCGGCCCGTGGCGCGAGACGCTGGCCGCGTCCACGATGCTCGGCCAGTCGAAGACCGCCCAGCAGGCCGAGATCGACACCCCGTGCGAGCTCGTCGACTTCTGGCGCTTCAACGTGGCGTACGCCCGCCAGATCCTCGCCGAGCAGCCGCCGGCGAACTCCCCGGGTGTGTGGAACCGTCTGGACCACCGCCCGCTCGAGGGCTTCGTCTACGCGATCACGCCGTTCAACTTCACGGCCATCGCGGGCAACCTGCCCACCGCCCCCGCCCTCATGGGCAACGTGGTGGTCTGGAAGCCGTCCCCGACGCAGACCCACTCCGCCGTGCTCCTCATGGAGCTCCTGGAGGAGGCCGGCCTGCCGAAGGGCGTCATCAACCTGGTGACCGGCGACGGCATCGCCGTCTCCGAGGTGGCCCTGAACCACCGCGACCTGGCCGGCATCCACTTCACCGGCTCGACCAAGACCTTCCAGCACCTGTGGAAGACGGTCGGCAACAACATCGAGAAGTACCGCTCGTACCCGCGGATCGTCGGCGAGACCGGCGGCAAGGACTTCGTCGTCGCCCACCCCAGCGCCGACCGCGCCGTCCTGAAGACCGCGCTGAACCGCGGCTCCTTCGAGTTCCAGGGCCAGAAGTGCTCCGCGTCCTCCCGCGCGTACGTCCCGGCGTCCATCTGGAACGACGGCTTCAAGGAGGAGTTCGCGGCCGAGATCGACGGCATCGCCATGGGTGACGTCACCGACCTGTCGAACTACGTCGGCGCCGTCATCGACGAGCGTTCCTTCGCCAAGAACAAGGCGGCGATCGACCGTGCCGCGGCCGACCCGAGCTGCACGATCATCGCCGGCGGCACCTACGACGACTCGGTGGGCTACTTCGTCCGCCCGACCGTCATCGTCTGCGACGACCCGGAGAACGAGGTCTTCAAGGCCGAGTACTTCGGCCCGATCCTCGCCATCCACGTCTACGAGGACGACAAGTACGACGAGATGCTGACCCAGATGGAGTCGGTCTCGGACTACGCCCTCACCGGCTCGGTCATCTCCGGCGACCGCGCCGCCGCCGCGTACACGATGGAGAAGCTCCGCTTCGCCGCGGGCAACTTCTACATCAACGACAAGTCGACCGGCGCCGTCGTCGGCCAGCAGCCCTTCGGCGGCGGCCGCGCCTCCGGCACCAACGACAAGGCCGGCGCCCCGCAGAACCTGATGCGGTGGACGCTGACCCGCGCCATCAAGGAGACGCTGGTCCCGCCGACCGAGTACGGCTACCCGCACATGGGCTGACGCCCCCGCCTCGCAGAGGCCCCTGATCACCGCCCCCCTCCTAGGTCCCCCAACCGAGGACGGGGGCGGTTCTCATTCCGCCCTCTCATTCCCCCACGCGGCGCTTCAGGAAGTCGCCGATCAGCTCCGCGACCGCCGGCGCGTGGGTCTCCAGGGCGAAGTGGCCCGTGGGGAGGAGGTGGATCTCGGCGTTCGGGAGGTCGTGGCGGAAGGCTTCGGCGCCGGCGGGGACGAAGACCTGGTCGCCCTCGCCCCAGACGGCGAGGAGGGGGACCCGGGAGGTGCGGAAGTACTCCTGGAAGGCCGGGTAGAGGGCGAAGTTGGAGCCGTAGTCGGCGATCAGGCCCAGCTGGATGTCGTCCTGGCCCTCGCGGGCCATCAGGGCGGCGTCGTGGTGCCAGGCGTCGGGGCTGAGCAGGTCCCGGTACTCGGCGGGGACGCCCGTCTCGTACTGCCAGCGGATGCCGTCCAGGGAGCGGATGGCGCGGACCGGCTCCTCGGTCTCGGGGGTGCGCTTCTCGATGAGGGCGAGGACGGGGGCCCAGGCCTCGGCGCCGAGGCCCTCCTCGTAGGCGTTGCCGTTCTGGGTGACGATCGCGGTGATCCGCTCGGGATGGGCGAGCGCGAGGCGGAGGCCGATGGGGGCGCCGTAGTCCTGGATGTAGAGGGCGAACCGGTCGAGGCCGAGGGCCTCGGTGAACTCGGCGGTGAGCTCGGCCAGGGCGGCGAAGGTGTAGTCGAAGTCCCGCGGAGTGGCGCTGCGGCCGAAGCCCAGGTGGTCGGGGGCGATGAGCCGGTACCGGTCGGCGAGCAGGGGGATCAGGTCGCGGAACATGTGCGAGCTGGTGGGGAAGCCGTGCAGCAGGAGCAGGACGGGGGCGTCGGCGGGACCGGCCTCGCGGTAGGCGATCTCGTGGCCCCGGACGGTGACGGTGCGGTGGTGGGTCGGCAGCACGGACATTCTCTAACCCCTTATTCGTCGCTGACTGGTTATGAGATGACTCAAGCAGGGGCGGGCTAACCTGTCAATGACTTTTTAGTGGTTAGTTGGCCGTGGGAGAGTGAGGCATGACCGTGAGGATCGCGCCCACCCATGAACTCGGTGCCGCCCGGCTCCGCTCCGTACGCGAGATGCTCGACGCCGCCTTCGAGGGCGACTTCTCCGACGACGACTGGGACCACACCCTCGGCGGCGTCCACGCCTGGATCGAGGACGAGCGGGGCATCGCCGCCCACGGCGCCGTCGTGCAGCGCCGGGCGCTCCACCGGGGGCGCTCGCACCGCGTCGGATACGTCGAAGGGGTCGCCGTCCGGGACGACCTCAGGCGTCGGGGGCTCGGCGGGGCCGTGATGGCCGGGCTGGAGCGGGTGATCGACGGCGCGTACGCCTTCGGGGCGCTCGGCGCCTCCGACGAGGGTGCCGCGCTCTACCGGGCGCGCGGCTGGAGCGTCTGGGCGGGGCGCCTCGAAGCGCTCGGGCCCGGGGGGATCGTCCACCTCGCCGAGGAGGAGGGCTTCGTCTTCCTGCGCCCCGCCGGCGGCCGGGCCCTGCCGGACCCCGCCGCCCCGCTGGTCTTCGACTGGCGGGACGGCGACGTGATGTGAGGGTGCGTCAGTTCTGCTTCCGGGCGCGGCCCGTGGCGGTCTCCAGGTGCGAGGTGTACGCGGCGGAGAGCGCCGACACGAGGGCGATCCCGACCGCGAGCCCGGCCGGCCCGAGCGCCCCGACGAAGAACGCCGTCAGCGCGCCGCCGACCAGGAGGCTCCAGACGGCGAGCACCGCCTTGCCCCGGCGGCTCAGGAACAGCCATCGGTGCGGGGCGGCCGGAGGCGTGGCGACGGCGCCCTCCGGTCCCGCCGTCGCCGCGCGCGGCCGCTTGAAGTAGCCGTACACCAGCCACTCGCCGCACAGCTCCCAGCCCTCCGGCGTGAGCTCGTCGAGTACGCGGCTCCGCCTGCGTCCCGTGATCACCTCGCGGCGGTACTCCCAGGTGAGCGCGACCCCGGGCGCCCGGCGGCAGACGAAGCGGCCGATGCTGTCCAGGCCCTCCACCTCCCAGCCCTGTGCGCCGTGGACGGCCAGCATGCGGCGGTCGTTGAAGAGGTCGGCGGTCCAGGTCCAGTGCTCCGCCGCCTCGGCCGGCTCCCCGGGGGCCGGGGCGAGCCCGCCGAGCCGGGCCGCGAAGGCCCCGGCCGGCCCGAACTCCTCCTCCGGCGCGGTCCCCGTCTCCGCGAGGTGGCCGCGCAGTTCCTCGGCCGTCCGTGCGATCTGCTCCTCGGGCACGCCCGCGGTGCGCAGCGCGTCGGCCAGTTCGGCGAAGTAGGCGACATGGGCGTCGGTGGTCATGGTGCGGTTCCCCCTGCGTGCAGTTGCGTCCGTACGGCCCGGTGGAACTCCGACCAGGCCTCGCTCTCGGCCGCGAGATGTGTCCGGCCCTGGCCGGTGAGCCGGTAGTAGCGGCGCCCGGGCCCGCGCTCGGCGGCGCGGAACTCGGCCTCCACCAGACCGGCCTGCTCCAGGCGGTTCAGTACGGGATAGAGCGTCCCGCCCTTGATCTCGCCCAGGCCGGCCCCGTCGAGCGCCTTGGCGATCTCGTACCCGTAGCTCTCGCCGTCGGTCAGGCAGGAGAGGACGAGCAGGTCGAGGACTCCCTTGAGCCAGCTGGGTCTGCGGTCTGCGGCCATGCGGCTATTGGATCACCACCTAGGTAGGAATGCAATCTAGATAGTCACGAGCATCTTTCCGAGGTTCTCGCCGCGCAGCATCCCCAGGAACGCGTCCACGATGTGCTCGAAGCCCTTGACCTCCGTCACGTCGAGCGGCAGCGCCCCGCTGCGCAGGTGCGGGACGGCGAGGTCGTACAGCTCCTCCAGGGCGTCCATGTGGTCGCGGACCAGGAACCCTTCGAGCCGGATGCTCTTGCCGGCCGCGACGGTGGAGGCGGAGGACGACGGAGCGGTGCTCTCCCTGGTGAGCAGCGGTTTCGGGATGGCCGTGATGCCGGAACTGTCCCTGATCGGAGCACCGCCCTCGGTGCGGATCACCGATCTCGGGGCGGCCCGCCCCACCCGGTCCGTCGGCTATGTCACCACGCCTGAGCTGGTGAAATCCCTCGTCGTGCGGTCGCTGATCCGCGAACTGCGGGCCACGGAGGGTTGATCGCCGTCTCAGATAGTAGGAAGTCCGAGTAACTGTGGAGACAGATGCGGAACCCTGCCCTAGCTTTGTAGAAGCCGAACGTCTCGCTTCATCAAGCGAAAGGCGGTCGAGAGCGCGATGCCCTGTGCAGGCAACCCCTGCGGCGGCGCTCCCCGCCCCTTCCGGCGCCTTCGATCACCACTGATCTCCGCACATCCGGATCACCACTGATCTCAAGGAGTCGATCCCTCATGGCCACTCAGACCGCCCGCCGCGTCCGCCACTCCGCCCACCGTCCCAGCGACGAGGCCCGCCAGAACGCCGCCGCCGCCCTCCAGCGCGCGCTCGACCGCCGTGACAACGGCGGCTCCACCGGCCACTGATCCCGTTCCTGTTCCGCCTCCGTTCCGCGACATGGCACTTCGTCCACATGGTGGACGTTACGTGTCAGACGATGGGACGACCAGTAGGGTGCCGACATGTCTCACAGCATCAATCTCGCAGTCATTCCCGGCGACGGCATCGGCCAGGAGGTCGTGGCCCAGGGCCTCAAGATCCTCGCGGCCGTCCTTCCCCAGGACGTGAAGCTGGAGACCGAGGAGTACGACTTCGGCGCCAAGCGCTACCACGCCACCGGTGAGACCCTCACCGACGCCGACCTCGACTCCCTCAAGAAGCACGACGCCATCCTGCTCGGCGCCATCGGCGACCCGTCGGTGCCGTCCGGCGTCCTGGAGCGCGGCTTCCTCCTCAAGCTCCGCTTCGCCTTCGACCACCACGTGAACCTGCGTCCCTCGAAGCTGCTCCCCGGCGTCGCGACCCCGCTCGCCGGGCAGCCCGAGATCGACTTCGTCGTGGTCCGCGAGGGCACCGAGGGCCCGTACACGGGCAACGGCGGCACCATCCGCAAGGGCACCGAGCACGAGGTCGCCACCGAGGTCTCGGTCAACACCGCCTTCGGTGTCGAGCGCGTGGTCCGCGACGCCTTCGCCCGCGCCCAGGCCCGTCCGCGCAAGAAGCTGACGCTGGTCCACAAGAACAACGTGCTGACCTTCGCCGGCCACCTCTGGACGAACATCTTCCACAAGGTCGCGGCCGAGTTCCCCGAGGTCACCACCGACTACCTGCACGTCGACGCCGCGACGATCTTCCTCGTCACCGACCCGGCCCGCTTCGACGTCATCGTCACCGACAACCTCTTCGGCGACATCATCACCGACCTCGCCGCGGCCGTCTCCGGCGGCATCGGCGTCGCCGCCTCGGGCAACATCAACCCGAGCGGCGAGTTCCCGTCCATGTTCGAGCCGGTCCACGGCTCCGCGCCGGACATCGCGGGCCAGGGCAAGGCCGACCCCACGGCCACCGTCCTCTCCGTCGCCCTCCTGCTCCGCCACCTCGGCTACGAGGCCGAGGCCGCCCGGGTCGAGGAGGCCGTCGCGGCCGACCTCACCGAGCGCGGTGACAGCGTCCGTACGACGGACGAGATCGGCGACGCGCTCGCCGCGCGAGTAGCGAGCTGACCCGCGCCGACTGACAGCAGACAGCAGCCGCCGGGTCGCACATGCGCCCGGCGGCTGTCCTCTGCGCGGCCATCGGGCGTCCCCCGAACCCCGGACCGCGCCACCCGTTTTCCGCACAGGTCCCCACGGGCGATAATCGAACGTGGGGCCGCGGCATACGGGCACGCCCGTACGCCTGGCTCGTCAGGGACGAAAGTCCCCGTCGGCGGCGTGCGCGCGCGGTCCTCCCCATCACAACCGGTGAAGGACACGCACTCATGACGACGCCCACGATCGAGCTCAAGCCCTCCTCCAGCCCGCTGTCCGCCGCGGAGCGCGAGGCGATCCTGGCCAACCCGGGATTCGGCCGCTACTTCACCGACCACATGGTCACCATCCGGTGGACCGAGGGCCGCGGCTGGCACGACGCCCAGCTCGTGCCGTACGGCCCGCTCTCCCTGGACCCGGCCACGAACGTCCTGCACTACGCGCAGGAGATCTTCGAGGGCCTGAAGGCCTACCGCCGCCCCGACGGCTCGGTCGCCAGCTTCCGTCCCGACGCCAACGCCCGCCGCTTCCAGCGCTCCGCGCACCGGCTCGGCATGCCCGAGCTGCCGGTCGAGACCTTCGTCGAGGCCTGTGACGTCCTCGTCCGGCACGACGAGGCCTGGGTTCCGGAGCACGGCGGCGAGTCCTCGCTCTACCTGCGCCCGTTCATGATCGCCACCGAGGTCGGCCTGGGCGTCCGCCCGGCCAACGAGTACCTCTTCGTCGTCATCGCCTCCCCGGCCGGCGCCTACTTCCCCGGCGGCGTCAAGCCCGTCTCCATCTGGGCCTCGGAGGACCGCGTCCGCGCCGTCCCCGGCGGCGTCGGCGACGCCAAGACCGGCGGCAACTACGCGGCCTCCCTGCTCGCCCAGGCCGAGGCGGCGGCCAAGGGCTGCGACCAGGTCTGCTACCTCGACGCGGTCGAGCACAAGTGGGTCGAGGAGCTCGGCGGCATGAACCTGTACTTCGTGTACGGAAACAAGATCGTGACGCCGACCCTCACGGGCTCGCTGCTCGCCGGCATCACCCGCGACTCGCTTCTCCAGGTCGCCAAGGACCTGGGCTACGAGTCCGAGGAGGCCCGCGTCTCCATCGACCAGTGGCAGGCCGACACCGAGAACGGCACCCTCACCGAGGTCTTCGCCTGCGGCACCGCCGCCGTCATCACCCCGGTCGGCACCGTCAAGTCCGCCCGGGGCGAGTGGCAGCAGTCGGGCGGCGAGCCCGGCGAGGTCACGCTCAAGCTGCGCGAGGCGCTGCTCGCCATCCAGACCGGCAAGGCCGAGGACACGCACGGCTGGATGCACGAGCTCGGCAAGTAGTCAGTCCGCCTGAACCAGGGCTTCCGGGGCCGTCGTCACGGTCTCGGGGGCCCTGTTCGGCGTCAGGACGGCGTACAGCGCGCCGCCGACGATCCCCGAGAACACGAAGCTGCAGTCGATCCCGCCCGTCAGGGCGAGCAGCGGCCCCTCGTAGAGGGGTGTCGACACCGCGGCCAGGCCGACGGCCGCGCCGACCGCCCAGGAGACGGTGGCGCGCGGGTGCCAGCCCGCCGAGAACCAGTAGATCCCGCCGCGGGAGCGGTTGTTGAAGACCTGGAGCGCCTCCGGGTCGTACGCGCCGCCGCAGCGCGCGTGCCCGATCAGGGTGATCACCGCCCACGGGGTGCCGATCGCGGTGAGCAGCAGCACGAACGAGGTCATCGCCGTCTGCGCGTCCGAGGCGAAGTGGCCGACGAAGACGAAGGACGTCGCCACGGCCGCGACGACGAGGGTGGCACGCGCGCGCGTGGCCTTCGGCAGGATGGCGTCGAGGTCGAGGCCCATCGAGTACAGCATCAGTCCGGCGTTGCCGACGGAGCCGGCGGTGGCGGCGATCAGCAGCGGTACGAGGTACCAGACGGGGGACGCGGCGACGAGCGGGCCCGCGTAGTCCAGGCCGCCGCGCGCCGCCAGGGCGGTGAAGGTGCCGAAGAGCTGCGGGACGAGCAGGCCGACGGTCAGGCCCAGGCAGGTGGCGCGCCACACGGTCTTCGCGCTGTACCGCTCGGGGGAGACGTACCGGGTGTAGTCGCCGAGCAGCGTGATGAAGGCCACGGGGCCGCTGAGGCCCGCAGCGACGGCGGAGAGCAGCCAGGTCGGCCAGAAGGAGCCGAGCAGGTACGGGGTGTCCGGGACCGCGGCCGTGGTGAAGTCCCCGGCGTAGGCGGCCAGGCCGATGGCGAGGAGCACCGTCATGCCGACCGCGAGCGCCTTGCTCAGCCGGAGCAGCAGCCGGTAGCCGTAGACCGCGCCGACCACCGTACAGGCGGCGAGGAAGGCGTAGACGGCGGCGTGGGCGGCGCCGCCGGTCGGCAGGCCGACGAGGCGGGCGAGTGCGCCCACCATCACGTCGCCGCCGATCCACAGGGTCAGCGCGGTGTAGCCGAGCGAGAGCAGCAGGCCGACGACGGAGCCGACGAGCCGGCCGCGGACGCCGAAGAAGGCGCCGGAGGACGTGGAGAGGTTGGTCGCGGTGCGCAGGGACACGAGCGCGAGCGGGGCGGTGACGGCGACGCCGACGAGGGTGCCGGTGATCACGGACGTCACCGAGGCCCAGAAGCCGAGGCCGAAGGAGACCGGCAGCCAGCCGAAGACGATCACCCCCAGGCAGAGGTTGGATCCGAGCAGGATCGAGACGAGGTCGCGGGGGCCGCTGGTGCGTTCGGCCTCGGGGATGGTGTCGACTCCGCGCGTTTCTATCGGCATGAGGACTCCCTGCGGGGGCGGGTGGGACAGCTCCAAAAGTGATTTAGAGCGGCGCTCAATGTGACCTACGCCTGTCGGCGACGTCAATGCTTGGAGACTCGCGTCTCAACATTTAGAGTGTCGCTCAAACGTGTCGGAACTGCAGGAGGTGTTTGGGGCGTGAGACTGACCCCCACGGAACGCGATCGGCTGCTGCTCTTCGGCGCCGCCGAGCTCGCCCGCGCCCGCCGGGCCCGGGGCCTGCGGCTCAACGTGCCCGAGGCGACCGCGCTCATCGCGGACACCGTCTGCGAGGCGGCCCGTGACGGCAAGCGACTCGCCGAGGCGATCGAGGCGGCCCGCTCCGTCCTCGGCCCCGACGACGTCCTGCCCGGCGTCGCCGACATCGTCACCGAGGTCCACGTCGAGGCCGTCTTCGACGACGGCTCGCGGCTCGCGGTCGTCTCCGCCCCGATCGGCGGGGACGGCCTGGGAGTCGAGGCGCCGGGCGCGCTGCTGCCCGGCCCCGGATACGAGGAGGCCGGGCCGGCGCGCACGCTCCTCGTACGGAACACGGCGACGGTCCCCGTGAGCGTCACCTCCCACTTCCACTTCTTCGAGGCCAACCCGCGCCTCGACTTCGACCGCGCCGCCGCCTACGGCATGCGCCTCGCCGTCCCGGCCGGAGCCTCCTTCCGCTTCGACCCGGGCGGCGAGGCCGAGGTCGGGCTCGTCCCGATCGGCGGCGCCCGCGTCGCCATCGGCTTCGCGGGCCTGGTCGACGGCCCGCTGGACGCGCCCGGCGCGAAGGAAGAGGCCCTGCGGCGCGCGGCGGCCTGCGGCTACCTGGGAGTCCAGGCCGACGAGGAGGACCACTGATGGACCCGTACGAGTACGCATCGGTGCACGGCCCCCGCGCCGGCGACCGGGTCGTCCTGGGCGACTCCGGACTCGTCGTCCGCGTCGAGTCCGACGCGCAGAAGCCCGGCGACGAGTTCCTCGCCGGCTTCGGCAAGACCGCCCGCGACGGCCTCCACCTCAAGGCCGCGGCCGTCCGCGAGACCTGCGACGTCGTCATCAGCAACGTCCTGCTCATCGACGCCGTCCAGGGCATCCGCAAGGTGTCCGTCGGCATCCGCGAAGGCCGTATCCACGCCATCGGCCGGGCCGGCAACCCCGACACCCTCGACGGCGTCGACGTCGTCGTCGGCACCGGCACCTCGATCGTCTCCGGCGAGGGCCTCATCGCCACCGCCGGAGCCGTCGACACCCACGTCCACCTCCTGTCGCCCCGGATCATGGAGGCCTCGCTCGCCAGCGGCGTCACCACGGTCATCGGCCAGGAGTTCGGCCCCGTCTGGGGCGTCGGCGTCAACTCGCCGTGGGCCCTCAAGCACGCGTTCAGCGCGTTCGACGCCTGGCCGGTGAACATCGGCTTCCTGGCCCGGGGCTCGTCCTCGGACCCGGCGCCGCTGGTGGAGGCCCTCGCCGAGGGCGGGGCCTCGGGCTTCAAGGTCCACGAGGACATGGGCGCCCACACCCGGGCCCTGGACACCGCGCTGCGGGTGGCCGAGGAGCACGACGTCCAGGTCGCCCTCCACTCCGACGGCCTGAACGAGTGCCTGTCGGTCGAGGACACGCTGAAGGTCCTGGACGGCCGTACGATCCACGCCTTCCACATCGAGGGCTGCGGCGGCGGGCACGTCCCCAACGTCCTGAAGATGGCGGGCGTGCCGAACGTCATCGGCTCCTCCACCAACCCCACGCTGCCCTTCGGCCGCGACGCGGTCGCCGAGCACTACGGGATGATCGTCTCCGTCCACGACCTGAAGACCGACCTGCCCGGCGACGCCGCCATGGCGCGCGACCGGATCAGGGCCGGGACGATGGGCGCGGAGGACGTCCTGCACGACCTCGGCGCGATCGGGATCACCTCCTCCGACGCGCAGGGGATGGGAAGGGCCGGCGAGACCGTACGCCGGACCTTCGCCATGGCCGGGAAGATGAAGGCCGAGCTCGGCCCGCTGGAGGGCGACGGCGCGCACGACGACAACGCGCGCGTGCTGCGCTATCTGGCCAAGCTCACCATCAACCCGGCGATCGCCCACGGCCTCGCCCACGAGATCGGCTCGATCGAGGTCGGGAAGATGGCCGACATCGTGCTCTGGCGACCGGAGTACTTCGGCGCCAAGCCGCAGATGGTCATCAAGAACGGCTTCCCCGCGTGGGGGGTCGTGGGCGATCCGAACGCCGCCACCGACACCTGTGAACCGCTCGTCCTCGGACCGCTGTTCGGCGCGCACGGCGCCGCGCCCGCCGACCTCTCCGTCGCGTTCGTCGCGCAGGCCGCCGTCGACCTCGGCTCCGACACCATGCCGACCCGCCGCCGCCGCGTCGCCGTGCGCGGCACCCGCGGCATCGGGCCCGCCGACCTGCGGTTCAACTCCCGCGTCGGCGACGTCCAGGTCGACGGACGCACGGGCCTCGTCTCGCTCGACGGCTCCCCGATCCGCTCCGAGGCGGCCGAGTCCGTCTCCCTCAACCGCCTCTACTTCCTCTAGGACCCGACTCATGACCTCGTACCGAATGCCCGCCGAGTGGATGCCGCACGAGCGCACCTGGATGGCCTGGCCCAGCCCCAACCCCACCTTCACCAACGAGGAGGAGCTCGGCGAGGCCCGCGAGGCCTGGGCCTCGGTGGCCCGTGCCGTCCGCCGCTTCGAACCGGTGACGATGGTCGTCGCGCCCGGCGACGCCGAGTCCGCCGCGTCGCTCCTCGGCCCGGAGATCGACCTGGTCGAGCGCGAGCTCGACGACGCCTGGATGCGGGACATCGGCCCGACGTTCGTCACGAACGGCACCGGACTCGCCGCCGTGGACTGGGTGTTCAACGGCTGGGGCGCCCAGGACTGGGCCCGCTGGGAGCACGACTCCAAGATCGCCCGCCATGTCGCGGACGTCGCGGAAGTACCCGTACTCTCCTCCCCCCTCGTCAACGAGGGCGGCGCGATCCACGTCGACGGCGAGGGCACCGTCCTCCTCACCGACACGGTCCAGCTCGGCTCCGGCCGCAACCCCGAGTGGACCCGCGAGCAGGTCGAGCAGGAGATCCACGCCAAGCTCGGCACGACGAAGGCGATCTGGCTGCCGCACGGCCTCTCCGGCGACTACGGCCTCTACGGCACCCAGGGCCACGTCGACATCGTCGCCGCCTTCGCCCGCCCCGGCACGGTCCTCGTCCACAGCCAGCAGGACCCGGCCCACCCCGACTACGTCCGCTCGAAGATGTACGTGGAGATCCTGCGCGGCCAGACCGACGCGAAGGGCCGCCCGCTTGAGGTCATCGAGGTCCCGGCGCCCACCGTCCTGAAGGACGAGGAGGGCGACTGGGTCGACTACTCGTACATCAACCACTACCTGTGCAACGGCGGCGTGGTGCTGTGCGCCTTCGACGACCCGCACGACGAGGTCGCGGCCGAGATCTTCCGCCGCCTCTTCCCGGACCGCGAGGTCGTCCTGGTCGACGCCCGCACGATCTTCGCGGGCGGCGGCGGCATCCACTGCATCACGCAGCAGCAGCCGAAGGTCTGAGCGCGGCAGGGGGAGGCGGAACGGGTGAGGTAGAACATACGGGTGAGTCAGAGCAGCAACCCCACCCCTTCCCCCTCCCACCCCCGCCGCCGCAACCAGGCCGCCCCGCCCCGGGAGGACGTGCTCGCCGCGGCCATGGACACGATCGCCGAGCGGGGGCTCGACGGGCTCACCATGGCCGGGCTCGGGCGGGAGGTGGGGATGAGCAGTGGGCACCTGCTGTACTACTTCCGCACCAAGGACGAGCTGCTTCTGCAGACCCTGGAGTGGAGCGAGGGGCGGCTCGGGGCCGAGCGCAGCGCGCTGCTGTCCCGGCCGGGGACCGCGCGCGACCGGCTCGACGGGTACGTCGACGTGTACGTGCCCGACGGGCCCCGCGACCCGCACTGGACGCTCTGGCTGGAGGTCTGGAACCGGTCGCAGAACGCCGACGACGACGCCCGCGCCCGGCAGGCCGCCATCGAGGGGGCCTGGCACCGGGACCTCGTCGCGATCCTCGCCGAGGGGGTCTCCCGGGGCGAGTTCCGCCCGGTCGACCCCGACCGCTTCGCCACCCGGATGCGCGCCCTCCTCGACGGCTTCAGCGTGCACGTCGCCGTCGGCATCCCGGGCACGGGGAGGGAGCAAGTCCTCGCGCACGTCAGGGAGTTCATCGCCGAAACGCTGATCTCGCGACCGTAACGCACGCAAGTACTCCCGATCGTTGCCCGCTGCCGCCTTGTGACCCGCGGAGAGCTTCCGGCACGGTTCCGGTCCATGGGACGAGAGCACTGGAAGAAGATCTGGGTCGGGTCCGCCGGCAACATGGTCGAGTGGTTCGACTGGTTCGTGTACGCGAGCTTCGCCACCTACTTCGCGGGGGCGTTCTTCCCCGAGGGCGACGACACCGCCAAGCTCATGAACACCGCCGGCATCTTCGCCGTCGGCTTCTTCATGCGCCCCGTCGGCGGCTGGCTCCTCGGCCGGGTCGGCGACCGGAAGGGCCGCAAGGCGGCGCTCACCCTCACCGTGACCCTGATGTCCGCCTCCGCCGTCCTGATCGCGATCGCGCCCACGTACGCCGTCGCCGGGTACGGCGGCGCCGCCGTCCTGCTCCTCGCCCGCCTCCTCCAGGGCCTGTCCGTCGGCGGCGAGTACGCGGCCAGCGCCACCTACCTCACCGAGGCCTCCGCTCCGCGCCACCGCGGCTTCGCCTCCAGCTTCCAGTACGTGTCGATGACCGCCGGCCAGATCCTCGGCCTCGGCCTGCTGCTCGTCCTCCAGCACACCCTGTCCGCCGACGCCCTGCACGCCTGGGGCTGGCGCATCCCGTTCGTCGTCGGAGCCCTCGGCGCGGCCGTCGTCTTCTACCTGCGGCGGACCATGCTGGAGACCGAGGTGTACGAGGAGGGCTCCGGCGCCGACAGTGGCGACCGCGGCACCCTCAAGGCCCTGTGGGCGCACAAGCGCGAGGCCTTCCTCGTCATCGCGCTCACCATGGGCGGGACCGTGGCGTACTACACGTACACCACCTACCTCACCAAGTACCTGTCCAACTCCGCCGGGCTGCCCAAGCAGACCGCCACCCTGGTCTCCTTCTGTGCCCTGATCGTCTTCGCCTGCCTCCAGCCGCTCGCCGGCCGGCTGTCCGACCGGATCGGGCGCCGCCCGCTCCTCATCACCTTCGCGCTCGGCTCCACCCTCCTCACCGTCCCGATCCTGACGATGCTCAAGCACGCGGGCTCCTTCTGGCCGGCCCTGGGCCTCTCCCTCCTCGCGCTCGTCGTCGTCACCGGCTACACCTCCATCAACGCCTGCGTGAAGGCCGAGCTCTTCCCGACCGGCGTCCGCGCCCTCGGCGTCGCCCTGCCGTACGCGCTCGCCAACGCCCTCTTCGGCGGCACCGCCGAGTACGTGGCGCTCTGGTTCAAGGACGCCGGCATCGAGTCGGGCTTCTCCTGGTACGTGGCGGGCTGCGCGGCCGTCTCCCTCGTCGTCTACCTCGCGATGCGGGAGACCCGGGACATCGACCTGGGACGGGTCGGCGCCGAAGGGTCCCCGCCGGAGCGAGATCGACTGCCCGTATCGTGAGACCGCCGTCCATCCGGTCCCGAACCTGTGTCAGACTTCGGGCGTGCTTGCTACCACGATGATTATCGGCAGCAGCGCGCCGGTCCGCAGTGGCCGCTGAGACGTGGAACATCCCCACGCGGGCGGCCACCGTGCCCCAGACCCGCGCGCAGACCTCTCGCACCCGCGAGGGGTTTTTTCGTTTTCCGGCCCCACCCACGCCGGAAGCGGACGGCGCGTGAGAATGGGGGCAAGTGGATCCATACCTTCCGGAGCCACATCCGACAGGAGCCATCACAGCCATGACCACGGAGAACGCCGAGGGCTCGCGCCTCGACGACAGTTTCCATGTCTTCGACACGACCCTGCGCGACGGGGCGCAGCGTGAAGGCATCAACCTCACCGTCGCGGACAAGCTGACCATCGCCCGGCACCTCGACGAGTTCGGCGTGGGCTTCATCGAGGGCGGCTGGCCCGGCGCCAACCCGCGCGACACGGAGTTCTTCGCCCGCGCCCGGCAGGAGATCGCGTTCAAGAACGCGCAGCTCGTCGCCTTCGGCGCCACCCGCAGGGCCGGCGCGAGCGCCGCCGAGGACCCGCAGGTCAAGGCGCTCCTCGACTCCGGCGCCCCGGTGATCACCCTGGTCGCCAAGTCGCACGACCGGCACGTCGAACTCGCCCTGCGCACCACCCTCGACGAGAACCTGGAGATGGTCCGCGACACCGTCTCCCACCTGGTCTCCCAGGGGCGCAGGGTCTTCGTCGACTGCGAGCACTTCTTCGACGGCTACAAGGCGAACCCGGACTACGCCAAGGCCGTCGTCCGCGCCGCGCACGAGGCAGGCGCCGACGTCGTCATCCTCTGCGACACCAACGGCGGCATGCTCCCCGCCCAGGTCCAGGCCGTCGTCGCCACCGTCATCGCCGACACCGGCGCCCGCCTCGGCATCCACGCCCAGGACGACACCGGCTGCGCCGTCGCCAACACCCTCGCCGCCGTCGACGCGGGCGCCACCCACGTCCAGTGCACCGCCAACGGCTACGGAGAGCGGGTCGGCAACGCCAACCTCTTCCCCGTGGTCGCGGCCCTGGAGCTCAAGTACGGCAAGAGGGTCCTCCCCGAGGGCGCCCTCGGGGAGATGACGCGGATCTCGCACGCCATCGCGGAGGTCGTCAACCTCACGCCCTCCACCCACCAGCCGTACGTCGGCGTCTCCGCCTTCGCCCACAAGGCCGGACTGCACGCCTCGGCGATCAAGGTGGACCCCGACCTCTACCAGCACATCGCCCCCGAGCTGGTCGGCAACACCATGCGGATGCTCGTCTCCGACATGGCCGGCCGCGCCTCCATCGAGCTCAAGGGCAAGGAGCTCGGCGTCGACCTGGGCGGCGACCGCGAGCTCGTCGGCCGCGTCGTCGAGCGGGTCAAGGAGCGCGAGCTCAAGGGCTACACGTACGAGGCCGCCGACGCCTCCTTCGAGCTGCTGCTCCGCGAGGAGGCCGAGGGCCGGGCCCGCCGCTACTTCCGCACGGAGTCCTGGCGCGCGATCGTCGAGGACCGGCCCGACGGCACCCACGCCAACGAGGCCACCGTGAAGCTCTGGGCCAAGGGCGAGCGGATCGTCGCGACCGCCGAGGGCAACGGCCCGGTCAACGCCCTCGACCGGGCGATCCGGGTCGGCCTGGAGCGGATCTACCCGCAGCTCGCCAAGTTCGAGCTGATCGACTACAAGGTCCGCATCCTGGAGGGCCGCCACGGCACCGAGTCCACGACCCGGGTCCTGGTCACCACCAGCGACGGCAACGGCGAGTGGTCCACGGTCGGCGTCGGCGAGAACGTCATCGCCGCCTCCTGGCAGGCCCTGGAGGACGCCTTCACGTACGGCCTGCTGCGCGCCGGGATCGACCCCGCCGAATAGTCCCGCTATGTCTCGTTCGGTCCGGTTCGGGTAGCGTCGAACCATGAGGACCAGGGCGATATCCAGAGGGTCGGCCCTCGGCGGGCTGCTCCTGCTCCTGCTGCTGGTCCTGGCGCCCCTCGCGAGCGCCAGGGCCACCGGCGTGTCCGACGCGGCCGCCGCCCTGAAACAGGGCCCGGTCTACGTCGACCCGGGCGCCGCCGGCCAGCTCTCCACGGCCGACGCCAAGGCCCTCGCACAGAAGATCAAGGACGCGGACAAGCCGCTCTTCGTGGCCGTGCTCCCCGCGAACGCGCAGTTCCCGCCGGAGAACCTCTTCCAGAACCTCCGCACGCAGACCGGCATCACCGGCCTGTACGCGATCCGCCTCGGCAACGGCTTCGACGCCCGCGCCGACCGCGTGGTGATCTCCCGGGACGCCGTGAACAACCTGGTCACCTCGGTGCGCCAGCCGGGCGCCGACGCGGCCACCGAGCTGAACAACTTCGTCGACCAGGCCCTGCCGGTGATGCGCGGCTCCGCCCCCGCGTCCTGGGGCTCCGCCGGCACGAACGACTCCGGGGTCCCCGTCGCCGGGCTCGTCGTCCTCGGCGGTGTCGTCGTCGCCGGCGGCGCGGCCGCCTACGCCGTCGTCCGCCGCAACCGGCTCCGCAAGGAGGCCGAGGAGCGCGCCGCCCTCGACCGGCTCCGGGTCGTCGTCGACGAGGACATCACCGCCTTCGGCGAGGAACTCGAACGCCTCGACTTCCACCCCGCCGAGCGCGGCGCCGACGACGCCATGCGCGGCGACTACGAGCGCGCCCTCGACTCGTACGACCGGGCCAAGTCCCTGATGGGCGCGGTCGCCCGGCCGCACGAGGTCCGCGGCGTCACCCAGGCCCTGGAGGACGGCCGCTTCTCCCTCGCCGTCCTCGCCGCCCGCCGCGAGTCCCGCCCGCTGCCCGAGCGCCGGCCCCCGTGCTTCTTCGACCCCCGGCACGGCCCCGCCGCCGACGACCGGACCTGGACCCCGCCCGGCGGCGCCCCGCGCCAGGTCCCCGTCTGCGCCGCCGACGCGGCCCGACTCGACGACGGCCTCGACCCGGTGGCCCGGACCGTCGACACCGACACCGGCCGCCGCCCCTACTGGGAGGCGGGCCCCGCCTACGGCCCCTGGGCGGGCGGCTACTTCGGCGGCGGCATGCTCCCCGGCCTCCTCGTGGGCACCATGCTCGGCTCCATGCTCGCCACCCCGGCGTACGCCTCCGAGTACGGCGGCGGGGACTTCGGCGGCGGCGACTTCTCCGGCGCCGACTTCAGCTCCGGCGACTTCGGGTCGAGCGACTTCGGCGGCGGCGACTTCGGGGGCGGCGGCGGTGACTTCGGCGGAGGCGGCGGGTTCGACGGGGGAGGCGGCTTCTAGGGCCTGTCCGACCCTGATCCGCCGGACAGGCCCCTAGGCCGCCGGAGGTCACACCAGTGGCCTCACCGACATCAGCAGGTGGCGGTGGGTCTCCTCCGGGCCGTTGGTCAGCAGGGCGCGCTGGCCCGGGCCCAGGAGGTGGAAGCGGACCTCGGGGGCGTCCAGGGAGCCCAGCGCGTCCAGGAGGTAGCCCGGGTTGAAGGCGACCGTCAGGGAGTCCGGGCCCGTGAGCGTGGCGGGGAGGCGCTGGGAGGCCACGTCGTCCTCGTACCCCGCCTGGAGGTGCAGGGCGGTGGGGGAGAAGGTCAGCTGGACCGGGCTGTCGCCCTCGGCGACGACCGCGACCCGCTTGACGGCCTCGGTCAGCGGGGCCCGCTCGGTGACGGCGAGGGCGTGCTCGCCGAGGGTGAAGAGCTTGTCGTGGCGGGGGAGCCGGCCGTCGAGCAGACGAGTGGTCGTGCGGGTGCCGGCGCTCTCGAAGCCGAGGGAGCCGGAGTCGAGGGCGAGGCGCGCCGGGCCCGTGCCCGCGAGGGAGCGGGCGATCTCGGTGAGGCGGCGGGCCGGGACGACCACGTCCGCGCCCTCCTCGGGGGCGCCGGCCTCCGGCTTCCACTCCAGGGTGCGGACCGCGTACCGGTAGCGGTCGGTGGCGGCCAGCGTCATGGTGGCGCCGTCCAGGGCGAGCCGTATCCCGGTCAGGACGGGCAGCGAGTCGTCGCGGCCCGCGGCCACGGCGACCTGCCCGACCGCCGCGGCGAAGGCGTCCCCGTCCACGAGCCCGCGTACCTCGGGCAGCGCGGGCGCGGCGGGGTAGTCGTCGAGCGGCAGCAGGGAGAGGCCGAAGCGGGCGTCGCCCGAGGTCACCGAGAGCCGGGCGCCCTCCACCGCGAGCTCGGTGCCGCCCCGGGGCAGCACCTTGCAGATGTCGAGCAGGCGCCGGCCGAGGACCAGGGCCCGGCCCTCGACGGCGGTGTCGGCCTCGACCTCGACGCGGGCCGAGGCCTCGTGGTCGAGGCCCGAGACGCGCAGTCTGCCGTCCGCGGCCTCCAGGAGCAGCCCGCCGAGGACGGGCATGGGGGAGCGGGCGGGCAGGACGCGCGCGGCCCAGGCCACGGCGTCGGTCAACACGGCGCTGTCGATACGCAATTCCATGTCGACGACGCTAGCGGCCGCCACTGACAACGGCGTTGAGCAGCGGGTTCGGGCGCTCTTCGGCTCGTTCGCGCGCACGGCGCCGGTACGCGGGCACATCAGATTTCTAGCATCGCTAGACAACAGTGCGCCGCTAGGTCTAGCGTTGCTGTCAGTCCTAGCAGCGCTAGATCGATTGCCTTGGGGGAACCCGTGAACATTCGCCGCCTCGCCACCGTCCTCTCCGTCCTGATCGGCCTCTTCTGCCTCTCGTTCGGCTCGCAGTTCCTCTTCGACCCCGAGACCGCCGCCGCCGGCTACGGCATCCCCGCCTGGCCCCAGGGCGACGCCACCGGATACTTCTGGCTCAAGGCCTTCCGCGACCTCGCCGACGGCGTGGTCATCCTCGCCCTCCTCGCGCTCGGCGAGCGCCGCGCGCTGGCCTGGGTCCTGATGCTCTTCGCGATCGCCCCCTTCGGCGACGCGACCACCGTCATCACCTACGGCGGCCCGTACGCCACCGCGCTCGGCGTCCACGCCGCCACCGGCGTGGCGCTCCTCGTCACCGCCGGACTCCTCTTCGCGAGCTCGTCCAAGCGCGGAAAGAACGCGATCGAGGCCGACTCCCGCAGGCGGGAAGGGTTCCGCTCCCTTGATCGTTCTGCTGTCTGACCGCGACAGGAATCCACAGGGGAGAGAGATCATGGCTGACGTCCACGGCACGGTGGAACCCGGATTCGAGTCCGTACGGGAGGTGTTCGCGACGATCGCCGCGGACGAGGCACGGGACGGCGGCGCCCAGCTCGCCGTCCACCACCACGGCCGGCTCGTCGTCGACCTGTGGGGCGGTGACGGCGTCGACGGCGACTCCCTGCTCGCCCTCTACTCCTCCTCCAAGGGGGCCGCCGCCCTGGTCACCGCCCTCCTCGTCCAGGACGGCGTCCTCGACCTCGACCGCGAAGTCGCCTCCTGGTGGCCCGAGTTCGCCGCCGAGGGCAAGGAGAAGATCACCCTGCGGCAGCTGCTCTCCCACCGCGCCGGACTGATCGGCGCCGACGGCGGCCTCTCGCTCGAGGAGGCCGCCGACGACCGCCTGACCGCCGCGCGGCTCGCCGGCCAGCGCCCCTTCTGGGAGCCCGGCACCGGCCACGGCTACCACGCCATGGTCATCGGCGCCCTGGTCGGCGAGGTGGTGCTGCGAGCCACCGGCCGCACGGTCCAGGAGCTGTTCGAGGAGCGGATCCGCGCCCCGTACGCCCTCGACTACTACCTGGGCCTCCCCGAGAAGCTCGAACCCCGCTTCCGCACGGCCCTGCCGATGCGGCCCACCCCCGCCCAGCAGGCGTTCCTCGCCGAGAACCCGATCAAGCCGGACAGCCTCATGGCCATCGCCTTCAACACCCACGCCGAGCCGCCGTTCGACCTCGTCACCTACGGCAACTCCCGGGCCGTCCGCACCAAGGCGCCGCTCTCCGGCGGCGGCGTCGGCACCGCCCGCGGCCTCTCCCGGATGTACGCGGCGGCCGCGGGCGAGCTCGACGGCCGGCCCCCGCTGCTCACCACGGAGACCCTGGCCGAGTTCGCCCGGATCCACTCCCGGGGCACCGACCTCGTCACCGGCGGGGAGAACGCCTTCGGCCTCGTCTTCGTCCCGCTCGCCACCCGCCACCCGGCCCTCGGCCCCGGCGCGATCGGCCACAGCGGCGCCCCCGGCTCCCAGGCCTTCGCCGACCCGGCCACCGGCCTCGCCTACAGCTACGCCCGCCGCCGCTTCGGCTTCCTGGCGGGCCCCGGCGCCCCCGAGAACGACCGGCTGATCCCGGCCGTCGTCGAGGCGGCCGCCGCCCTGTAGGCACGGGAAACGCCGAGCGCCCGCCTTCCGCTGCTGCGGAGGGCGGGCGCGCTCGTGTGTCCTGAGGCTCCCGGAAGGGTCAGGCGTCTGTCCGGGGTTCCCGGGAGGGGTCAGGCGGCGTTCTTGATGGCGGAGATGTCGAAGTTCAGCTTGACCTTGTCGCTGACCATGACGCCGCCGGTCTCCAGGGCCGCGTTCCAGGTCAGGCCCCAGGCGGAGCGCAGGATCTCGGCGGAGCCCTCGAAGCCGACGCGCTCGTTGCCGTAGACGTCGGTCGCCGTGCCGTTGAACTCCAGGTCGATGGCGAGCGGCTTGGTGACGTCCTTGATGGTGAGGTCGCCGGTGATCCGGTACTTGTCGCCGCCCAGCTGCTCGGCGCTCGTGGAGCGGAAGCTCATCAGCGGGAACTGCTCGGCGTCGAAGAAGTCTCCGCTGCGCAGGTGGCCGTCGCGGTCGCCGATGCCGGTGTCGATGGAGGCGATCTTGACGTCGATCGAGGCGGTGGAGGCGCCCGGGTTCGAGCCGTCGAGGTTCAGCGCGCCCTCGTGCTCGGCGAAGGTGCCGCGCACGTTGGTGACCATGGCGTGACGGACGGTGAAGCCGATGCTGCTGTGCGCCGGGTCGATGGTGTAGTCGCCGGTGAGGGCGGCGAGGGCCGGGTCCACGGGGAGGGTGGCGGTGGCGACGGCGGACTCGTTGTTCTTGCGGCTGAAGAGACCCATGACGTGCTCCTTGTCGGTGTTTGTTGAACCTTCAACGAGAACGACCGTAACCCTATTCCGTTCAATATTCAACATCTGGCGGGAGCTGTTCATCCGAACGGCGTCACAGCGACGCCGACGCCCTCTGGCGGACGCGCGTAGAACTACGGCACCATCTCCCTGCGCGACCGGATGCACCGGCTCCACGCGCGCCACCGGCACCACGAGCACCACCGGCACCACGAGCACCACCTGCACAGCCGTCCCCAGCCGTCACGGTCACCCGCAGGAGGAACCCCCGTGAAGCTCCGCTCCGTCCTCACCGCAGTCGCCCTCGTCCTGGGCGCCCTCTTCGCCCCCGGCTTCGGCGCCCTCACCACCACCACCGACGCCCACGCCGTGACCAAGATCAGCCACGCCACCGCGACCTCGATGTTCCGGTCCTCCGGGATCACCTGGTCCTCCTCCGGCAACTGCTCGGACCGGAACAACCCCACCTGTACGTCCTTCGAGCAGCTCAACCTCGCCACCGCCCAGGGCGCCCAGACCCTCAAGAGCGCCAGCGGCTGCGCCCTCAACATCACCGGCGGCACCGAGACCGGGCACGCGAGCGGCACGTACTCGCACTGGAACGGCTACAAGCTGGACCTCAGCAAGTACACCTGCGTCGGGAACTACATCAAGACCACCTTCAGCTACATCGGGCTGCGCGGCGACGGAGCCCCGCAGTGGAAGTCCGGCGCGGGCAACGTCTACGCCGACGAGGGCAGCCACTGGGACGTGACCTTCTACAACTGCGGCGGCTGCTGAGCGACTTGGACTAACCGGAAGGGGTTGTTGGACTGGCGGGGCCGTCCGTGGACGATCTCGTTGACGGTGATCCGTCCCCCGGGCCAACTGGTGCGCATGTCGCACCCACCTACCTCAGCCCCCTCCGCGGCGCGGCGGCTGCGCACGGCCTGTGCGCTGGCCGCCGCGTCGGCCACCGTGCTCGCCCTCTCCGGACCCGCCCTCGCCGAAGAAGCCCCCGCGGACCCCGTCATCAGTTCCGCCCTCGCCGGAGAAGCCCCCGCCGCCCCCGTCATCGGCTCCGCCCAGCTCTCCGTCGCCGTCGCCGAGGACTTCCCCCGTGTCCTCTCGTACACCGACCGCGCGAGCGGTGCCCGTCTCCTCGGGAGTACGGCCCCGGTGACGCAGGTCGTGCTCAACGGCACCGCCCACGCCGTCCGGGCCGAGGGCGCGCCCGTCCTGACCGCCGGCTCCGCCGCGTACACCCTCGTCTTCCCCGACCTGCCCGGCGTCGAGATCGACGCCCGGCTCGGCGTCGACGGCCGCACCACCACCTTCAAGGTGACCGCCGTCCGCGACACCGAGGCCTTCCGCGTCGGCACGATCGACATCCCCGGCCACGACCTGGTCTCCGTCGGCTCCTCGGACACCGGCGCCGCGACCGCGTTCACCCGGCTCGATCCAGACTCCACCCGCACCGCCGACGTCTTCGCCCGGGTCACCGACGCCACCGCGGCCGAGGCGAACCCGGTCGGCGCGAGCTACGCGATCGTCAACACCGGCGCACTCGCCGCGGCCGTCGAGTCGAACTCCTCGTACGACAAGCCCTCCGGCGCCTCCGCCCGCGACGGCGCCCGCTTCTGGCACCAGGCCCGCAGCAGCGGCACCGAGACCCGCGTCGGCGTCTGGTCCGGACAGTGGACCTACCGAGGCGCCGGCGCGCCGCAGCCCGAGAGCGGCGACAACCTGCCCTGGGCGAAGGTCGTCGTCACCCCCGACGCCAACGCCGACGGAGCCGTCGACTGGCAGGACGGCGCCATCGCCTTCCGTACGATCGGGATCAAGGCCCCCGGCAGCGACCGGACCCCGGACCGGGTCGTCGCCCACATCCCCTTCAACTTCGCCTCCCAGGCCACCCACCCCTTCCTGCGCACCCTCGACGACGTCAAGCGGATCTCGCTCTCCACCGACGGACTCGGCCAGTTCGCCCTGCTCAAGGGGTACGGCTCCGAGGGCCACGACTCCGCCCACCCCGACTACGGCGGCAACTACAACAAGCGCGCCGGCGGCCTCGCCGACCTCAACACCCTGCTGCGCGAGGGCAGGGAATGGGGCGCGGGCTTCGGCGTCCACGTGAACGCCACCGAGTCGTACCCCGAGGCGAAGAACTTCAGCGAGACCCTCGTCGACAAGACGAAGCCCGGCTGGAACTGGCTCAACCAGAGCTACTACATCGACCAGCGCCGGGACGTGAACAGCGGCGACCTCGCCCGCCGGTTCCAGCAGCTCCGCGACGAGACCGATCCCAACCTGTCGACGCTCTACATCGACGTCTACTACACGCACGGCTGGATCGCCGACAAGACGATGCAGGCCGTCCAGGCCCAGGGCTGGAACGTCGCCACCGAGTGGTCCGAGAAGTTCGAGCGGGCCTCTCTCTGGTCCCACTGGGCCAACGACCTCGACTACGGCGGCGCCACCAACAAGGGCCTCAACTCGCAGATCATCCGCTTCGTCCGCAACGGCGAGAAGGACGTCTGGAACAACCACCCGGTCCTCGGCCAGACCGCCCTGGTCGACTTCGAGGGCTGGACCGGCGAGACCGACTGGAACGCCTTCTCCGCCAACATCTGGCAGCGGAACCTGCCCGCCAAGTACCTCCAGCAGCAGAAGATCACCCGCTGGGCCGGCAACGACATCACCTTCACCGGAGGCGTCCGCGGCACCGTCGAGAACGGCCGCCGCACCTTCTACGAGAACGGCCGCAAGGTCCTCGACGGCGACGGCTACCTGCTCCCCTGGGACGGCGGCCGCAAGCTCTACCACTACAACAAGGCCGGTGGGACCACCAGCTGGGCCGTGCCCGGCTCCACGCGCGCGTACACCCTGTACAAGCTCACCGACAACGGGCGCGTGAGGATCGCCACCGTGCGCCCCTCCGGCGGGCGGATCACCCTCGACGCCGTCGCCGGACAGCCCTACGTCCTCTACCCGGACAGCGCGCCCGCGCAGACCGCCCCGCACTGGGGCCAGGGCACCCCGGTGAAGGACCCCGGCTTCAACGACGCCCGGCTCGGCGGCTGGACCACGGCCGGCACCGTCGCCCGTGACACCGACGACCAGGGTCGCAACAGCGCGAGGCTCAGCGGTACCGCCACCGCCTCGGTCCGCCAGCAGATCACCGGCCTCACCCCCGGCGCGCGGTACACCGCCTCCGCCCTCATCGAGGTCGAGGCCGGGAAGACCCGCCCCACCACGCTGTCCGCCGGGGGCGCGTCCGTCACCGTCGAGCGCTCCGCCCTGGAGGACCGGGTCGCCGCATCCGACTGGAACGGCACCCGCTTCCAGCGCGCCAAGGTCACCTTCACCGCGCCCGCCGACGGCTCCGTCCCGCTGCGGATCCAGGCCGCGAGCGACAGCCCGGAGAACGGCGGCCCCGCGACCGCCCGTATCGACGACGTACGGATCGTCGCCAACGCCCCCGCGACGAAGGCCGGGACGGTCGCGTACGAGGACTTCGAGGCCGTCGACCAGGGCTGGGGCCCCTTCCTCAAGGGCGACGCCGGCGGCACCACCGACCCCCGCACCCACATCGCGCAGCTGCACGCCCCGTACACCCAGGCCGGCTGGAACGGAAAACTCGTCGACGACGTCATCGGCGGCGCCGAGAGCCTCAAGTCCCACGACGAGAACGGCGGACTCGTCTACCGGACCGCGCCCTGGACCGTCCCGATGAAGGACGGCCACGCCTACCGCGTCGCGTACGACTACCAGTCGAGCCACGCGGGCGCGTACGAGTGGGTCACCGGCTACGACCGCACGAACGGCACCCCTGTGGAGACCCGCCGCACGCCCCTCGGGCAGCAGCGGACCACCGGGCACTTCGCCGAGACCGTCACCGCCGGCTGCGGCGACACCTGGACCGGCCTGCGCAAGCGCGAGGACGCCCCGGACGGCGCCGACTTCGTCCTCGACGGCTTCACCGTCACCGACCTCGGCCCGGCCGCCGAGCCCGCCGCCTGCGGCACGCTCACCGTCACCGCGCCCGACACCCTGGAGCCAGGCCGCCCGAACCGCGTCACGGCCGCCTTCGCCAACGACGAGGCCGCCGACGCCACCGGCGCCCAGGCCGTCCTCGACCTCCCCGAGGGCTGGACCGCCGAGCCCGCCGCGCCCGTCGCCCTCGGCACGGTCGCCCCGGGCGCGCAGGCCACCGCCACCTGGCAGGTGACCCCGCCGGTGGACGCGGCCTACCGGCCGTACGCGCTGGGCGCCTCCGTCACGTACGGCATCGGGGGAGGGCAGCGGAAGCTCACCGCCGCGACCACCGTCCGCACCCTGCCCCCGCCGCCCACCGCCGACAGCTGGGCGAGCGACCTCGACTGGACCTCGGCCGCCAACGGCTGGGGACCCGTCGAGCGGGACCTCTCCAACGGCGAGACCGGCACCGGCGACGGCGCCCCGCTGCGGATCGGCGGCGTGGCCTACGCCAAGGGCCTGGGCACCCACGCCCCGGCGAAGGTCCGCTACTACCTCGGCGGCCGGTGCACCTCACTCACCGCCGAGGTCGGGGTGGACGACGTCCAGACCACCCGCGGCAGCGTCCAGTTCAGCGTCCTCGCGGACGGCACGGAGAAGGCGAAGTCCCCGGTCCTCAGGGCCGCCGACCCGGCCTGGCAGCTCACCGCCGACGTCACCGGCGCTTCCTACGTCGACCTGGTCGTCGGCGACGGCGGCGACGGGAACGGCAACGACCACGCGGACTGGGGGAGCGCCCGCTTCCACTGCGGGAGCTGACCGCTTTCCGAGGTAGCAAGCGCTTGCCGTGCTCATTGATTGCGTCGGAAACAGGGTGTTACACCGGGCGCCGACCGGTCTCCACCACTTCCCCCGGGAGGCTCCCGTGTCCCTGCCCCTCTGGTCCCGCCGCACCTTCCTGAGCACGACGACAGCGGGGGCCCTCACGCTCGCCCTCGCCCCGCAGGCCCACGCGGCCGACTCGGCCGACTCGGCCGACGAGTTCGAGGCGCTGCGGCTGCGCTGGCTCGACCTCCAGCTCGGCTCCGGCTTCGACGCCGGGGCCGAGCCCTACGCCGGCCGGCTCGCCGAGACGGGCACGCTCGCGCGTGCCTTCCGCGCCGGCATGGCCGCCACCCCCACCTCGCTCTGGCCCGACGCCCCCTTCGACCCGCCGGCCGGCATCTCCCAGAGCTACGGCCGCCTGTGGACCATGACCCAGGCGTACGTACAGCCCGGCAGCGGCCTCACCGGCGACGAGAGCCTCCTCGCCGACGTGCTGCGCGGCCTCGACCACCTCTCCGCCACCGTCTACCGGGCGGGCGCCCCGCGCTACGGCAACTGGTGGGAATGGCAGATCGGCAGCCCCCGCCTCCTCATGGACATCGTGGCCGCGCTCCACCCCCGGCTCGGCCCCGAGCGCATCGCCGCCGCCTGCGCCGCCGTCGACCACTTCGTGCCCGACGCGGTCCTCCTCACCTACTCCGGCACCTCCACCGGCGCCAACCGCGTCGACCTCTGCCGCTCCGTCGCCCTGCGCGGGGTCCTCGGCGCGAACGCCGCCAAGATCGCCCTCGCCCGGGACGCCCTCTCGCCCGTCTTCCCGTACGTCACCCAGGGGGACGGCCTCTACGCCGACGGCTCCTTCGTCCAGCACACCTGGGTCGCCTACTCCGGCACGTACGGACAGGTCATGCTCGACGGCCTCGGCCGGCTCTTCTCCCTTCTCGCCGGCTCCAGCTGGGCGGTCACCGACCCGAACCGGCAGATCGTCCTCGACAGCGTCGAGAAGGCCTACGCCCCCTTCATCTACGACGGCCTGATGATGGACAGCGTCAACGGGCGGGCGATCAGCCGCGGCTACCTCAGGAACGACGACCGGCGGATCATGCGCTCCGACCACTTCCACGGCCAGGGTGTCATCGCGGCCATCGCCCTCCTCGCGGGCGGGGCGTCCCCGGCCGAGCGGGACCGGTGGCACGCGCGCGTGAAGGGGTGGATCGAGCGCGACACCGTCTCCCCGGTCCTCGCCGCCCGCCAGTTCGGCGTCGCCGACCTCGCCCGGCTGCACGCCGTGGCCGCCTCTCCCGTCCCCGCCGCCCCCGAACCCACCGGGCACCGGCTGTTCCCCGCCATGGACCGGGCCGTCCACCGCCGCCCCGGCTGGGCCGCGAACATCGCCATGGCCTCGAACCGGATCACGTACTACGAGTGCGGCAACGGCGAGAACCCGCGCGGCTGGCACACCGGCGCCGGGATGCTCTCCTGGTGGACCCCGGACCTCGGCGACCAGTACACCGACTGGTTCTGGCCCACCGTCGACCCGTACCGCCTGCCCGGCACCACCGTCTCCACCAAGCGCCTCGCCGACCGGGCGGGCGGCGAGTGGGGCGCGCCCAAGCCGGCCGTCCGCTGGGTCGGCGGGACCACCGACGGCGCGTACGCGGCCGTCGGCCAGCACCTCAAGGGCCTCGGCTCCACCCTGGAGGCCCGCACGTCATGGTTCTGCGCGGCGGACGCGGTCGTCTGCCTGGGTGCCGGGATCACCGCGACCGACGGCGTCCCCGTCGAGACGGTGGTCGACAACCGCCTCCTGGGGGATGGGGGTACCTCCCACGCCGAAGGCGTAGGGGGAGGCACCCAGGCGTTCACCACCGGCGCCGGCTGGGCCCATCTGGAGGGTCACGGCGGCTGGGTCTTCCCGCAGGGGGCCGGGAACCTCCGCACCCTGCGCGAGGACCGCACCGGCGCCTGGAGCGACATCAACACCACCAGCTCCACCGAGCGCCGGACCCGCCGCTACCAGACCCTCTGGCTCGACCACGGCACCGACCCGGTCGCCGCCTCGTACGCGTACGTCCTGATGCCGGGCGCCGCTCCCCGTGCGGTCGCGGCCCGCGCCGCCGACCCCGGCTGGCTGACCGTTCTCGACAACACCGCCGAGCGGCAGGCGATCACCGTCCCGTCCCTCGGGCTGACCGCGGCGAACCTCTGGCAGGCCGGTACGGTGGGACCGCTCACCGTCACCGCGCCCGCGAGCGTCCTCGTCCGGCGGAAGCGCTCCGTCCTCGCGCTGAGGATCTCCGAGCCGCTCCGCACCGGGCAGCCGCTCGAGCTCGTGTGGAACCGCCCGGTCCGCCGGGTGGTCCGCCACGATCCCTCGGTGGAGGTCCTCGCCACCGGCTCCGAGCTGCGGCTGCGGATCACTCCCGGTACCGGGGGAGCGACCCATGGTTGCGAGGTCCTGCTCTAGGTCCATGTCGGAACCCCACAAACACGGGGGGTGTCTGGCTGTTGACTCGGGCTGGTCGGGGTCGGGTTCTGTCCAGCCCCACCAGGATTCGACACGCGAGACTGTACGGAGTCGACGGCGGGGTTTTCTTGTGTGACTTCGTAGGGTCGGTACATGACCGTTGTGGACCAGATCCCGAGCGAGCCCGCTGACGCCCGTGGCCGAGTGGCCGAGCTGCACGTCCTGCGCGAGCAGGCGCTCCGTGGCCCGAGTGACCGCGCCACCGAGGCGCAGCACGCGAAGGGCAAGCTGACCGCTCGCGAGCGCATCGAGCTGCTGCTCGACCCTGGTTCCTTCAACGAGGTCGAGCAGCTGCGCCGGCACCGCGCGCAGGGCTTCGGCCTGGAGGCCAAGAAGCCGTACACCGACGGTGTCATCACCGGCTGGGGCACGGTCGAGGGCCGCACGGTCTTCGTCTACGCGCACGACTTCCGGATCTTCGGCGGCGCCCTCGGCGAGGCCCACGCCACCAAGATCCACAAGATCATGGACATGGCCATCGCGGCCGGTGCCCCGCTGGTCTCCCTGAACGACGGCGCCGGCGCCCGTATCCAGGAGGGCGTCTCCGCCCTCGCCGGTTACGGCGGCATCTTCCAGCGCAACACCAAGGCCTCGGGCGTCATCCCGCAGATCTCGGTGATGCTCGGCCCGTGCGCCGGCGGCGCCGCGTACAGCCCGGCCCTCACGGACTTCGTGTTCATGGTCCGCGAGACCTCGCAGATGTTCATCACCGGACCGGACGTCGTCAAGGCGGTCACCGGCGAGGAGATCACCCAGAACGGCCTCGGCGGCGCCGACGTGCACGCCGAGACCTCGGGCGTGGCGCACTTCGCGTACGACGACGAGGAGACCTGCATCGCCGAGGTCCGCTACCTCCTGTCGATGCTCCCGCAGAACAACCGCGAGAACCCGCCGACCGTCGCCTCCGAGGACCCGGCCGACCGCCGCTCCGACGTCCTGCTCGACCTCGTGCCCGCCGACGGCAACCGCCCGTACGACATGCACAAGGTCATCGAGGAGCTCGTCGACGACGGCGACTACCTGGAGATCCACGAGCGCTGGGCCCGCAACATCATCTGCGCCCTGGCCCGGCTCGACGGCCAGGTCGTCGGCATCGTCGCCAACCAGCCGCAGTCGCTCGCCGGCGTCCTCGACATCGAGGCCTCCGAGAAGTCCGCGCGCTTCGTCCAGATGTGCGACGCCTTCAACATCCCGATCATCACTCTTCTGGACGTACCCGGCTTCCTGCCTGGTGTAGACCAGGAGCACGGTGGAATCATCAGGCACGGCGCGAAGCTGCTGTACGCGTACTGCAACGCGACCGTTCCCCGGATCTCCCTGATCCTGCGCAAGGCCTACGGCGGCGCCTACATCGTGATGGACTCCCAGTCCATCGGCGCCGACCTGACGTACGCCTGGCCCACCAACGAAATCGCGGTCATGGGCGCCGAAGGCGCCGCCAACGTCATCTTCCGCAAGCAGATCGCGGAGGCCGAGGACCCCGAGGCCATGCGGGCCCGCATGGTCAAGGAGTACAAGGCCGAGCTGATGCACCCGTACTACGCGGCGGAGCGCGGCCTGGTCGACGACGTCATCGACCCCGCCGACACCCGCCAGGTGCTCATCAGGTCCCTCGCGATGCTGCGCACCAAGCACGCCGACCTGCCGTCCCGCAAGCACGGCAACCCGCCTCAGTAAGACTCACCAAGAGGAGTCGTCCACGTGAGTACGCCTGCCAACCTTCTCCGCGTCGAGAAGGGCACCGCCGACCCCGAGGAGCTCGCGGCCATCACGGCCGTGCTGCTCGCCCGCGCCGCCTCCCAGCCCGCCGAGGACGCCCATCGCGGCCGCACCCAGGCCGGCTGGCGCCGCCTGGAGCGCCAGTCGGGCTTCCGCCCGTCGCACTCCTGGCAGGGCTGACGCCCATCGCCGTACCCGAAGGGCCCCGCACCGAAATGGTGCGGGGCCCTTCGGCGTAGGCGCGGGGAACGGAGGCGCCCGCAACGGGGAAGGCCCCGCACCGTTTCCCGGTGCGGGGCCTCCCCGTACGTACGTCCCGTCGGGACTACCGCAGGCGGGCCATGAGCGCGTGCTCGACGAGCGTGATGAGCGCGCTCTTGGCGTCCCCGCGGTGGCGGGCGTCGGTGGTGATGATGGGGGTGTCGGGGCCGATCTGCAGGGCCTCGCGCACCTCCTCCGGCTGGTACGGCTGGTTGCCGTCGAAGCCGTTGAGGGCGATGACGAACGGCAGGCCGCTGTTCTCGAAGTAGTCGACCGCGGGGAAGCAGTCGGCGAGGCGGCGGGTGTCGACCAGCACGACGGCGCCGATGGCGCCGCGGACGAGGTCGTCCCACATGAACCAGAAGCGGTCCTGACCGGGCGTACCGAAGAGGTACAGGATCAGGTCCTGGTCGAGCGTGATGCGGCCGAAGTCCATGGCGACGGTCGTCGTCGTCTTGTCGCCGGTGTGGGTGAGGTCGTCGATGCCCGCGGAGGCGGAGGTCATGACGGCTTCGGTACGCAGCGGGTTGATCTCCGAGACGGCGCCGACGAACGTGGTCTTACCCACGCCGAAGCCGCCCGCCACCACGATCTTCGCGCTGGTGGTTGAACGGGCCGCGCCGCCGCTAGAGCTTGCGAAGTCCACTGAGCACCCTTTCGAGCAGTGTCACGTCTGGCTGACCGCCGGCGGCCTCGTCGCCGCCGGGCTGGTGGATGGCGACGAGTCCGGCCTCGGCCAGGTCGGCGACGAGGATTCGGGCGACGCCGAGGGGGATGGAGAGAAGGGCCGAGATCTCCGCGACCGACTTGATCTCGAAGCAGAGCCGGCAGATCCGCTGGTGCTCGGGCAACTGCCCCTGCAGGCGGGCCGGGTCGGCCGTCGTGCTGACCAGCGCCTCGATGGCGAGCTGGTAACGCGGCCGGGTCCGGCCGCCGGTCATCGCGTACGGCCGCACCAGCGGGTTGTGCCCGCCGGAACCGCCCGCGCCGCGCGAGGCGGCCGGGGAACCCGCGGCCGACGGGACCTGAGGCTGCGCGTAGGGCTGAGACACGCCCTGTCTGCTCGGGGCGGAGGGAAAGTTGAACCGGTTCTGCGCGGTGTCGCCCAGCGGCGCCTGATGCGCGTCATAACCGTTGTAAGGGCTCGCGCCCGGGGGTGTACCCACGTCTCCTCCTCCGACTGCCTCGCGGTCCATGTCCCTTGAACCGCGCCACCGCACCTTACGGTGCGGTGGCACGAAACGCACTGTCCGTCTGTTAGTTGAGCAGACTTCCCTGAAGTTCCGCCCGGAGGTCAGGCGTCAGAACCGTGCCCGCGCGGTCCACGAGGAGGGCCATCTCGTAGCCCACGAGACCGATGTCGGCCTCCGGGTGGGCGAGGACGGCCAGCGAGGAGCCGTCCGAGATCGACATGATGAAGAGGAAGCCGCGCTCCATCTCCACGACGGTCTGGTTGACCGCACCGCCCTCGAAGATCCGGGACGCGCCCGCGGTCAGCGAGGTCAGTCCGGAAGCGACGGCCGCCAGCTGGTCGGCGCGGTCACGGGGGAAACCCTCGGACATCGCCAGCAGGAGTCCGTCGGCGGAGACCACCACCGTGTGGGACACCCCGGGGGTGTTGTCCACGAAGTTGGTGATCAACCAGTTCAGATTCTGCGCCGCCTGGCTCATGCTCACACTAACGCTCCTGGTTGTAGGTACTGCCCGGGCCGAGGCCCGATCCGTTCGTGTCCGTTCCCGCGCTGCGTCCCTGCTGGACGCCCCGGCGCAGGTTGCTCAACCTGCCCCGTACGTCCTCGGGTGCGCGGGAGACCTGGGGGCCGCCCTGCGGGGTCTGCTCAGCCGTGCCCTCGACCAGGTTGGCCTTCGGCACCCGCCGGGGGAGACCGGACGAGGTGACCCCGCCCGCCTTGGGGTCCTTGAGCTTTCCGGCCCGCTGCCAGCGCTCGTCGTTGGTCGAGCGCCATTCTTCGGAGCCTTGGGCTTCGTCCTGCTGCTGCACCGGCTGCGCGGGCTTCGGCTGCTGCGGCGCCTGCTGCGCCTGCGATCCGACGCTGCCGCGGCGCGGCAGACCGGCGTCGGTCAGCGCGTGTCCGGCGTCCGGGGCGGGACTCGGAGTCGGACCCGGACGGTCGAAGCCTACGCGGTCGCGGGCCTGTTCGGGAGCGCTCGGGGCAGATTCCGCTTCCGCTCCGTAATCCTGACCGTAGCCACCCTGGTATGCGTTCTGATCCGGCCACTCTGCCTGGTGGGGCTGGGGATCGAACGCATTGCCGTACTGCTGGTGTTCGGTTCCCGGAGCCTCGTACGAGGCTTCCGCATAGCCCTGCTGCGGGTACGCCTCGTAGCCCTGCTCCGGGTAGGCGTAACCGTCCTGCTGCGCGAAACCTTCCTGCGGCTGCGCGTAGCCGTCCTGCTGGGCGAAACCGTCCTGCTGCGGGTAGCCGTCCTGCTGGGCGTAGCCGTCCGCGTACTCCTGGCCGTACTCCTGCGCCGGGTACTCCTGCGCCGGGTACTGCTCGGCGGCGTACTCCTGGGCCTGCTGCTGCCCGTACTGCTCGGCCGGCTCCGCCTCGTCGCGGAAGAGCGGACGGTCGCCGCCCTGCTGCGCCTGGGCCTCCAGGGCGGCGCGCCGCCCCTCGCGCTGCAGCGAGCGGTTGACCGGGTCGAGCTGGTGCTCCTCCTCGGCCGGCTGCTCGTAGCGCGAGTCGTCGAAGCCGAGGTCGGCCGCGGTGAGCATCTGCTGCTGCGGGGCGGCCTCGAAGGCGCTCTGCTGCTGCTGCTGCGGGATGATCTGCGAGACGGTGAAGTCGTCCTGGAGCGGCTGCTCGCCGCCACCGCCGTGTGTGATCGCGTCCGGCAGCATGACCAGCGAGGTCGTCCCGGCCTGCTCGCCCGAGGGGCGGAGCTGGACCCGGATGCCGTGCCGGTCGGCGAGGCGGCCGACCACGAAGAGGCCCATGCGCTGCGAGACGGCGGCGTCCACGGTCGGCGGGTTGGCCAGCTTGTGGTTGATGTCCGCGAAGTCCTCGGCGGTGAGGCCGATGCCCTTGTCGTGGATCTCGACCATCACGCGGCCGTCGGGGAGACGCGTCGCGGTGACGCGCACCTTGGTCTGCGGGGAGGAGAACGTGGTGGCGTTCTCCAGGAGCTCGGCGAGCAGGTGCACGAGGTCGGTCACGGCCTGGCCGTGGATCTCGGCCTCCGGCACGCCGGCCAGCTCGATGCGCTCGTACTGCTCCACCTCGGAGGAGGCGGCGCGCATGACGTCGACCAGCGGGACCGGCTGGTCCCAGCGGCGGCCCGGCTCCTCGCCGGCGAGGACGAGGAGGTTCTCGCCGTTGCGGCGCATACGGG
Source organism: Streptomyces sp. NPDC037410 (assembly GCF_055602235.1). NCBI lineage: Bacteria > Bacillati > Actinomycetota > Actinomycetes > Kitasatosporales > Streptomycetaceae > Streptomyces > Streptomyces sp. NPDC037410. Next base: position 586,248 of record NZ_JBVJWR010000001.1, on the reverse strand, counting down.
TGGCCAGGTGGTCCAGGCGGAAGAGGTTCTCCAGCTGGTCCGGGTCGGCCTCGTTGTTCTCCAGGTCGGTGATGAGGGTCAGCTGGCCCTCGATCAGCGACTGGTTGCGGCGCGAGAGGTTCGTGAAGATCGCGTTGACGTTGCCGCGGAGCATGGCCTGCTCGGCGGCGAGCCGGACGGCCTCGCGGTGGACCTGGTCGAAGGCGCGGGCGACCTCGCCGATCTCGTCCTGGGAGTCGATCGGGATGGGCTGCACGCGGGTGTCGACCCGGCCCGGCTCCGTACGGGAGAGCTGGTCGACCAGCATCGGCAGGCGCTGCTCGGCGATGCTGAACGCGGCGGTCCGCAGCTCGCGCATCGAGCGGCTCATCTGGCGGGCCATCATGCCGGCGAGGATGAAGGCGGCGAGCAGGGCGATGACGACGATGCCGCCGTTGACCCAGGCGTCCGTCTTGGCCTCGTCGGAGATGTCGGCGGCCTCGGTCACGGCCTTGTCGACGAGGGTCTTCTCGACCTCGCTGTAGCCGTCGAACTTGGCGGTGGCGACGGCCATCCAGGTCTCGGGCGTGATGCCCTGGCCCTTCAGCTCCTTGATGTCCGCGGGGCTCTTGGCGGTGCCGATCTGGGAGGCGACGCCGGAGTAGACGGAGCCGTCCTTGCCCTTGGGCAGCTCGATGCCGGCCGCGGCCATCCGCTTCTCGCCGTCGGCGGCCTTGCCGGCCATGACCTTCTTGAGGAGGTCGACGTCCTCGGGCAGACCGCCGGAGCTGAACTCGCCGAGGGCGATCTGCTCCAGGTAGTTGTACGAGTTGAACGCCACGGACTGCTGGGCGAAGACCGCCTCGTCCTGGCTGGGCCGGACGAGGAGCTGCGTGCCGATGGAGCGCTGGAGGGACTCCGCGCCCTTCGACAGCTGGATCGCGTAGACCGTACGGCCGTAGCTGGTGATGTTGCCGGTGCCCAGACCGAGCTCGTTCGAGAACTCCATCAGGTAGTGCTGCACGCCCGTGTAGCCGAGCTGCGTGTTCACCGGGTCGAGGGAGCGGGTGTACGCCGCCTTGCGCAGCGTCTCCAGCTTCGGCTCCTCGTCCTGGAACAGCCGCAGACGTCGCTCCATGCCCTGGCCCGACGGCATGCTCTTGACGGCCTCGTCGAACTTCGCCTTGGCGGAGTCGGTCGCGGCGTACGCCCGCGTCACCTCGTCGGCCTTGCGGTCCTCGGGGGTCTTCGCGGCGAGCAGGGGGCCGGCGGTCAGGTCGCGCTCGTTGAGGAGGGCGGTGCTGTACTCCGAGGCGGCGCGCACGATGAGCGCCGTCTTCTCGGCGTCCTGCGCCTCCTGCCAGGTGTCGATAGCCGACTTCACCTGGAAGCTGCCCATGACGAGGCCGGTGAGCACGGGTATACAGAGGATCGCGTTCAGGCGCGTGGGCACCCGCCAGTTGCGGGGCGAGAGCTTGCTGGAGCTGCCCTTGACCGGCTCGACGGGGGGCGGCGTCACGGGCACGTCCGCGGGCGACATCGCCGTACGCGACGGCGGCGTGAAGTTGCCCCGCGTCTCCTGCTCCGCGGAGCTTTCCTTGCTTCGCCTCACTCGACCAACAACCTCTCGGCGTCGGCACCTACGTTGTGCCGGTGTTTCGTTCAGGGCCGTACTACTCGGGAGTTCATGAATTGCAGCACGTGAAGGGGGTCGGTTCCAAACAGTGGGAAACGGCCGCGTTCAGTGGTCCAGGCCTCGCATAAAACGGGCATAAAGAGCGAGCCCCGCCAAATGGCGGGGCTCAGGTGAGCGCAGTGACACCGGTCGGATGCGTCGGGTGTCCGAGGCGCCCCAATTCTCTGTCGAAATGTTATGAACCCGGGGGCGGCCGTGTCGAAGGACACAGAACCGCCCCTGGCAGAGGCATATGACAACTGCCCTGGGCCGTCCCGTTACTTGAGCCGGGCCATGAGGGCGTGCTCGACGAGCGTGATGAGCGCGCTCTTGGCGTCCGCGCGGTGGCGGGCGTCCGTGGTGATGATGGGGGTGGCGGGGCCGATCTGCAGGGCCTCGCGGACTTCCTCGGGCTGGTAGGGCTGGCTGCCGTCGAAGCCGTTGAGGGCGATGACGAACGGCAGGCCGCTGTTCTCGAAGTAGTCGACCGCCGGGAAGCAGTCCGCCAGACGGCGGGTGTCCACGAGCACGACGGCGCCGATCGCGCCGCGGACCAGGTCGTCCCACATGAACCAGAAGCGGTCCTGACCGGGCGTACCGAAGAGGTACAGGATCAGGTCCTGGTCGAGCGTGATGCGGCCGAAGTCCATGGCGACGGTCGTCGTCGTCTTGCCGCCGGTGTGCGTCAGATCGTCGATGCCGGCCGACGCGGAGGTCATGACGGCTTCGGTACGCAGCGGGTTGATCTCCGAGACGGCGCCGACGAACGTGGTCTTGCCCACGCCGAAGCCGCCGGCCACCACGATCTTCGCGCTGGTGGTCGATCTGGCCGCGCCGCCGCTAGAGCTTGCGAAGTCCACTGAGCACCCTTTCGAGCAGTGTCACGTCCGGCGTGCCGCCGGTCTCTCCGTTGCCCGGCTGGTGGATCGCCACCATGCCGGCCTCCGCCAGGTCGGCCACGAGGATCCGGGCGACACCGAGCGGCATCGACAGGAGGGCCGACACCTCGGCCACCGACTTGACCTCGCGGCAGAGGTGGCAGATCCGCTGGTGCTCCGGAAGGAGCGTGGCGAGGTGTGCCGGGTCGGCCGTGGTGCTGACCAGCGCCTCGATGGCGAGCTGGTAGCGCGGCCGGGTCCGGCCGCCGGTCATCGCGTACGGACGCACCAGCGGCTGGTCGCCCTCGTGCCCGTACTCGTCGACTGATGCGCCGTACGGATCGTGAGAGGCGGGGGGCGGGGTCATGAATCCTCCGGGCGTGACAGCAAGACTTCTGCCGTCTGATGGGGCCGGTGGGGGGCCGGGTGGGGCGGCCGGACGATGAACAGTGCCCAGAGCGGTACGGAGGGGCGTACCGCCCTGCGAGTCGGTCGGTGCGGACGGAAGTGGGGTCCGTCCGCCGTGCGTGACCTAGTGGAGCAGGCTGCCCTGGAGCTCCGCACGGAGATCCGGGGTGAGGACGCTGCCGGCCCGGTCGACCAGCAGCGCCATCTCGTAGCCCACGAGGCCGATGTCGCACTCGGGGTGGGCGAGCACGGCCAGCGAGGAGCCGTCCGAGACCTGCATGAGGAAGAGGAAGCCGCGCTCCATCTCCACCACGGTCTGTGCCACGGGACCGCCCTCGAAGATCCGGGACGCGCCCGCGGTCAGCGAGGTCAGTCCGGATGCGACCGCCGCCAGCTGGTCGGCGCGGTCGCGGGGGAATCCTTCGGACATGGCCAGCAGGAGTCCGTCGGCGGACACCACCACCGTGTGGGACACCCCGGGGGTGTTGTCCACGAAGTTGGTGATCAACCAGTTCAGATTCTGCGCCGCCTGGCTCATCGCGTTCAACTAACGCTCCTGCTGATGGTTCGGACCGAGGTGGTGGCTACCCGTGGTCGAGTTGCCGGCCTGGCGGCCCTGCTGAATGCCGCGGCGCAGATTGGTGAGCCGGCCGCGGACGTCGTCGGGTGCACGCGAGACCTGGGGGCCGGCCGTGTGGGCCTGCTCCTGTGCGGTCCCGGGTACGAGGTTGGCCTTCGGCACACGGCGCGGAAGACCGGAGGTGGTGACGCCGCCGGCCGCGGGCTTGCGCACCCGCTCCGCCTGGCGCACCAGCTCGTCGTTGGGCGAGGTCCGCCAGGCGGCCCCGTTCTGCCGGCCGCCGTCAGCGGCCGGGTCGGCGGCCGCACGGGGCGCCGGAGCGGACGGCTGCGACACGACCGGGGTCTGCATCGTCTGCGTCAGGTCCGCCTGGTAGCCCTGCTGCTGCGGCTGCTCCTGCTGCGACCAGTCGGACCCCAGCGGGTCGTACTGCGGCGTACGGCCGTCGCGCGCGCCACCGGCCGGCGGCAGGGCCTCCGGACGGCGCGGCTGCTGGAGCTGCGGCTGCTGCGGCTGCTGGCGCCCGGCCGGCTCGGCCGGACGCGGGGCACCGAAGTCGTTGCCGCCCCGCTGCCGCGGCGCCGGCGGCTGGGCCTGCTGCTGCGCCTGCGGTACGAAGGGCTGCCGGCCGAACTGCTGCTCCTGGCCGAACTGCTGCTGGCCGCCCTGGTACGCCTGCTGCTGCGGGGCCTGGGGCTGCTGAGGGGCCTGGTGCTGCGGGGCGCCGAAGTCCGGGCGCGGGAACTGGCCCGTGGAGCCGGGACCCTGCGGGGCGCCGAAGTCGGGGCGCGGGAACTGCGCCGTCGACGCCGGGTCCTGCTGGTACGCCTGCTGCTGCTGAGGGGCCTGGTGCTGCGGGGCGCCGAAGTCCGGGCGCGGGAACTGGCCCGTGGAACCGGGGCCCTGCGGAGCCGCCGACGCGCCGAACAGGCCCGCCGACTCCGGCTCCTCGTGACCGCGCGGGGCGTCCAGCGGGGACATCTCCTGCTGCGGGCGCCGGACCGGCTGCTGCTGCGGGTCGTTGCCCCAGCTCGCGGCCTGCGGGCGCTGCTGCTGCGGGGCGCCGCCGGGCAGCTCGGCACGCGGGAAGTCGTACCCGGCCTGCTGGTTGCCCTGGGCCTGCTGCGGCTGCTGCTGCGGCGCCTGCGGGCCCGGCTGGTTGCCCCACACGTCCGTACGGGACGGGATGGCGCTCGCGGCACCGCCGATGAGGCCGCCCCCGCCGGGGCCCGGACGCAGCGCGTCGGGCGACTGGGGAGCCTGCGGAGCCTGGGGGATCTGCGGCAGCTGGCCGGTCTGCTCCAGGGCTGCGTTCTGCGGCTGCGGGGTGCGGGACTGCGGCGCGCCCTGCGGCCCGCCGGCGAGCGGCGCACCGTCACGGGCGGGCAGCGCGGCCCGGGAACCGCCCGCACCGACCTGGCCGCGCGCGGCACCGGCACCGGCGCCGAGACGGCCGGCCGTCGAGGACGGGGCACCGCCCTGGCCGGGACGTCCGGCACCGGGGCCACCGGCCGCGCCGGGCAGACGCCCGCCGGGGGCGGAGGCACCCTGCGGCATCGCGCCCTGACCGCCCGCGCCCGGCTTGGGCATGGGCTTCTTGCCGCCCTGGGCGACGTCGACGGGGAGCATGACGAGCGCGGTGGTGCCGCCCGAGTCGGACGGGCGCAGCTGGATCCGGATGCCGTGTCGCAGGGACAGGCGGCCGACCACGAACAGACCCATGCGGCGCGAGACCGAGACGTCCACGGTGGGCGGCGAGGCGAGCCGCTCGTTGATCGCGGCGAGGTCCTCGGGGGAGAGGCCGATGCCGGTGTCGTGGATCTCGACGAGCACGCGGCCGTCGGGCAGGGCGTGACCGGTGACCCGGACCTTCGTCTGCGGGGAGGAGAACGAGGTGGCGTTCTCGAGGAGCTCGGCGAGGAGGTGCACGAGGTCGTTGACGACCCGGCCGGCGACCTCGGTCGCCGGGACCGCGGCCAGTTCGATGCGCTCGTACTGCTCCACCTCGGAGGCGGCGGCACGGAGGACGTCGACCAGCGGGACCGGGCGGGTCCAGCGGCGGCCCGGCTCCTCACCGGCGAGGACGAGGAGGTTCTCGCCGTTCCGGCGCATACGGGTCGCGAGGTGGTCGAGCTTGAACAGCGAGGAGAGCTGGTCCGGGTCGGCCTCGCGGGACTCCAGCTCGGAGATGAGCGAGAGCTGACGCTGGATGAGGCCCTGGGAACGGCGCGAGAGGTTGGTGAACATCGCGTTGACGTTGCCCCGGAGGAGGGCCTGCTCGGCGGCGAGGCGGACGGCCTCGCGGTGCACGTCGTCGAAGGCCGCGGCCACCTGGCCGATCTCGTCCCGGGAGTGCACACCGACGGACTCGACGGAGGTGTCGACGTCCTGCGGGTCGGACTCGGAGAGCTGCTTGACGAGCTCGGGCAGGCGGTCCTGGGCGACCTTGGTCGCGGTGTCCTGGAGTCGCCGCAGCGACCGGATCATGGACCGGGCCACGACGAAGGCGCCGATGAGCGAGACGCCGAGGACGAGGAGGATCAGCGCACCGTTGATGATGGCGTCGCGCTGCGACTCCGCCTTCAGCTCACGGGCCATCGACTCCATGTCGCCGAGCAGACCCGCCTCGATGCGGTTCATGGCGGCGATCTTGGTGCTGTACTCGTCGGTGAAGTTCAGGTGACCGCGCTTGACGCCGGAGGGCATCGCGTCGTCCGAGTTCAGCACGCGTTCGGCGTACTTGTTGGCGGCGTTGATCGACGGGTCGCCGCTGTTCAGCGACTCGGTCTTCTCGGCGGCGTCGCCACCGGTCGACTCGTAGATCGCCTGGAACGACTTGAGCTCGACGGCCTCACTGTTGAGGGCGGCCTCGCCGTAGAGGCGGTCACCCTGCTGGATCCTGCCGGAGGTCCGGTCGCTCGGGGGAAGCGCGGCCGCGATGATCGCCTGCTGGATGGAGGCGTACTCCTTGGCGGACGAGAACGCGGCGAGCGCGCGGGTCCGCTTGATCATCTCGGGGTTGCTGGTCGCCTGCGCCATGTCCTGGGACAGGCTGAGCAACGAGCGGATGAGGCGGCTGTACGCCTCGACCGTCACCGAGTGGGACACGCCCTTCTCGTAGGCGGCGCCCCGGATGGAGTGGAGCTCGGTGACCTGCGAGGCGATCTGGCTGACGTTCTGGCGGATGCTGCGCAGCGCCTCGTCGCCCTCGGTGGCCGGGATGTCCTCGGTGGCGTCGAGGAAGGCCTTGTACTCGCGGTCCGTCTTCCGGCGCGGGTTGGCGACCTGGTAGTCGCTGACCGGGCGGCCGTTGGCCAGCGGGCCGGCCGACAGGTCGCGCTCGGCCTGCAGGGCCTGCGCGAGGCCGGTCGCCTCACGGGTCAGCTTGGTGAGCAGCTGCATGTGGTCGAGCTGCTCCATGTCCTGGAGCGAGTCGCTGATGCGGATGCCGCCCAGGGTGGTCGCCGCGACCACGGGGAGGGTGAGGAGCGCGACGAGGCGCGTGGAGATGCGCCAGTTGCGCAGGGCTATTCGCGGCCCGACCTCGTTCTCGGCCTTGGCCTTGGGGGGTGCGGCGGCGGGCTCGGCGGACGAGGCCGCGGCGCTGCCGCGCCTGCCGCCCTTGTCGCCGCCCTCGCCGGACGGTCCCTGACCCTGGTTCGGGGTGTGCGAGGCCGAGGGACCGCGGTCGGTCCCGGCACGCGGTTCCTGCTCCGCCGGAGCATCCGCACGGCCCTGACGGGCCTGGGAAGACCCCGAGCCATCCCTCTTGAAACGTCCCTGCACTAGCGTCGCAACCTCTGGACCAGGCGTCCTTCCGGGTGAACGGAGAGGACGGTGTCGGCGTCGATCGGGGTGCGTGGAGCACCCCAGGTGGTCGTCGGTGACCGGCGCAGTTCCCCCTTCCCCGCCACTCGGCCGGCGCTGTTGCGCCCCTTGCACACCGGCCTGAAACCCGCGGCGGTGCGTGGAATTCCAGCACAGTGCCGGATCTCCAACAAGGGCCGCGTGTCGTGGCGGGAGGGGAATGACAAAGCGTGCACGACGTGTCACCCCATGTAGAAGATGATCACGGAGGTTTCGGACTTTTCCGTCCCAATGGTTGGGCATCCCCGTGTGTCCCAGTCGCCATGATCAGGAGCGGAATAGCTCATTCAGTGGCGGAATGTCCCTTTCCGTGACGCCCGGGGGTGGTCCGTAATGCCTGGAATGCGACCCAAGTGGTGAGCAAACTCACACGCGAATCGATGTCTCAGCCATGCATTCGAAGGGAAGGGCGTGCTTAGCCTGGCGCTTTACACCGCTTCGCGCCCGTACGGGCGCCCCTCCCGGAACAAGGTCCGATCACCGCGATGAAGACGACGACGCTCCGCACCACGGCCAACCCCCGCCGCTCCACCCTCGTCCACCTCTCGGACGCCGCAGAGCTCGGCCGGGGCGCCCAGCCGGAGTACACGGCGGAGCTGCCCGGCAACACGGCCAACCCGCGCCGCACGATCCTGATGCAGGCCCCGGCCCCCTACGAGCCCCAGCCGTACGCCTCCGCGACGCGCTAGTCCTCCCGAACGGGCCCCCTCGCCGCGTTAGCCTGGAGCGTCAGACTCCAGCCAGCATCAAGTGAGGGGCGACAGCACTCGTGCGCATCGCCAGATTCTCCATCGACGGCAATGTGGCCTTCGGCGCGGTCGAGGGCGAGGGAACCGTCGAGTCCGGCGGCCTCGTCCTCGACATCATCAAGGGCATCCCGTACACCGACTTCGAGCTCAGCGGCACCAAGGTCCCGCTGAGCAAGGTACGGCTCCTGCCGCCCGTGCTCCCCAACAAGGTCGTGGCCATCGGCCGCAACTACGCCGAGCACGCCGCCGAACTCGGCAACGAGGTCCCCGACGTCCCCGTCGCCTTCTTCAAGCCCACCACCTCGGTGATCGGCCCCGGCGACGCCATCGAGTACCCCTCCTTCTCCAACGAGCTGCGCCACGAGGCCGAACTGGCCGTGGTCATCGGCCGCATGTGCCGCGAGGTGCCCCGCGAGCGCGTGAAGGACGTCATCTTCGGCTACACGTGCGCCAACGACGTCACCGCGCGCGACGCGCAGCAGCGCGAGAAGCAGTGGGCCCGCGCGAAGGGCTTCGACACCTCCTGCCCGCTGGGCCCCTGGGTGGAGACCGACCTCGACCCGAGCGACCTGACCATCCAGGCCACGGTCAACGGCGAACAGCGCCAGCTGGGTCGGACGAGCGACATGATCCGCTCCATCGAGGACCTGGTCGTCCACATCACCGAGGCCATGACGCTGCTCCCGGGCGACGTCATCCTCACCGGCACCCCCGCCGGGGTCGGCCCCCTCAACGTCGGCGACGAGGTCGCCGTCACCATCGAAGGCATCGGCACTCTCACCAACAAGGTGATCAAGCGTGGCTAACGCGAACATCCGCGTCCGTTTCTGTCCCTCCCCGACCGGCAACCCCCACGTGGGCCTGGTCCGCACGGCTCTCTTCAACTGGGCCTTCGCCCGGCACAACGAGGCCACCATGGTCTTCCGCATCGAGGACACCGACGCGGCACGCGACTCCGAGGAGTCGTACAACCAGCTGCTCGACTCCCTCAAGTGGCTCGGCCTCGACTGGGACGAGGGCCCGGAGATCGGCGGCCCCCACGCCCCGTACCGCCAGTCGCAGCGGATGGACATCTACAAGGACGTCGCCGACAAGCTGCTCGCCGGCGGGTACGCGTACCCCTGCTACTGCACCACCGAGGAGCTCGACGAGCGCCGCGAGGCCGCCCGCGCCGCCGGCCGCCCCTCCGGCTACGACGGCCACTGCCGCGACCTCACCCTGGAGCAGAAGTCGGCGTACGAGGCCGAGGGCCGCGCGTCGATCGTCCGCTTCCGGATGCCCGACGAGCCGATCACCTTCACCGACCTGGTCCGCGGCGAGCTCACCTTCACCCCGGAGAACGTGCCGGACTACGGCATCCTCCGGGCCAACGGCGCCCCGCTCTACACCCTGGTCAACCCGGTCGACGACGCCCTCATGGAGATCACCCACGTCCTGCGCGGCGAGGACCTGCTCTCCTCCACCCCCCGCCAGATCGCGCTCTACAAGGCGCTGATCGAGCTCGGCGTCGCCAAGGAGATCCCCTCCTTCGGCCACCTGCCGTACGTGATGGGCGAGGGCAACAAGAAGCTCTCCAAGCGCGACCCGCAGGCCTCCCTCAACCTCTACCGGGAGCGCGGCTTCCTCCCCGAGGGCCTGCTGAACTACCTGTCGCTCCTCGGCTGGTCCTTCTCGGCCGACCAGGACCTCTTCACCATCCCCGAGATGGTGGCGAAGTTCGACATCGCCGACGTCAACGCCAACCCGGCGCGCTTCGACCTCAAGAAGGCCGAGTCGATCAACGCCGACCACATCCGCATGCTGGACGTGAAGACCTTCGCCGAGGCCTGCGAGCCCTGGCTGCGGGCCCCGCACGCCCCCTGGGCCGCCGAGGACTTCGACCGCGCCGCCTGGGAGCGGATCGCCCCGCACGCCCAGACCCGCCTGACCGTCCTCTCGGACATCACGGCCAACGTGGACTTCCTGTTCCTGCCCGAGCCGGTCTTCGACCAGCCCTCGTGGGACAAGGCCATGAAGGGCGAGCCCGCGGCGCTGCTCACCACCGCCCGCGAGAAGCTCGAAGCGGCCGACTGGAGCGACCCGGAGTCCCTCAAGAGCGCCGTCCTGGCCGCCGGCGAGGCCCACGGCCTCAAGCTCGGCAAGGCCCAGGCCCCGGTCCGCGTCGCCGTCACCGGCCGCACGATCGGCCTGCCCCTCTTCGAGTCCCTGGAGATCCTGGGCAAGGAGAAGACCCTCACCCGCATCGACGCGACCTTGGCGAAGCTCGCCGCGTAAGGCTCGTACGCAGCAGAGGGGGGGGGGGGGGGGGGGGGGGGGGGGGGGGGGGGGGGGGGGGGGGGGGGGGGGGGGGGGGGGGGGGGGGGGGGGAGAGAGGGGGGGGGGGGGGGGGGGGGCGGGCCCCGGTGCGAGGAGTGGGAGGGGGGGGGGGGGGGGGGTTCTTGT